>CAYNFJ010000109.1:0-7024 GCA_964396505.1 uncultured Polaribacter sp. | reverse complement strand
GCAAGTAGTTGGTAACCGTTGAACGTTTTTTTCCGACACGTTGACTCAGCTGGTCTTGGGTCAATTTTATTTCGTCTATCAATCGTTGGTAAGACAAAGCGACTTCTATTGGATCCAGGTCTTTTCGCTGGATATTTTCTACCAATGCCATTTCTAGCATCTCTTGATCTTTGGCTATCCTAACATAAGCGGGTATCGTTTTTAAACCGACTATTTTAGAGGCTCTAAACCGGCGTTCACCGGATACTAACTCAAAGCTGTCATCACCGGTTTTTCTCACCGTAATGGGTTGAATAATACCGAGTTCTTTAATAGAATCAGCTAATTCTTGCAAGGCTTCTTCATTGAAATAGGTTCTGGGTTGAAAAGGGTTTGCCTTGATAGATTCCAATTTAATTTCAATAATATTTCCTACAATCTTATCGGCATTTTTATCATTGGCCGATGAGATATCAGAAGTAGAATCTTGAAGTAAAGCGGATAGTCCTCTTCCTAATGCTCGTTTTTTGGATGATTTAGCCATTGTTCTTTATTATTTCGTTTGCTAGATTTATATAATTTTTGGCACCGCGACTGGTCGCATCATAAGCAATGATGCTTTCGCCATAACTCGGGGCTTCTCCTAACTTGATATTTCTTTTGATGATGGTCTTAAAAACCATTTTTTGGAAGTGTTTTTTGACTTCTTCTACGACCTGATTGGACAAGCGTAATCTGGAATCATACATCGTGAGTAAGAGTCCTTCTATATCCAAATCGGGGTTGTGTAATTTTTGGACACTTTTGATGGTGTTTAATAATTTACCCAAACCTTCCAGGGCAAAATATTCACATTGGATTGGTATTAATACAGAATCGGCGGCGACCAATGCGTTGAGAGTCAACAGTCCTAAAGAAGGGGCGCAATCTATAATGATATAATCATATTGATCTTTTACGGGAAGGATGATTTCACGCAGCATCGCTTCTCTATTTTGTTTATCGACCAATTCAATTTCGATGGCTACTAAATCAATGTGCGCCGGAATTAAATCGAGGTTGGGAGAAGAAGTACTTACAATAGCGTCTTGTGCGCTGGTAATATGCTCCAATAATTGATAGGTGCCGTTTTCCACGGTTTCCACATCTATACCCAGACCGGATGAGGCATTGGCTTGTGGGTCTGCATCTATTAATAGTACTTTTTTTTCCAGCACTCCTAATGAAGCGGCTAGATTGACAGCGGTAGTTGTTTTTCCAACCCCTCCTTTTTGATTGGCTATTGCAATAATTTTACCCATAAATAATTTTGTATTCTGTGGGGTAAAAGTACAATTTTTTGTGGTTCCAAAAAATAAAAAATTAAGATTAGGTTTTCTTTAAGAATACCGGGCTTTATTCCTCCTGATTATGTTCGTCTTCTCTTTTTTTATGTTGGGTTTTTGCTAATTTTTGCATATCTTCATGTCGATCACTTTCATCCATAATCTCGAGACCTAAGAGCGTTTCAATGGCATCTTCTTGGGTTACCAAGCCACTTACAGAACCATATTCATCATAAACCAAGGCTATATGTTCCTTGTGTTCAATTAATTTTTCAAATAAATCAGCGACAGAAGTATCCCTATTGGTAATAATAATATCTCTTTTAATGCTTTTTAGTTCTTTTTCACCTAAACCCTTAATAATGGCATCGTATAGTTTGTCTTTCAGAAAATAGCCGGTAATATCATCCGGATGATCCTCTTTATAAAGAGGTATTCTGGAAAAGCGCAATTCTTTATTTTCATTATAAAAATCAATAATTTTCTGTCCTTCATTAGCGGTTAGCATTACCGACCGAGGCGTCATAATCTCATTGACAGTAGTCTCTTTAAAAGAGATAATATTTTTAATAACGGTACTTTCCTGTTCTTCAAAAACGCCTTCTTCTTCAGCAATTTCGGTCATAGCATGAAAATCTTCGCGGCTAAATACACTACTGCCATGTACCTCTTCTTTTCCGATAAGTCGTGTTGTAAACAACAGCAACCATAACAAGCCGGTATATTTCATGATAAATATATATACGCTTAAGGTCTTTGTCATAAATTTAGCCAATTCTTTCCAATAAGTGGCTCCGATGGTTTTCGGGATAATTTCAGACACCAATAAAATTAAAAAAGTCATGATAAATGAAATGGCAAAGACGATATTATTCCCGGAACCAAATACGTGTTCTGCTTCTACACCTACTAACAAGGCACCGGCAGTATTGGCAATGGTGTTAATGGTTAAGATGGCGATCAAGGGGCGGTCAATGTCATCTTTTAGTTTTTCTAATTGATCGGCGTATTTAAATCCTTCTTGTTTCTTTATGTTGATAAATGCATGGGTAACACTCAGTAAAGAGGCTTCCAGTATGGAACAAAGAAATGAAATAAAAATAGACAGAAGTCCGTAGATAATCAGAAGCGTGTACATTTTTTAGTGAACGATTTGTAAGGCAAACATACGTAAAAAAACGAATTAAATTAATTTAATCTTAAGAAGTTATAAGCAAATGTATAAAAAGACCGGATATTTTAAATACGTATGTTGTAAAGTATTTAAAATATCCGGCAAGATTCTATCTTTTTGGAATATTTTTAAGAATTTCTAATAAGTAATTCCAAAATTTTTGTGTTGATTTGATATTGGCACGTTCGTCGGGAGAGTGGGCTCCTTCTATAGTGGGTCCAAATGAAATCATATCCATATCCGGATAATTAGTTCCTAAAATACCACATTCTAAGCCGGCATGACAGGCTACTATTTCCGGTTTGGTTTGGTACATGTCAGTATAGATATTTGTCAATACACCTAAAATAGGCGATTTGGGGTTGGGCTGCCAACCCGGATAGGATCCGGCAAATTCTACATCATAACCGGCAAGTTCAAAACCCGATCGCAGGGCTTGTGCTAAGTCCATTTTACTGGATTCCACAGCAGATCGTGTCAGACATTCTATGAGTATCGCGCCGTCTTTTACGGTTACTTTGGCCAGATTATTGGATGTTTCTGTCAATCCTTCTATATCCGGACTCATACGATATACTCCATTATGAGTGGTGTAAATGGCTTTGATCAAATTGATTTGGCTGTGTGTGTCCATGGTTTTGGTCGCCTGGGTTTCACACTCGTTTAATAGTATTTCCAAGTTACTGTCAACAGTAGCAAATTCTTTTTTAATAGTGGTGGCTATTTCTTTTACTTTTTGTGTAAAAGTCTCTTTTTTAGCTTGCGGTACTACTAAAACGACATTGCTTTCACGCGGAATGGCATTTCGTAAACTGCCTCCGTTGATACTGACTATATTGATGTCAAAGTCAAATGTTTCATACAGCACTCTGTTCATTATTTTGTTGGCATTGCCCAATCCTTTGTGAATATCCATTCCGGAGTGTCCTCCGTTGAGTCCTTTTACCGTCAGACACATCGTAAGTGTATTGTCCAATATATTTTCTTCTTTGTACACACCGGTAGCAGTTACGTCTATACCTCCGGCACAACCCATATCTATTTCTGTGTCATCTTCGGTGTCCAGATTTAAAAGAATTTCGCCGTCCAGATAACCTGCTTGCAACCCTTGCGCTCCGGTCATTCCGGTCTCTTCGTCAATGGTAAAAAGGGCTTCAATAGCCGGATGTGGAATATCGGTAGATTCCAAAATACTCATAATGGCAGCGACTCCCAGTCCGTTATCGGCTCCTAAAGTGGTTCCATCTGCTGTAACCCAATCGCCATCTATATACATTTTGATTCCTTGTGTTTCAAAATCAAAATCGGTATCGTTGTTTTTTTGCCAAACCATATCCAGATGTGATTGTAAGACTACGGTTTTACGATCTTCCATACCCGGTGTTGCCGGTTTTTTAATAATGACATTTTGAATGGGATCTACAATGGTTTCCAAACCTAATTTATTACCAAAATCAACCATAAATTGGATGACTTTTTCTTCTTTTTTAGAACCGCGTGGAACGGCGTTTAAATCGGCAAAATTATTCCATAGCGCTTTAGGTTCTAGTTCTCTGATTGTTTGACTCATATCTTTGTATATTTATGTAATTGTATATTATGTTTGTCAAATGAATGACGCATTGCAAATTTACATACTTTTATTGATATGAGCGTTTTCTATTCTTGAATAAACTTGTAATATTGCAAATTCTAAATAAGAGTCATGGAATACGCAAATAATATATTGGAAACCATTGGAAATACTCCTTTGGTTAAATTAAATAAAATTGTAGCAGGTGTAGAGGCTTTGGTTTTGGCGAAAATGGAGACTTTTAATCCCGGTCATTCGGCAAAAGACCGTATGGCATTGAAGATGATAGAAGATGCCGAAGCAGATGGACGACTAAAACCCGGTGGAACAATTATTGAAGGAACTTCCGGAAATACCGGTATGGGTTTGGCGTTGGCAGCCATTATCAAGGGGTATCATTGTATTTTTGTAATAGCCGACAAACAGTCCAAAGAAAAGGTTGATGTGTTAAAAGCGATGGGAGCAGAGGTGGTGGTTTGTCCCAGTGCTGTAGCCCCCGATGACCCTCGTTCGTATTACTCGGTTTCGAAACGTTTGGCAACAGAAACTCCGAATTCTTGGTATGTAGATCAGTACAACAATCCGTCAAACGCACAAGCACATTACGAGAGTACCGGTCCTGAAATCTGGCGACAAACCGATGGGAAAATCACGCATTTTGTAGTGGGAGTAGGCACCGGTGGAACCGTATCGGGTATTGCAAAATACTTAAAGGAACAAAATCCGAACATAAAAGTCTGGGGAATTGATACTTATGGTTCGGTTTTTAAAAAATACCACGAAACCGGCATTTTTGATGAAAATGAAATCTATCCATATGTTACTGAGGGTATTGGTGAGGATATATTACCCGCTAATGTAGATTTTTCATTGATTGACGGTTTTGAAAAGGTAACCGACAAAGATGCTGCTATTTATACTCAAAAATTAGCCAAAGAAGAAGGCCTATTTATGGGAAACTCTGCTGGCTCTGCTATCAAAGGGCTCTTGCAACTCAAAGATCATTTTACAAAAGAAGATGTAGTAGTTGTTTTATTTCACGATCACGGTACCCGTTATGTGGGTAAAATGTATAATGATGAATGGATGAAAGCACAAGGGTTTTTGTAAAATACTTTTATTCTTTAAAAGCGGACTTTCTTACTCAGATTGTCCGCTTTTTTTTTATCTGTAAATTATAAAAAAAATGTTAAAGTTTAATAAATAATAGTATTACTTTTGTAAATGATAGTAATACTATTATATTTGCATTCAATTTAGTTTATATGAATACTATAAAATACGACATTCGTGTTTCTGATGAGTTATATGTCAGGAATCCAGACCGATCAAAGTTAGGTCAAAACATTATTTCAAACGGTATTGAATTGATGCATGAATTGGGCTTTGAGTCTTTTACTTTTAAGAAATTAAGTGTCAAAATAGGTTCTCCGGAGAGCTCTATTTACAGATATTTTGAAAATAAACATATGCTGTTACTTTATTTGAATAACTGGTATTGGAGTTGGATGGAGTATAGAATTATTTTAAGTATTTTAAATATAGGTTCGCCGGTAGAAAAATTGAATAAAGCTATTGAAGTTTTATTGACGCCGGTTGTGAAGGACTCATCAATATCGTATATTGATGAGGTTTTGTTGTATAAACTTATTGTTGCAGAATCCGGTAAAGTTATGCATACAAAAGATGTAGATAAAGAAAATAAAAAAGGATTTTTTGAAGCTTATAAATATATGGTGAACCGAGTAGCGTCTATTGTATTGGAAGTTAATCCGGATTGCATTTATCCCAGAATGTTGATTTCTACTATAATAGAAGGAGTACATCAACAACGGTATTTTTTAGAGCATCTGCCTGAATTGACTGATGGTGATCAAAATGAAGACAGTATCTCGATATTTTATAAGGAGTTTCTTAATAAAATGATCAATAGTAATATGAATAAAAACAACAATTAAATCAATTAAAAATGAAGCAAAAATTTAGTTTATTAATAATGGCTTTTGCCTTAACAGTATTTTTCTCTTGTAAAGATACGAAACCTGCAACATTAGAAAATGGACATGTACATAATAAAGAACATGAAGTTCATCAAAATTACACCAAAGACACAAAACCTGATTGTAATGAGGTGCATTGGTCACATCATAAGGGCAATGAAGGACCTGAAAATTGGAAAAATTTATGTGATGGGTTTTCGGATTGTGGTGGTACAGTACAATCTCCTGTAAATATCAATACACAAGATGTTGTGATAAATGAATCATTAGATTCTATTCAGTTTGAATATACCCAATCTCCGGTTGAAATAATTAATAATGGGCATACGGTTCAGTTTAATGTATCGGGAGATAATAAAGTGAATATTGCAGATAAAGAGTATAATTTATTGCAATTTCATTATCATACCAAAAGTGAACATACCATTAATGGGGATTATTTTCCAATGGAAGTGCATTTTGTACATCGGTTTTCTGACACGGATTATGCAGTAATAGGTATCTTATTTAAAGAAGGTGCCCAAAATAAGCTGTTGAGTAATTATTTGGATAAATTTCCTAAAAAAAACAGAAAATTTGATACGGATGAAACAATAGATTTAATGCATTTATTGCCATCGAATAAAAGTTATTATAGCTACAAGGGTTCTCTGACCACTCCTCCTTGTTCTGAAGTTGTCAATTGGTATGTGATGAAAACTCCTATGACTGCTTCTAAAGAACAATTGGATCAATTTTCTAAAATATTGAATAGTAATTACAGACCTATTCAAGCATTAAATAATAGAAAAGTACAATTATATAATACAAAGTAATTGTATTATAAGGTGTTTTAATATAGGATTTAAACTCTTGCAAAGAGTGTTTACAGCTGTCTTAGATGAGAAATTTAAGCCCTATTTAAATAAATAATATAAGAAATATGATAAAAAGATTAATTATTACCCCTTTTCAAAAATTTGTCAGTATAGAA
>CAYNFJ010000108.1:0-7078 GCA_964396505.1 uncultured Polaribacter sp. | reverse complement strand
CGAACCCCCGACCCCCTCGGTGTAAACGAGGTGCTCTGAACCAACTGAGCTAATTGCCCGAAAGCGGATGCAAATATAAAATCATTTTTGTTAAAGACAAAGAAAAAGAATAAAAATTATCAGACTATCTCAGCAACGACAAATGTGCTCCCGCCAATATAGATAAAGTCCGATGGGTCTGCACGTCTTTTAGCAGCTTTAAGAGCATCATTTACAGATGAATAGGTTTTACCTGTGAGTTGAAATGTAGTGGCTTTTTTTTGCAACAGTTTTTTGTCCAAAGCTCTTGGAACTTGAGCTTGACAGAAATAATAAGTTGCTTTTTTTGGAAATAGTGGTAGTATGTGATCTAGATTTTTATCATCTACTACACCCAGTACTATATGTAATTGTCCGTATTGTTCCTTAGCAATTTGTCTAAGTGTATAGGTTAATCCTTCACGATTGTGAGCCGTATCGCAAACAATTTTTGGCTGTCTCCCGAGAACTTGCCAACGACCGAACAGACCCGTATTTTTTACGACGTGTAGTAACCCGTCTTTGATAGCCTTTATTGGTATATGCCAAGACTGTTTTTGTAAGATTGAAATAGCCGTTAAGACTGTCTTGATATTATTTGTTTGATAATCTCCTTGTAAATCCGATGGGTATATGGAAGATAGGGTTGTTTCGGCAATCTGTAAATCACTGTGTAATTCTTTTGCTTTTTTCTGAAAAACAGGAATAGTTTCCGGATCTGTCTCTCCAATAACAACGGGTGTATTTGGTTTTATAATACCGGCTTTTTCATAAGCAATTTCGGACAAGCTATTTCCTAAAAACTGAGTGTGATCGTATCCAATATTGGTAATAATACTCAATTCGGGATCTATGATATTGGTAGAGTCCAGACGTCCGCCCAAACCCACTTCGATAATGGCAATATCTACTTTTTTTTTGGCAAAATAATCAAAAGCCATTCCTACGGTCATTTCAAAAAAAGAAAGTCCTTGCTGTTCCAGAAAGCTTTTGTTTTTTTTGACAAAATTAATCACGCAGTTTTTCCGAATGCAGGTCCCGTTAATTTTTATGCGCTCTCTGAAATCCTTTAGATGCGGAGAAGTGTAAAGTCCTACTGTATAACCACTTTCTTGTAAAATGGAAGCTAGCATATGACTGGTAGATCCTTTTCCGTTGGTACCGGCTACGTGAATACTTTTGAATTGTTGCTCGGGTTTTCCCAGATGTTTGGATAAGGCTATACTATTGGTCAGGTCTTTTTTAAACGCTGTTTTTCCTTGTCGCTGATACATCGGTAATTTGGAAAATAACCAATGGAGGGTTTCTTGATATGTCATTATTGTCCTAGAGAAAAATCGATAATGACAAAGCCCACTTGTTTTTCCGGTGCTTTGGCATCTCGGTTAAAACGATAGGAAAGTGCCGTTTTTTTAGCCGGTTCTAGTAGGCAAGGAGCTGAGTTTGTGGTACCTTTTACACCCGGAATGGCTTTGGTTACTTTCCCATTTCTATCTACTTCTATCTGGACGACTACACGTCCTTCTTCATTGCAATTTTGTACAAACTTTTTATTAGTTTTTTTGCTACGACCATTGAGCCCATAGCCTTTTCCATTACCGCTACCACCGCCAAAATAGGAATTGGCATAGGGGTTTCCATCAATTTGTCCTTTATCACCACCGGTTGCATCGTTTCCTTCTCCTTGCGAAGCGGTTCCATTATTACTGGGACCGTTTAAAATATTATTTAAAGCATCTGAAGTGGATTGGTCCGGTTTGGGTTTCGGCTTAGGCTTGGGTTTGGGTTTTGGTTTTGGATTTTCAGCTTTTGGTTTGGGTTTCGGTTTTGGGGTAACCACCGGTGCTTCATCGGTTTGTTGGGTTAGTACTTCATCGGCTGTTTCGGTAGGGGTACTTGGGGTTGTTTCAGGCGGAATTGTTTGTGGTTTGGGCGCTGTTTTGACCGGTTCCATAGGTTGTATATCTCCACTACCTATATTGGAATTTCCTAGATTTACTTCAATACCCATTTCCTCCGGCGGATCCATATATTGCATCCCCACAAAGAAAAAGGACAGTATCAACAATGCCATAATGATGGCTGTTTTAACAGCAGATTTTCTTTTATGTACGGTATCTAATACAGACATTTGTTTATCAATTATTTAGGTCTGACAGCCAAAATTACTTTGTATTTATTTCGATTGGCAATATCCATTACCAAAACAGCTTTTTCAATCGGAACACTTTCTTCAACTCGAAGCATAATCGTGGGTTTCTTTTTTTTGGATAAGACCGCTTTTAAGGTGTTTTCTATCTGATTGGCCCGGGTTTTTTTACCATTGACATAGTAGGTCCTATTTTTTTTGATACTGACAGATACATTTTGTGTATTGGTTGATTTTCCTTTGGCTTTAGGTAAAATCATATCCAGTGCATTGGGCGCATTGGAGGTTAACATAAAGAAAATTAGCAACAAGAATACAATGTCTGTCATAGATGACATACTAAATTCGGGACTTACTTTATTTCTATTTTTAAAGTTCATTTAGAATCGAATTAGACATAAAATTATACAGGTTCATTCAATAAGTCTAAAAACTCAATTGATTTTGCTTCCATTTGATTGACCACTTTATCGGTTCTTACAACGAGATGATTATAGGCTATATAAGCGATAATACCCACTATCAAACCGGCAACGGTAGTAGTCATAGCAGTGTAAATTCCTCCGGCCAAGGAACCCATTTCAGCTTGACCGCTACTAGAGGCCATTTCATGAAATGCCAAAATCATACCCACAACGGTTCCTAGAAATCCAATCATAGGTGCAGCACCGGCAATGGTAGCCAGAATACTGACATTTTTTTCTAATTTGTAAATTTCCAAGCTCCCGGCATTTTCAATGGCTTTATTAATATCATCCAGTGGTTTTCCAATTCTGGAAATACCTTTTTCAATGAGTCGGGCAGCAGGTGATTTGGTCTGGGCACATAATACTTTGGCGGCATCTAATTTGCCATTACTGATATGATCTTTTATTTGATTCATAAAGTTGTCGCCCATTTTGGAAGCGGCTTTAATAGCAGAAATCCGTTCAAAATAAATAAAAAGTGTAACAGCCAACATAATTAATAAAAGAAAAATAATTATTTGACCTCCAATTCCGGCATTACTTATTAACTCAATGACAGATAGAGTTTTTTCTTCCGGAATTACTTCTTCGGTTACCGCTTGTGTTGCTTGTTGTAGTGCTAAAAATATCATAAAGTAATCGTGTTAGTTATCTATAACGATAAAAAAATAATTTAATTGTTTATAAGGATTCCATAAATAGTAATAGCATATATCCGGAAAGAAAGCCAATAACTGCCAACCAAGTTATTTTCTTGAAATACCAGATAAAATCAATTTTTTCCATACCCATAGCGGCGACGCCGGCAGCAGAACCTATAATGAGCATGCTACCACCTGTTCCGGCAGAATAGGCTATTAAATGCCAAATACTGGCGTCTATTGGAGCGTTATACATTCCCATAGATGCAGCTACCAAAGGTACATTGTCTATAATAGCAGACAATACCCCTAATAACATAATGACAATACTGTCATTGGGGATAGCTGCTTTTAATACCTCTGCCAAATAGCGTAAGGTTCCCACCATTTCTCCGGATTGAGTGACACCATACACCAATGATTCCAATGCGGCGACAGCCATTAAAATTCCCAAAAAGAATAAAATACTGGACATTTCAATACGTGAAAGTGCCTTGTGTGGAGAGTATAAGTGCTTGCGTTCTTCAGTAAAATCTTCTTCCGGATGGATGTATTCTGAAACCAACCAAACGATTCCCAGACCCAGCATCATTCCAATATAAGGAGGTAGATGGGTTATGGTCTTAAATACAGGTACAAAAATAATCATTCCCAAGCCTAAGAACAACATCCTTTTACTACTTAGTAATCGGTGTTTTACTTCATTATCATCTGCTATATCTACTTCAATATTCCCTTTAAATGCAGGTAAAAAACTGGCGATAAATACCGGTATTACGATAGAAACAATAGAAGGTAAAACCAATCTTTCAATAAGATGTGCAGCAGATACTCTTTTTCCAATCCAAAGCATCGTAGTGGTCACATCTCCAATAGGTGACCAAGCACCACCGGCGTTTGCTGCAATGACAATAAGTCCGGCATACCATAATCTGTCTTCCCGTTTGGTAATCAATTTTCTCAATAAAGTAATGAGTACAATGGTAGCGGTTAAGTTATCGATGATAGCTGATAGGAAAAAAGCAAGGATGGTTATAATCCACAATAATTGTATCTTGCTTTTTGCCTTAATCCAACTTTTAATAATATCAAATCCTTCGTGTAAATCAATAATCTCTACAATGGTCATCGCACCGATTAGAAAAACCAAAATTTCTGCTGTTTTTCCCAGATGGTGGAGTAGTAAATTGTGAAATCCTTCTTGGGCTTTTGTTCCGTCTTTCAAAAAATTAAAGATTTCTTCGTGTCCGTTAATTACGTCAAATGTACCGTTGTGAAAACCTAAGGCTAAAAGTGCCCACATAAATGCAGCCATCAATAAAGCCGGGACTGTTTTGTCCAATTTTAAAGGATGCTCTAATGTAATGGTGATATAGCCCAGAACAAAAAGTAGAATAATTATTGAAGTCATTATAATTAGGTGTTAAATTTTTAAGGCACTAAAGTACAAAAAAATCACATCTTAAATTAATATTTGTATCAAAGTAATTATCTGATTTATAATTAATTATATAAAAACAACATGCATAGTATTATATAAGTATATCAAAAAAGTGACGATCCTAGTATTTTTTTTGCTAATAATCATATACAATACCACCGGAATGATCTCGATTAGCACCGGTAACCGAAGCGAGAATATTGATCTTGTTTTCCATTTTCAATAAGCCTAATAGTGCAAAGATGAGTGCTTCCTTAAAATGGATTAAATCCGATGTGGGGGTCGTAATTTTAGCAGAAATACCGTGTTGTATCCGCTCCATTAGAAAATGATTCAATGCCCCTCCACCGGTAACGAGCACTTGTGTGTTGGGATAAACCAGTTCCTTGATTTTAAGTGAAATATGTTCTATTAGGGTTCGTAAAATATCCGGAATTGACATTTGAAAAGAATCAATCAGTGGAATAAAATCAGAAACAATTATTTCAAAGGCCAAGGAGTCTTTTTTTGAATAAATGGGGTGTGTATTTAATGCTTGAAGTAATGCCGTGTTAATCTTTCCTTTTCTTGCCATTTCTCCTCCATCATCGTATTCCAAGTTGATTTTTCGGGTGTAATGATTTAATAAAATATTGGCTGGACAAATGTCTTGCGCTTTTCTAACACCATTATGATTATAGGAAATATTGGCAAATCCACCGATATTTAAACAATAATCATATTCAGGAAAAAGTAATAAGTCACCCATTGGAACTAGAGGTGCTCCTTGCCCACCTCTAGCTACATCTTGACTTCTAAAATCACAAACAACGGTTCTCTGACAAGTTTGAGCCAAGCTTGCTCCATCACCTAGCTGAAAAGTATAACCGGCGCTGGGGTTATGAAAAATGGTATGTCCGTGAGAGGCTATAAAATCCGGATAGACAAGCTTGTTTTTTAGGATAAAATCGTTTACTAATTCTCCTAAATATTTTCCATAATCAGTGTGTAGTTGTATGAGCTCTTGTCCGGTACTAAAAAAGGCTTGTTGTAATTTGTTTTTCCATTCCGGACTATACGGAATCGTTTCTGCAGCAAGGATATTATAAGAATAAGAGATTTCTTTTTGAAAATGGACAAAGACTATATCAACCCCGTCTAAAGAGGTGCCACTCATCAGTCCGATAATATGCCAATGGTTTTTCATTAGAAAAAAAAGCGTTTCAATAAAATAGGTACTGAAACGCTTTTGGAAATTTATTTGTAAAATTTATTATTTTTGATAAGACTCCGGATTTACAATCACAAATTCGGTCCTACGATTCATTTGATGTTCTTCTTCGGTACATTTTACCGTGCCGTCACAATGATTGACCAAATGAGTTTCTCCCATTCCTTTTACGCCCACAATTCTATTGGCATCAATTCCTTTTTTTACCATATATTCTTTCGTGGCTTTCGCACGATTCAAGGATAGCATTTCATTATATTTTGCATCTCCTCTGGAGTCGGTAAAGGATTCAATAGATACAATCATTTCAGGATATTGTTGCATTATCGCTATAATTTTATCCAATTCTTTATCGGCATCAATAGATTGTCTGATATTGTATTTGTCAAAATCAAAATAGACCGGGTCTAAGATAATCCGTGGCACTTGTGGTTTGGGTTTTGGAATAGGAGCCAGTGCTATTTCAACTTTGTTAGTGTATTCCGGTCTTTCGGATGTGGTCAATTCTTTTTCAACCGGAGTATAGCCGTCCATTTGAACTTTAAAACTGTATTGTTCTTTACAATCGACATCCATTTTATAGGTAGCTTTTTCATCCAATGTAACTTCATCACTCATTTTTCCATTGTGGAAAACGTAGAGTTTTGCACCGGTTAAGGGTTTGGCAGTTTTACTATCAATTACGTGGGTTATGATGCTTTGATTGCATTCAAATTCAATAGGTTCCTCTTCAACAAATGAATAAATATCATCATCGCCTTTTCCACCGGAACGATTGGAAGAAAAATAGCCGGTTTTCTTCTCAGGATTGACGATAAAAGCAAAATCATCGGCTTTACTATTCAAGGGAGCATCCAGATGAATGGGCTCTTGAAAGACCCCTTTGTCCAATTTGCTGGCATAAATATCAAGATTTCCCAATCCATTGTATCCATCCGAAGAAAAATACAATATGCCGTCTTTACTCATAAATGGAAACATTTCGCGATTCTTGGTATTAATAGCCGTTAAATTTCTAGGTTCGCTAAAGGTGTTGTCTCCTAGAATATCCACGACATAAATATCAGTCATTCCCACAGAACCGGGCATATCAGAAACAAAATAGAGTTTGCTGTCATCACCGGATAAGGTAGGATGACCTACCGAGTAATT
>CAYNFJ010000107.1:0-7144 GCA_964396505.1 uncultured Polaribacter sp. | reverse complement strand
GAAAAATTAGAATTAATTGACAAAAAATAAAGCCGGATTAACCGGCTTTTATTTTCAATGAATTGATATTCTTTAGAATGATGTATTGAGGGTTATGGTCAATCCGGAAGCAGTAGGCACATATCTACACACACCGCCTACACAGAGTAACCCGCCGCGTTGTCTTCCATAAGTAACTGCCAAACGGGTCGCATCCTTTGTATAATTGGCGCCAAAGTTATAATAATGTAGCTGTTTGTCCGAATCATCATTTCCGTAATTGTACATATCAGCAGCAAAAACACCCCATTTGGGCGCAACGGTATATTCTAAAGTGCCGGCCATCCAGTTTTTCTTATCTTCTTTGGTCCACAAATGTTGTAATTCTAACCGAACCGCTTTTTTAGCAGTTAATTTATAGGTGAAATCACCTACGGCTATCTTGCTTTTAATCACATCGTGAGAGGCTGTACCAAAAATAGCATCATCATAATAAGAATGGATAAATAAAAGATTGGATTTGAATTTTTTGTTCCATCTTTTTTGAATCTTCACATTCAATTCGGTAAAATACTTATCGCCAAATTGTAAAAATTCGGTTTGAATGTCCGGTCCTTCCGGTAGATTAGGGTCTATGGTGGCTTTCAAGCCATTCCAATGGGCATAATTTACCGATAATCGGGTACCGTATTTTCCTCCTAGAGTCGAACCCTTTTTAATTTTGTAAAAAAGATCAATTTGACCGCCAATTTCACCCACACTACTATGGAAATTTTCATAGCTGGTTTGGGCAGTGTACACATAAATATTGGCTAAACTGTAATCTTGTTGTTGGGTAAGCGCCGGTAGGTAGTTTACTATAACTTCGTTATTGGTACCGGTAATATAATTTCGATCACTTCTGGAATTCATATTTTCCAATCGTCTGAAAGTCGCATTGATTCCCAAACCTTTTTTAGCAAAACCGGTTTCTAAAAGTAAAGCGCTTCCTTTGTAATAGTTGTCATAATAATCTTGATAAGGATTTAACCCATTGGATAACACATCATTTCCTTTGGTTACATATTCGCCATTGATATAAAAATTGGCATAACCTATGTTGATACGACGGGAAAGTGAAGTTACTTCTGATGGAAAATCATCGGCTGGTCCGGTATAGCCTCCTTGGTATTTGCTAAGCAAACTACCTCCTAATCGCAAAGAAAAATCACTTTCTAATTGGAAGGCTCCCAAAACATCAAAATCGGCATCAAAACCTCTTAAAATGCCCTCTCCGGTTTCTGTCAAATTCAATCGTTGATTGCCGTACAAGGCCTTTAAGGTAAGTTGCTCAACCGGTTTGAACCATACACTTACACCTTTTACGGCATTGTTAATCCCGATTTGCCGGTCTTCCCAAGTTCGTAATATAAGTCCACTGCCATATTGCTCATAGATATGTCCTGCTGTTATCCCAAAATTATCATCTTGGTAAGAAACATAAAAATTAGCAACCTTGTTTCCCTTAAAAGTATCGGGATATCCTTGTAAAGCCGGGAGGTAGGCCTCATATTGAATACCGGCACCTATTTTCTTATAACGATAATCCAATTTAAAATAATTATTCGATGCCCAAGTATCCGATGGAGCATAAGCCCCAATAGCTTCATCATCTTTGTAGTTTTGGATACTGGTTTCAAAACCACCGGATAGGGTTCCGTAATCTTGTGCATTCATTAGACCTGCCCATATAAGTGTGGCAATAAGGAAAATTTTTTTCATTTTGGTTAGTTTTAAAAAGAAAAGCATGCAAAAACAGCATGCTTGTAGATGAAATAGTATTTATTGTTGTATCAGTTCTTGTATTTTTTCATAGAGTATTTGTTCAGAACCTTCTGTATATCCGGAATGATTATAGACAATTTTTCCTTTATACAAGATGAAAACATGCGGGACGGATGTTACATTCAAAGCACGTTTTAATTCTTGTTTAGGGTCCAGTAAGACAGTATAGTCCCAGGATTTTCCATTTGCCATTGGTTTTACACGAGATTGCGAGCGGGCATCATCTACCGAAACAGCAATCAGGCTTACACCGGTTTCTGATTGCCAATCATCATATTCGTCGGCAATGGCGTCTAGTTCCTCAATACAAGGCACACACCAAGTGGCCCAAAAGCTGATAATTACAGGCTTGTCACTGTTTATTGTAGCCGTGTTGAAAGGCGTGCCATCCAAATTTTTTAAGGAAACAGTCGGAAGTGAAGTCTGAGCAGTAATTAGTAAAGAAAAAGAGATAAAAAGAAGACTGAGAAATAGATTTTTCATATTATGGGATTTAAAATTGCAAAATTAGTAAAAATATGACCAAAAAAAGTCTATATTTAAAATAAAAAATTTAGTTTTGTGCATTATAAATCTCAAAATCTATACCAAAAAATGAAAAAACTTATTTATTTGTTACTATTGTTACCGTTGTTGACAACAACCTCTTGTAAAAAATCTTCCGGTGGAGGAGATGACGGGGGACTGTCTTCTATAACCGTCACGGCATTGCAAGACCCTATTTATTACGGATTAAGTCATTTTACCTTTAGAGTTAAAGGAAATGACAACGTTACTTATACTTCATCAAGTACTTTTTTTGTAGATGGTAATCAAATATCAGGTAATACGTTTGATCCTCCTGCTGCAGGAACTTATGAGGTATATGCCAAAAAAGATAATCTTACTTCTTCACCTATTACCATTACAGCAAACACGCTAGACTTAACAGTAGAAGCCAATCCTAATCCTACTTATATTGAATTGGATCCCTTTGAGTTTACGGCTACCGGTAGTAATGGCAATAATTATACGAGCCAATGTACATTTTATGTGAATGATAATGAAATAACCGGAAATTCCTTTGATCCGGATACAGCCGGTGATTATCAAGTGTATGCCAAGTTAAATGATATCATCGTATCTCCTGAGATTACTGCTACAGCTACCGTTGGGTATGAAAGTTTAGCTGTTACAATGGATAATCCGATGCTGTTTTTGACTCAATCGGTCACTTTTACAGCGACAGATAATTTGGATAGAGATTTATCCAATTTAGCTACTTTTTATGTCAATGGATCTGCTATTACAGGGAATGTTTATACCCCTCAGGCGCTAGGTGATTATGATGTTTATGCAGTTTATGATGGAATTCAAAGTAGTACACAAACTTTTACTGTTGTCGCATCAAACTATACTACCAAAGTATTAGTAGAAGATTATACCGGTACTTGGTGTGGTTATTGTCCGAGATTATGGTGGAAAATAGAAGATGCTGTTGCTCAAAACGCCAATATTATTCCGGCAGCTATTCACGATGATACTGAAATGAAATACGAATATGCGGCTAGTATGGAAAGTACTTTTAATGTAAGTGGATTCCCAACCGGTAAAATTAATAGAACCTTAACTTGGGATGAATCTCAATCACAACTCAACAATGCACAGGCAGAATTGGTTGGGCTGGGTCTTGCTATTAATTCAACCCGTACCGGAAATAATTTGGATATTACGGTCAAAGTAGGTTTTGATTTAACTTATACAGAAGAATTGAAATTAGTGCTCTATGTCTTAGAAGACGGGTTACACTATGACCAAGTTAACTATTACAATGACGATGCCTCGACACCGGTTTACCAATTGGGTGACCCTATTCCTAATTTTGAATATAACTATGTAGTTCGCAAAGCTTTTACCGATGTATATGGGGATGTTATTCCTTCAGCAGAAACGGTTGCCGGAGGTGTCTATACCAGAAACTTTAATGTGGCTATTCCCGTTGGAACAGGTCAAAGTGATGTACACGATCCTGATAATATTCATTTAATTGCTTTTGTTGTAAAAGGTGATAGTAAAACAGCTATCAATGTACAAAAAGCCGATATAGGTGAGGATAAAGACTTTGATTAAGGACAATTGATCACTTTATAATTACAAAAATCCCTTGTTTTTGACGACAAGGGATTTTTTTGTGGGTGAAAAAATGGGTTGTTAACTTGTTATCAATCAGAATTTCACTACTTTTGCACACATTTTAACAAAAACTAATATTTAGATATCTTAACATCAGTTATGGAAAACATTACATTTATTTTACCTGTGCTAGCCATTTTCGGCTTTATTTATATGTTTATTAAATCTTCTTGGGTTAGTAAGCAAGAAGTAGGGACTGAGAAAATGGCACATATTGCCAAACATATAGCCGATGGTGCTATGGCGTTTCTAAAGGCAGAATATAAAGTTCTAGCCTTTTTTGTTATAGCAGTGGCTGTATTATTAATTTTTAAAGGGAGTAATGAGGAACACTCAACAGCCTTAGTTGCTCTTTCGTTTGTGGTAGGTGCCTTGATGTCGGCTTTAGCCGGATTTATAGGTATGCGCGTGGCTACAAAAGCCAATGTACGAACTACACAAGCAGCCAGAACTTCTTTAAATAAAGCTTTGGAAGTCGCTTTTTCCGGTGGTGCCGTGATGGGATTAGGGGTTGTTTCTTTGGGAGTCTTTGGATTGAGTGTCTTATTTTTAATCTACAGCGCTATTTACGGAGTGGATACCATCAGTAATGTTACGACGGTATTGAATGTATTATCCGGTTTTTCACTTGGTGCTTCCTCTATTGCACTATTTGCCAGAGTAGGTGGAGGTATTTATACCAAAGCTGCCGATGTGGGTGCCGATCTAGTCGGTAAGGTAGAAGCAGGAATTCCTGAAGACCATCCGTTGAATCCCGCTACCATTGCCGATAATGTAGGAGATAATGTAGGAGATGTCGCCGGTATGGGTGCTGACTTGTTCGAGTCTTTTGTAGGTTCTATTATTGCTACGATGGTTTTAGGGGCTGCATTCTTTACAATTCCCGCTTTCTCAGCATATAAACTAGGTCCCATAATGCTTCCTTTAGCGCTTGCCGGTGTAGGTATTGTTGTTTCCATCATCGGAACTTTCTTCGTAAAAACTAAAGAAGGAGGAAATCCTCAAACTGCTTTGAATATCGGTGAATTTTTATCTGCCGGTATTATGATTGTAGTTTCTTATATAATGATTAAACAATTCTTACCGGAAGCATGGTCTCTTAACGGACATGATTATACCTCTATGGGTGTGTTTATTGCCACTATCGTAGGGCTATTAGCCGGTTTGGGAGTAGGAAAAATTACAGAATACTATACCGGTACCGGAACCAAACCGGTGATGGGTATTGTCAAGCAATCTGCAACCGGATCCGCAACCAACATTATTGCCGGTTTAGGTGTCGGGATGATGAGTACCGCTATTCCTATTTTATTAATTGCGGCAGCCATTATCTTATCTTTTAAATTTGCAGGGCTTTATGGTATTGCTATTGCAGCCGTAGGAATGCTAGCTAATACCGGAATCCAATTGGCGGTCGATGCTTATGGACCTATATCGGATAATGCCGGTGGAATAGCCGAAATGTCTGAATTGCCCAAAGAGGTAAGAGAACGTACTGATAAATTGGATGCTGTGGGGAATACAACCGCTGCCATTGGTAAAGGTTTTGCGATTGCTTCTGCTGCATTGACTGCATTGGCGCTTTTTTCTGCCTTTATGCAACAAGCCCATATCAACAGCATTGATATTTCCAAATCTACGGTTATGGCCGGTTTATTAGTCGGTGGTATGTTGCCTTTTGTTTTCTCGGCACTCTCTATGGGAGCTGTGGGACGTGCTGCAATGGCGATGATTGGAGAAGTAAGACGTCAATTCTCTGATATTCCCGAATTAAAACAAGCACTGGTTATTATGAATAAATACGATGCGGATATGTCGAAAGCTACTCCTGAAGAACAAGCTGTTTTTGAAAAAGCAGATGGAGTAGCCGAGTACGAAAAATGTGTCGCTATTTCTACCGAAGCCTCTATTAGAGAAATGGTTTTACCGGGTATTTTAGCAATTGTTACGCCGGTGGCTATTGGCTTTTTAGGTGGTCCTGAGATGTTGGGTGGTTTATTAGCCGGTGTAACGGTAACGGGTGTATTAATGGCTATTTTTCAGTCCAATGCAGGAGGTGCTTGGGATAATGCCAAAAAGATGGTAGAAGACGGTGTGACAATTGACGGAGTAGAATACGGTAAAGGTTCAGATCTTCACAAAGCAGCCGTAACCGGTGATACCGTGGGAGATCCTTTTAAAGATACTTCCGGTCCTTCTTTAAATATCTTATTGAAATTAATGTCCGTTGTGGCTTTGGTGATTGCGCCTACCTTATATCAAATTTGGGGTACTGATGCAACTACGGCTGATACCAATACTGTTGAAATAGTAGTAGCTGATAATTCAAATACAACGCAAGTAGAAAAAGAAGTAGCTTTATCTACTTCAGGGAATCAATCTACAATTAAGATTCAGACCACGACTACCAATGCCGATGGAAGTGTAATCACTTCAAAAGAAGAATTAACCGGTAAAGAGGCTCAAGATTATATCGAAAAGCACACCGTAAAATAATATAATTTCTTTATAAAAATTGATTCAACGGCTCCGGTATTCCGGAGTCGTTTTTTTATAGTACTTTGCAGGATCTTATAAAGTATCGTATATGAAATATCAAGGCGTTCTTCGCAAAATGCAAACGGAGCATACCGACCCTATTACCTATTATTTGGATATGGAATCGGATATTATTCAAGCAAATCAACTGCTGGAAAGAAACTTGGAAATACAATTTGAACACTATCAGTGTTTGGGTTGTGGCAAGGATAAAAAAATTTTTGCTCAAGGTTATTGCTATGATTGTTATTACGCTTTACCACAAGCCGGTGATTGGATTATGCATCCGGAGTTGAGTAAAGCACATTTGGGTATAGCCGATCGGGATTTGGCGTATGAGAAAGAGGTGCAATTAAAACCTCATATTGTATATTTAGCCAATTCCAGCAATGTAAAAGTAGGGGTAACGCGTAAAAGCCAACTGCCTACTCGATGGATTGACCAAGGAGCACACGAAGCATTGGTCATATTGGAAACCCCCAATAGATATCTAGCGGGTATAGCTGAAGTGGCATTAAAAGCACATGTGAGTGATAAAACTAATTGGCGTAAAATGTTGACTAATAACTTAGAAGAAGTTGACTTACCAGCTTGGCGCGACACATTAAAAAAATATATACCGGATGAAGTT
>CAYNFJ010000106.1:2749-7230 GCA_964396505.1 uncultured Polaribacter sp. | reverse complement strand
CCCAAGCAATTTCACGATATGCTGGGAACCGGAAAATCGCTATTACAACAGACATACAGCCGCTTACAAAACTTGATTCCCGAAGGAAACATCCTTATATCGACCAATGAAAAATACAAAGCCTTGGTGCAGAAACAATTGCCAAACAGCAGTGACCGCCAATTGGTACTGGAACCTGCTATGCGCAATACCGCTCCGGCTATACTATACGCCAGCTTAAAAATCTACCAACAAAACCCCAATGCGGTTATTTTGATTGCGCCCAGTGATCATTGGATTGAAAAAGAAGATCGTTTTATAGAAGATTTACAAACCGCTTTTACCCATTGTGAACAACAAGATGTTTTGATGACCTTAGGTATTAAACCCACTTATCCCAATACCGGATATGGATACATTCAATTTATTCAAGATAAATCAGTTATCAAATCGGTCAATCAATTTACAGAAAAACCGGATTTGGAAAAAGCCAAATCCTTTATAGCCGATGGAAACTATCTGTGGAACGCCGGAATTTTTATTTGGTCGGCCAAAAGTATTCTCAAAGCTTTTCAAAAATATCTGCCGGAAATGTACGAGCTGTTTAATCAAGGTAAACATGTATGGAATACCGATTTTGAAGATGACTTTATAAGAGACACCTATCCCAAAGCTAGTAACATTTCCATTGATTACGGTATTTTGGAAAAATCGGATAATGTAAAGATTTTGCCCGTAGATATCGGGTGGAATGATTTAGGCACTTGGGGCGCTTTGCATCAGAAATTAGACAAAGATAAGCAAGGGAATGCCGTAGTAAATGCCGATGCCTATTTTGAAGACGCTTCCGGCAATATGATACGCACCCAATCCGGAAAAAAAGTCGTCATCAAAGGACTTCATAACTTTATAGTGGTGGAAAATGACGGAATTTTAGTAATTTTACCCAAAGATGAAGAACAATCTATCAAAGAATTGTCAAAAATGAGTAAGCATCATTGATCTATGGAAGAAAAAAAAACAGCATCTGAAGAACCAAGACTGAATATCAAAGAATATCTTACCCACTTATTTGATATTAAGAAAGGAACCAGTAAAGCCGGAACTATACAAGATATTAAAGATGGTATTTCTATCAAAGGACATACGGCATGGATTCTGATTTTTTCTATTTTAATTGCTTCAATTGGGTTAAATGTAAGCTCTACAGCTGTTGTTATTGGTGCAATGCTTATCGCTCCACTGATGGGACCCTTGCTGGGAGTAGGTTTATCAATCGCCACCAATGATGTGGTGACTCTCAAACACTCTTTGGTCAATCTGGCCGCTATGATGGGCATTAGCTTGGTCACCTCTTTTTTGTTTTTCAGCATTCCCTTGTTTCAAGAGACCACTCCGGAACTTTTGGCCAGAACCAAACCCGATCTGCGAGATGCATTAATTGCCATATCCGGTGGACTTGCCTTAATTGTTTCATTGAGTCGCCGTAAAGAGATGATTAACACACTAGCAGGCGTTGCCATTGCGACCGCTTTGATGCCGCCTATTTGTACTGCAGGATTTGGACTGGCTATTGGCCGTTTTGATTATTTTGCCGGTGCATTGTTCTTATTCACCATCAATTCTGTATTTATTGCCTTAGCCACATTTGTTATCTTGAAATTTTTACATTTCCCCAATGTAAAACGAATAGATTCAAAACGGGAAAAAATCATTGCCCGGATAGCTTCTATTATTGCTCTATTGGTATTGATGGGAAGTATTTACACCTTTTACGGTTTGGTTCAGGAAAAAAAGTTTACCAAAAAAGCCCAATTATTTGTCGATGAGTTAAAGAAAGACGGTATTAATATCATTGATACTGATCAAGACGATTTTGACTATACCAAAAACCGCATTACAATTGCCGTATTTGGAAAAAGAGTTACGGAAAAGGATGTAACAACTTGGAAAAAGAAACTCAAGAAAATAGGTTTACCCCACACAGAATTAGATATTCAACAAGGAAATGATGATTCTGATATGATTAAAGAATTTCAAGGCTTGCGAGAAACTTACGCCAACCAATTAAAATATATCAGCGAACGGGATGCGAGTATTAAAGATAAAGATGCGATGATTGCCCGATTAAAAGCCAGACTCAAAGAATTTCCTTTTGCTCAGATCAGTAGAGAAGCAAAAATTAATTACCCCGGTCTCAAATCTCTCAGCTATGCCAATAAGATACGTACCAATTTTAAAACAATCGATACGCTGGTTGTTTTTAACACACAATGGTACGATACCGTTCCCGATACAGATATTCAGTTTCAAAAACTGGAACTTTGGTTGAAAACCCGGTTGCAGTTAGATACCTTGCAGGTAATAAAGGAATAACGCCTATTTAAACCAATAATTGACATCAAAAATCAACCCGTATTTCAGGGTATAACTCTTTTGCATTACAAATCATCTGCACTTGCAATAGCGGCTTGTAAGGAATCGGCATATTTGTGATTTTCCACTACTTTTTTCAAGGCTTCAATCGGGAAAATTCCGGTTTCTTTGATCCAAAATGAAACGGCACTAAGTGCTGCTCCTTTTTTTCCGGCTAATTTAAAAAAGTTCTTGGTCGGATGCGCATCTGTCTGGGCTATTTTAGTATCTAAAAACACTTGCGAATCAGCTACAACACGGTCTTTTACTTTATTCCAACCGTCCTCCGTAACAACCAATACAGCATTGGGTTCTTCCAGTCCGGTGTAGTTTATCGGCTCTTTAGATAAAATGACTTCTGCTACGGAAAAACCGGTACCCACAGTTATTGGATATTCACCTTTCATCGTAGTATGCAGTCCGGCTAACATACCGGCTTGTGCCAACATAACTGCTGCCGATTGCACTCCACCTCCAGCAGATCCGGCAATCACTACTCCTACTCTATCCTCTTTCAAATTTGCTGTAAACTGTGTTTGTAAGCCTTGTAAGCCATCCAATAAAGAGCGGGTAGTTCGTTCCGGAGTGATTCCTACCGGTCTGTGATTGATTAATTTTTCTTCGGCTTCTACAAATTCTTTAAACTCCGCCACTTTTTTCATTCCGTAAGAAGTACACAAACTGGCGAGTTCCACCAAAGAAAATCCGGGCGTCGTAATAGCCTCTTCCAGAACAGCTGTATATTTTTTTAAATCGGTTACGCGTACGGCATAAGAAGCCCCGGCTTGATGTGCCAAATTGACTATATCATACGGATCGGCGTCGTCGGCACTTTGTTTGAAATCTTTAAAATCATTGGTGGACAATCCACTCATCTGTCCTCCAGTCATTCCAAATAACAAATTATTATAAACCACTAGGGTCATATCAATATTCCGGCGTGCTGCTTCTAAAATATGCTGCAAACCAATGGTGGCGCCACCATCTCCTTGTAAAACCACCACTTTTTTGTCTGATCTGTTTAACCCCAAAGCTACACCTACTCCCAAAGCAGGAGACCGTCCGTGTAAACCGTGAATGGTATGCGATGCAAATAGCGGATCTACTAAGCCCGTACATCCAATATCACTAACCATCGTGACATCTTTGGTTCCAAATCCCAGATTTTCAAAGGCTTTGGTAATACTACGAGTATTGGTTCCATGACCACAACCCGGACAGAAAGGCATTTTTGCTTTGGTTAATATTTTCTTTGTACTTTCCATTATATTGTCTTTATCAATGAAGTTAAATTAATAATGCTAATCGATTTAATCTTGAGAAACAACCGACTCTATCTCAGAAGGTGTTAACATGGTTCCGAATTTTGTAGCAGTTTGAATCTTGGGATACTTGCGCTTACCAAAAAGCATTTCTTTATATTGACCCGTTAAATTCTCTTCTGCAAAAACCACATGCTCATAGGAATCTATAATTTCATATACTTTAGGTGGAATAGGTGACAGGGTTTTAACCACCAGCAGGGCTGCTTTTTTACCTGATTTACGCAAATTGTTAACGGCATCTCGAGCAGCATCGGCAGAAATTCCCCATGAAACAATTAGATGGGTAGCACCCGGTTCGGCATCCAAATCATAAAATGTAAATTCATCAATTCGCTTTTCCAGTTTTTCTTTTAGTCGCTTGGTATTGGCCATACTTTCCGGATTTCCTTTTCGTATCAAACCTTCATCATCGTGTGTGGAGGCATTGAAACGCACTTCATATTCATCATTACCCAAGGGATAAAATGTAGGTACCATATCTTCTCCTGATTTATACGGTAAGTACGGAGGTTCAAATGCCTTAGGAGAACGATCTATCTTTTCTAAAGGCTCCAAGGTGCTGATATCAAAACTTTTTTGTGTCATCACCATTTCTTTAGAGGTCAATAATATAACCGGCGTACGGAATTTGACAGCGGTTTTCATCGCTTCATGAGCCAAAGTCCACGCATCATTGAAATCAGAAGGAGAAAAAATAGGCAATGGGAAACCTCCTGAGATGACCCCATCCAGAAATTTTAAATCTCCTTGCGCACCGGTTGT
>CAYNFJ010000106.1:0-2649 GCA_964396505.1 uncultured Polaribacter sp. | reverse complement strand
AAAGAAGAATTATGGAATATAGTGACCAGTTGTCCTTTTACTTGTTTTACTATTTCTTTTATTACCTCAGCTCGTTTCAGCGCCTCTTCGGGCGAAAGTTTTAAATAATCTTTTAATGTGCCGTCCATCAATTGGAAAGGTACAATTAACAAAGGACGTTCTTGGTTTAGCTTTAAATTAAAAAATGGAAAAGGCACTGCCATACCGGCTCGAAAACTGATTTGACCGGCAAAACCCATCGTATAATCTTCTAGAATACCTGCAGTTATCAAATTTTCATAGGTTTCAGGCAAACGCATTTTTAAATAATGTTGCCGGCTCTTGGTGATTTTTTTCCCGAGCACTTCGGATAAATCCGATACTTCTTTCTGTAGTATGGCTCGTTTCCTATTAGAGCGGTAAGAGGGATGAATGCCTATTTCGGCGTAAGTGTTTATCCGCCGGATTAGTTGTTTCATCGGTTTGCGCAACGGCAGGTTTTTATCGTATGTACCGTATTTGCCCACTTGAAAAAAATAGAGACTCGGCACTTGAGTTTCTTTTTGAACAGTTTCTAATACATCATACGTATCATACGGATCCCCGTCTTTGCAATCCAGGGTTTGCCAAGTAGCTTGGTTATAAAAATGAAATATTTTTTTAATAAAACCACCTGCTCTTCTGTACCAAGGTTTGCCTTGACACGCATAAGCCACATCGATATCAATGGTGTTTAATTGCGTAAAGCTTCCTGAAGGAAAAGAAAACAGCGGATCGCATTTCACGATTTCTTCTCGAAGTCGTTGTGCCCACAGATGCACCACGGGTTTTTGTAAAAATCCTGTTTTATAAGCCAATGATTCTTCCGCACGAAAACGTCCGTGTTTGTCCGGCTTAAAAGGTAAATATTCTTCATACCGGCTCAACATATAAAAGGACGCTGCAAAAATATCAAATAGGATCGTCGCCAAATCATCCGTTTTAAAAAAATAAGGGATTTCTTTTCGATAAGTTACCTGTAAATCCTGTTCTACTATACCGGATTCAAAAAGCAATGTATGCGGTTTTATCCATATAGCGTCCGCTATTACTTCATCGGAATAATTGATTTTAGGAGGCTTAGCTTTTTCGAAAGAAGCTTTATCAACCCACTTATAATCTACCTGTAAGATGCGTTTAAAAAGGACATCCAAGGTGTATCGTAAACGTTCTGTAAGGCTATGCGAGTAGATTGGAATCATTGTAAATTACTATAAATTTGCTTCAATGCCATTGATTCTTGCTCCCAATTGTATTTTTGAGCGGCTTGTATTAAATTTTTTTTCCACAAAGCGTATTGCTCCTTGTTTTCAAAAATCTCCTGCACCTGTTTTGCCATATTTTCCGGATTAAAATCATCAAACACCAGTCCTATTTGATTATCCCGAACCAACTGTGCCACGACCCGTCTATTGGAAACCATCAGCGGCACTTGACATTGTATATAATCAAAAACTTTATTGGGTAAACTGTATTCGTAATTCAAGTTGGTATTCTTGTCCAATGACAATCCTAAATCGGCTATTTTGGTATATTCCAGCAATTCATTGTAAGGCAAACGTCCTAATAGCTTTACTTTTTTTTCCAATTGAAGCTTTGCCACCAAGTGTTTTAATTCATCAAACACATCGCCACTCCCGATGATGACAAGGATACAATGGTTCAAATACTGCATCATAGCAACTGCTTCTTCTGCACCGCGGTCTTTATTGATGCCGGAACCTTGTAAAATCAACATCTTACGCCCCTTCTTTAAGCTTTGTGCCAATTCTTTATTAGGAGACAATTCATTTAATTTATTGGAAATATTTCGTATAACAGCGACCGGCACCTGATATTTTTCGGTATAAATACCAGCAATTACTTGATTGACTGTTATGACATTTTTTAATTTTGGAAAAATATATTGCTCTATTCGTAACCAGATTTTTTGCACCTTAGGTCGGTGTATCAGCTCGGGGACTTCTGTAAACAATTCGTGCGAATCATAGACTAATTTTTTTCTAAAAATTCGTGCAATTATAAAATTAGGCAACAAGGTGTCCAAATCATTGGCAAGTAAAATATCTTTTTTAGTAAAAAAAAGTGTACAGAACAACCTGATATTAAACTCGGCATAAAACCAAAAACCTTTGGTAAACAAGAGCTTCATCCGCTTGGTTTGATAGGATCGGTCTAAAGGCAAACTATGTGGTAATTTTCTACCGATAAGTGTTATATCGTATCCTTGTTCAAAAAGTGTATCACACACCTTGCGGACTCGTTGGTCAGTCACTAGGTCATTGGTTACGGATACGACAATTTTTGGCAAAACAATCAGATTTAAAATCTAAATCCAAAAATACAAAATATTAGTGGAATTAAGATACGGCTTTCTTTGATTTCATAAATGCAAAATATCCACCGACCAGAATCAATACTAAAAACAACAAATAACTGAGTAAACTGATACGTGCCCCCTTGCGCACCACCTCGGGATGAAATTCAAAAACAATATCATGAGTTCCTTCCGGTATGAGCAAGGCCCTTAACACATAATTGGCTCTCCATATTTCGTACGCTTTTCCATCAATAGTGGCTTTCCATCCGTGAGGATAATACATCTCAGAGAACAATGCCAACTGTGGAATA
>CAYNFJ010000105.1:0-7279 GCA_964396505.1 uncultured Polaribacter sp. | reverse complement strand
TCTGAAATACGGGTCTCCGGTCTATAAATCCAATATAGGGAGTTACTATAAAATTACTGGGTGGAATATAGACTTGGGTCAGTTTTTTTAATAAATTTTTTTCCGGAACTTTAACGCCTATTTCCTCAAATGTTTCTCTTAAAGCGGTTTTTTGTAAGGAAGTATCGGTATGGGATTTTTTTCCTCCCGGAAAACTGATTTGGCCGGCATGATGGCCCTCATAAGAGGCTCTTTCTGTTAATATGAAGGAGGTTTGATGATCTTTGTCAGGAAAAAAAAGGACTAACACGGCGGCTTCTCTGGGCTTGTTTTTCTGAATGTCAGTGAGTGTATATTGCTTTCTGTATTCGGGAGCAAGTTTAAATTGCACCTGTAAACCACCCAATTCCGATTCATTTATTTTAGGAATGTTATGGATAAAAGTGTTGAAATGCATGGGATAAAGATAGCAAAACAGAACGAAATCTTATTGCAATAATTGCCACAAGGTATCTTTTAATTCTTGTAAACCGGTTTGCGCTACCGATGAGATAAACAAAAACGGAATTTCTTGAGGGAGTTCAGCTCTTATTTCTTCTTCTAATTCTGCATCCAGCATATCTGATTTTGTAATGGCCAGTAGAAACTCTTTATCCAATAATTCAGGATTGTGCTGATGCAATTCGTTTTTTAGAATTTCAAATTCTTTTTGTATATCCGGAGAATCAGCGGGAATCATATAGAGCAATACCGAGTTTCGTTCTATATGTCTTAAAAAATGATGTCCCAGTCCTTTTCCGTCTGCAGCACCTTCTATAATGCCCGGAATATCTGCCATTACAAAACTACGATGATCGCGATAAGGGACAATACCTAAATTAGGTTTTAATGTTGTAAAAGGATAATCGGCAATTTTGGGTTTTGCTTTAGTCAAAACAGATAAGAGTGTCGATTTTCCGGCATTGGGAAAACCTACTAAACCTACGTCGGCAAGCAGTTTTAACTCCAATCGAAAGCTGGTTTCTATCCCCGGAATTCCAGGTTGTGCATAACGGGGGGTTTGGTTGGTAGCTGATTTAAAATGGCTGTTTCCTCGTCCGCCTTTTCCTCCTTCTAATAAGATTTTTTGTTCTTTATCTTCTGATATTTCCAGAACAACTTCATCGGTATCAATATCTTTGACAATGGTTCCTAGAGGGACTTTTATAATTACATCGGCACCATCTTTACCGGTACTTTGTTGTTTTCCTCCATTTTCACCGTGACCGGCTTTAAAGTGTTGTTTAAATTTTAGATGAAACAAGGTCCACAGTTGTTTATCCCCTTCTAGAATAATATGACCACCGCGACCTCCATCGCCACCGTCAGGGCCTCCTTTGGCAATATATTTTTCACGGTGTAAATGTACAGAACCGGCGCCACCATTACCTGATTTTGCGAAAATACGGATGTAATCAACAAAATTTCCTTCTGTCATTTATTTAATTTTAGGTTTAAAAAGTATCAAAAACTTCTTTCAGTCTTTGGGTTATTTCATCAATACTACCGACCCCATTGATTCCAAAATATTTATTCTGCGCTTGGTAGTAATCTTTTAAAATAGCTGTTTTGGTATGGTATTCGCCAAAACGATGTCTTATCTTTTCTTCATCTTGATCATCGGGTCTGCCACTGGTTTTGCCCCGTTCCAATATCCTGCTTACCAGTATATCTTCCGGTACTTCCAACGCCACCATACCATTTATTTTTTCTCCTTTTTCAGCTAAAAAAGCATCCAATGCTTCCGCTTGAGAGGTCGTTCTGGGAAAGCCGTCAAAAATAAAACCTCCGGTAGCACGGTATTTATTGACTTCATCTTTAAGCATTTCAATGGTAATAGAATCGGGAACTAAATCACCTTGGTCCATAAATCTTTTGGCAATGAGACCTAGCTCTGTATTATTTTTAATATTAGATCTAAAAACATCACCGGTAGAGATGTGGGTAAGATTGTAAGTGTCTTTTAAGATATTGGCTTGGGTTCCTTTTCCGGCACCCGGAGGACCGAACAAGACGATATTTTTCATCCTATTGGTCTTTAACTCGTAGATGTCTTTCAGGTTTCTTCCTAAACCGTCATAATCCAATCCGTAACCTACGATAAACCGATCGGGAATTGATATACCGATATAATCTATTGGCAGGGCTTTTTTAAATACTTCCGGTTTAAAAAATAAAGTGGCTAGCTTCAATTGTTTGATAGGTTTTCCTTCAAAGATGTCATAAATCTTTGCCAGGGTATTACCGGTATCAATGATATCTTCTAATATTACGATGGTTCTATCTGTAAGATCTTCGGATAAACCTACTAGCTCATTGACGGTTCCGGTACTTTTACTTCCTTCGTATGAAGCTAATTTAACAAAGCTCACCTCGCAATCGGTTGGATATTCCCGGATAAAATCGGCGACAAACATAAAGGATCCGTTTAAAATTCCGATAAAAAGCGGCACTTCATCTCCCAAATCGTCATGAATTTGTATAACCAGCGACTTAATAGCCCGGTTTATCTGTTCTTTACCTATAAAGTAACTAAAAAATTTATCGTGTAATTGAATGGTCTGTTTCATACGTTGAAAATAAATAACAAATATAATGAGACTTTTGTAATTAGTGATTTGAAATTAAGAATACTAATAAAAAAAACCGCTCGCCGATAGGCAAACGGTTTTTTTATTCGTATTAATCATTCTTATTTTTTAGGGTTTGGATTTTTCTTTTCTAATTTTCCAATAGTATCATACATTATTGGAGAGGCTATAAATAAGGAAGAATATGTACCGACAATTACCCCTATAATCAAGGCAAACATAAAGCCTTTAATAGAATCTCCTCCAAAGAAGAATATAGCGAGCATTACCACTAAAGTGGTCAATGAAGTATTGATAGTTCTACCTAAAGTACTACTCAATCCTTTATCTACAATTTCTTCAAAACTCCAACTCTTATGGAGTCCTTTAAACTCTCTTACCCGGTCAAATATAACCACGGTATCATTCAGTGAATATCCCAATACCGTTAGGATGGCGGCTATAAAGGATTGTCCGATTTCCATATCAAAGGGCAATACTTTCCAAAAAATAGAGAATACAGCCAATACAATAAATACATCGTGGAAAACCGCTACAACGGCTCCAAAACTATACTGCCATTTTTTAAATCGGAATAAGATGTATAAGAAAACGACCAATAAAGATCCAAATACAGCCCATCCGGCAGCTTGTTTAATATCATCAGCAATGGTAGGTTCTACCTTAATGGAACTGATAATACCGTATTGTTGTTTGTCAAATCCACCTTTAAATTTATCGTAAGTGCTACCATCGGGCAAATAGGGTTGTAAGCCTTTGAATAATAGTTCTTGGACTTGATCATCTACTTCTTGCCCTTCTTCATCTATACGATATTTGGTAGTAATTTTAAGCTGGGTATCCATTCCATAAGTCTTTACTTCCGGAGAACTTTCAAAAACTTCTTTTAGAGATTTGGTTACTTCCGGAGCACTGGGAGCCTGTTTAAATCGCACGACAAAGGATCTACCTCCTTTAAAATCTACTCCGTAATTTAATCCGTTTGTAAATAACGAACCGATCCCTATTAATATAAGAGTTCCTGAAACGACATAAGCAATCTTACGTTTATTTAAGAACTTGATATTCATGCTTTGGAACCACCCCTTGGTAATAGACGTATTAAAGGTCAGCTTTTTACCAAGTCCTACATACCAATCTACCAACAATCTTGTGACGAAGATGGCGGCAAATAATGAGGTTAAAATACCAATAATTAAAGTTAAAGCAAAACCTTGTACCGGTCCGGTTCCAAACATATATAGAATAATACCGGTCAATAAGGTAGTAATATTGGCATCTATAATGGCAGATAAAGCTCCTTGGAGACTAAATCCATCATTAATAGCTTGTTTTAATTTCTTCCCTTTTATTAATTCTTCTTTGATGCGTTCATAAATAATTACATTGGCATCCACAGACATACCTATGGTTAAGATAATACCGGCAATACCGGGTAAGGTCAATACAAATCCAAATGAGGTTAAAATACCAAAGATAAAGATGATATTAACCACCAATGCAATATCAGAGAAGCCACCGGCAACACCGTAATAGAACAGCATCCAAAGCAGTACTAATAATAATGCAAAGATAAAAGAGTTGATACTCTTATGGATAGATTCTTTTCCTAGAGAAGGACCGACCACTTCACTTTGTACAATGTGTGCTTTGGCAGGTAATTTACCTGCTTTTAGTACATTGGCTAAATCTTTAGCTTCATTGATGTCAAATTGTCCGGAAATAGAAGTTCTTCCTGTGGTAATGGCATCGTTTACACGAGGAGCCGTATATACATAATTATCCAATACTACCGCCACAAATTTACCGACATTGGCAGTTGTCATTTTAGCCCATAATTTGCTACCGTGAGAGTTCATAGTCATAGACACCTCTGGGTTGATACCCAGTTGTCCAAAAGTTTGACGTGCATCGTCTATCACATCACCTTCTATCGGGGCTTTGTTATGTCTGTTGGATTTGATGGCATATAAAGTAATCAGTTCTGAATCTTTACGAGGTTTGGCATCCCATAAGAATTTTACATATTTTAATTTGGCTGGAAGTAGTTTTCGTACTTCTTTCATTTTAAGGTATTTGTTTACCTTGGCAGTATCTTTTATGGCAGCATAGCCCACCACAGAACTGGTTTGATTTTGAGAGCGTGGAATATTGGGAATAAATACGCTGAAGAGATTGTTTTTAGATTCGGCTTTCGTGGGGTCTTCCTGACCTAACAATTCCGTAATAGATTTTTCTTCTGCTGCAGCGGTATCTCCTTCTTTTTTATTTTCAGCTTTTAGTATTTCTTCAATCTTTTTGTTGGCATTTATAAAAAATTGACCGACTTCTTGATTGGTATAAGCTTCCCAAAATTGCAATTCTGCCGTGCTTTGTAATAATTTTTTAACACGGTGAATATCTTTAGCGCCGGGTAGTTCAATTAAGATACGACCGGAACGCCCGATACGTTGAATATTAGGTTGTGTAACTCCAAATTTATCAATACGTGTTCGCAATACTCTAAAGGCCGTGCTGATTGAGTTATCTACTTCTGTTTCAATTACTTTAATTACATCATCATCGGACATATTAAAGTTGATCTTTTCTTGAAGTGATTTATTGCCAAAAATATCCGGATCGCCCAGTTTAACTTCCCCTTTACTCAACTTTTCAAAATTGTCATAGAATAGATCAATATAGGGCTTGTTAGAATTGGATTGATCCTTGGAAGCAGCTTTTAATGCTTCATTGAAAATAGGATTTCGGGAATTATTAGACAATCCTTTTAATATGTCTTTCACCGATACCTGTAAAATAGCATTGATACCTCCTTTAAGGTCTAGCCCTAAGTTGATGGCTTTAGCTTTGATATCATTATAGGTAAATAAGCCAAAATATAAACTGGTATCATTGGCTACCGAATCCAAATATTTCCGTTCCAGTGTGGCTAATGCTCTACCGTCATTAATATCTTTTACGTGGTTTACCGCATAATCATTAGCTTTATTCTCAACCCCTTTTGTGGAAAAAGTAAATGAAATAGAATACAAACTTACCAATCCGAAAAGAATGGCAAATGTTTTAATAAGTCCTTTATTTTGCATAGTTTGTTTGGTTTATTCAAATATAAAATCACCCCGACAAATATCGGGGCTGCAAACTTACATATTTTTTTTGGCATTTTTGTAGTGGTTTATTGCTAAAATTTATGCCCTTGTAAATGAATGAGAACAAAGTATTTGTTTTTAGAATATTTTTGTACATTTGAAGCATCATTTTTTAACAATATTATGGCAAAAATTCTTGCTTATTTACTTTTCTTAACAATAATGGCTTCGTCATGTCAATTTATTGAAAATTGGTCATCGGATAATCCTAAGAGGATAGATTTTAAAAGTGTAGATGCCTATCCCGTATTTCCTTCTTGTGACAGTTTGGCCACGATGGAGTTTCAGAAAAAATGTTTTGAGGATACGGTTTCTAAATTGATCCAAGCAGAATTAGATGTAAACGAGTTGACTTCACCTGTCCCTATGTCCACCGCTATTATTGTCCACATTCAGATTGATAAAAATGGTAAAGCATCCTTACTAAAATTAGAGAATTTTAATAAAATTAAACCCTACTTGCCTGAATTGGAAGATGTTATTCGCCAAAGTTTAGCTAATTTTCCGGTCTTGAAACCTGCCCAAAAACACCATATTAATGTAACCAGTACTTATATGGTGCCTATTTATATTGTGGACTAACTCTCTTTATCAATAATACTTATCACAATATATATTTAATCAATTAAATTTATAATGTTACTGTTTCTTTGTTGGATACTTTTGTGTCAGAATTAATTTTAAAATTAGAATACAATGGAAACACAAGTAGTAGAAAAAATGCAAGTAATGCCACGCATTGGAGATATGGCTCCGGATTTTGAAGCCATCACCACCAAAGGAAAAATTAAATTTTCAGATTTTGCAAAAGATCAATGGGTTGTTTTATTTTCACATCCTGCCGATTTTACGCCTGTTTGTACAACAGAGATGACCGGTTTTGCTTTGCGCAAAGGTGAATTTACAGCTTTGCACACACAATTATTAGGATTGAGTATAGATAGCGTTCATGCGCATCTGGGCTGGGTAAATAATGTCAGAGAAAAAACAGGTGTGTATTTTGACTTTCCCATTATTGCCGATATTGATATGAAAGTATCAAAATTATATGGAATGTTACAACCCAATGAGAGTGAAACGGCAGCTGTAAGAGCCGTATTTTTTATTGATCCGACCCAAAAAATTCGATTGGTAATGTATTACCCTTTAAATGTAGGTAGAAATATGGATGAAATACTAAGAGCCTTAAAAGCTCTACAAGTCTCTGATGCTAACGGAGTTGCGATGCCTTTGGATTGGAAAGAAGGAGATAAGGTAATCATACCACCACCAAAAAATTTGAAAGAAATGGATGAACGTTTGTCAGATGATGCATGTGAGCGTACCGATTTCTATCTTTGTAAAAGAGATTTGTAGAATTGTTTTTTACTTTGTTTAAGTAAGAATTAAGATACATTTGTAGGTTGCTTGAAAAGAAGCTGTCTTTAAGGGAATATTAAAATTTCTTAAAGCTGTTGAAAACTTTTCAAGCAACTTTCTATTTTGTGTACATTTAACAAAGAAACAACAACACAAAATAGG
>CAYNFJ010000104.1:0-7436 GCA_964396505.1 uncultured Polaribacter sp. | reverse complement strand
AAAATTCAATCCTATATTTCGATTTCATTTATTCATTTCTTTTTGCAAAGATATAGAAGTTTCTTAAATAGGAAACAACTATTATTCCAATTTTTATTTTATTCGGATTTTTTTGATTTTTTTCTGTTGTGGGCTTGTGTACAACTTATAAATTATCAGCAATAACCATCGTGGCTATGCTGATTTTAATATCAGGAGTCTTACGTAATTCCATTGCACAAGCTTCTAGCGTCGCGCCTGTTGTCAACACATCATCAACTAGCAAAACGTGTTTCCCTGTCAGTATTGAGGTGTCGATAATATGAAATTTTTCAGCTATCTTATCAAACCGGCCAAAGCGTGTTTTCTTGGTTTGGCTGGTTGATTTTCCTATTTTAACCAATACATTTTCCACTACTGGAACAGACAACCCGTCTGAAAGTACACGGGCAAAAGTAGTCAGTTGATTATAGCCTCTTTTCTTTTTTTTCTGAGGGTGTAATGGAACTTTGATGATGGCTTGTATGTCATCAAAACGATGATTTTCGCGACATTCTTCTAGCATCCATTGACCAAAAAACACTCCGACATCTTGTCTTCCCTTATATTTTAAATGGTAAATCAATTTTTGGCTGATTCCTTCTTTTTTGTAAAACAGCAAAGCGGTTCCTTGTTCAATAGGGACTCTGCCCCGAAACGTTTGTGTTACTACATTATCTGTCATGGTGCAAAAACCGGTTTCCGGTAGTTGATGCCGACAAGTACTACAAATCGTAAACTCACCGGACAATAAATGATTACCACAGCCTAAGCACTGTTTGGGATAAAATAAATCTACCAAGGAAGAAAGTATTTTCATAAACCATAATTTTTTCTACAAAAATAGTCAATAAATCATAAAAAAAATAGGTTCCCATAATAATAAAATTAGTATTTTTGCGTTTTAATTAACCTAAACTCAATAACCCCAGTTTATCATGGATTCTACCAAACAAAACAACGGATCAAAAATTACCATTATTATCTTAGCTATTTTGATAGCTGCCCTGGCATTTTTTGCGTACCAAAATTATCAAAAGAACAAAAGCTCTGAAGAAGCTTTACTCGAAGAAAAACTACAGATTCAATCTGAGTTAGATGCCAAAATTGTAGAATTGGATAAAGCCATAGCAGACAATACCTCTATGGAAAGTGAATTGACCGAAGCTAAAAATAACATTATGGCTTTTAGAGATTCTGTTAAGGACTTAAAAACCTTGAACTATAAGATAATCAGACGTTATAAAAATAAATTAGCGGTTTTAGAAGCGACCAACAAAAAATTACTTCACGTAGCCGACTCACTCAAAACGGCTAATTTTGAATTGGCTGTTGAAGTAGATAGTGCCCATGCAAACATTGCAAAACAAGCTGAAGTAATTCAACAACAAACCTATAAAAACGATAGTTTAGCCGCACTCAACAACAACCTTGCTGACAAAGTAACCAAAGGTGCTGCGCTTAAAATTAGCAATGTCAAAGCAATCGCTATGAAAGAGCGTCATAATGGACAACTCAAGGAAACCACCAGAGCTTCCCGTACCGATGCCTTTAGAACCAGCTTTACCATTCGAGAAAACGCTATTGCAGAATCCGGCACTAAAACAGCTCATATAGTGATTCAAGATGCCGCCGGAAAAGTTATAGGAGGTGTTGAGTCTTTTACCGATATCGATGGACAAGAAATACGCTTTACCGATACTACAGATGTCAATTATGAAAATCAGGATATGGAAGTGATTGCCGTATCCAATGTTCCCAATAACAGTATTGTAAAAGGTGATTATTACATCAAAGTATATCTTGAAAAGAAATTATTAGGTACGACAAAAGTACATTTGAAATAATTTTTTCATCAATTTGAGTCTCTTTTTTTGTTTATTTAACAAGATTTAATACTTTTACAGAGAATTTGATGAGTAGAAGCAAAAATTAATTAACTTACTCTAAAACCCTGTAAATATGTCCTATACTTATGAACCTGAAATAGAAGAGGAAGATGCCGGTTATTCTATCCCGAAAATTTTAGTTGCCGTACTGTTGCTTATTGTAATAGGTGCCGGTGCCTATATTTACTATCAACAAAAGAAAATTTCTAATTCTATTGCCTATTTAATCAACGCAAAGAAACAAGTAGAGCAAGACCTCAATAAAATGATTGAGAAATACAATCTGGCTATTGAAGATAATGACTTCTTAGCCGATGAATTAAGAGCCGAACGGGATCGTATTATTCGTTTTAGAGACTCTATTAAAAATGTAAAAGGAGAAGATTTTACTAAAATCTCTCAATATGAAAAGCAAATTAAAAATCTAAAAGATAATAGTGCGATTGTTTTTGATAAATCAACTCCTATAACCACGCCTCCTCCCGATATTGACCAGAGTGTCACCCTACCGGATACTGAAGAAGAGGCTGTTCAAGAAGAAGTAGCAGCAGAACCTAAAAAAGAAGAGAAAAAAGCACCTGTCAGTAAAGAAAAGCCGAAAAAAACAACGCCTGTTAAGGTACAGACTGAATCTTCAAATGATGTGGCCTCGGATGTAGTTTCTACTGAAGAAACAGTAGTTCCAACAGAAACTACTACTGAAACAGTTGCAGAAACATCTGCTGAAAAAGTGCCGGAGCCTAAAAAAGAAGAACCTGTTAAAACGACTCCTTCTAAACAAACAAACTACACCAATTTCACCCATGTAGAAACCCCACCTACCTATCCGGGATGTAAAGGGAATGCTACGGCAAAAAAAGCTTGCTTTACCAAAAAAGTTAAAACTTTTGTCAGTAGAAAATTTGACGCAAGTGTCATTGATGGTTTCAATGTCAAATCAGGTAAAAAGAGGATATGGGTGAGTTTTTATGTTGATAAGTTTGGGAATATTACCGGAGTAACGGCTGTCCCACCTAGAAACATGTCCAAAAATGCGGCTAGTGTTTTGAAAAAAGAAGCTGAAAAAGTCATAAAAAAACTTCCTAAAATGACCGCGGCGAGACAAAATGGAAATCCGGTAACAATCAAATATGCTGTGCCCATAACATTTATTGCGCCTTAATAAACAAAGACAATACTTTTTAAAAATGGAAATACTGAAGGGTATTTCCATTTTTTATTGAGATGAAATACCGTTTTTGTTAAAAGCTTTTTTACATTTGCAGCATGGCAAAACAAGACGATCAATTTAAGAAAGTAATCGCTCATGCAAAAGAGTATGGTTACATCATACAATCCAGTGAAATATACGATGGATTAGCAGCCGTTTACGATTATGTGCAAAACGGTGTAGAACTCAAAAAAAATATCCGTGAGTTTTGGTGGAAATCTATGGTGCAATTGCACGAAAATATCGTGGGAATAGATACCGCGATCTTTATGCATCCTACCATCTGGAAAGCATCCGGACATGTCGATGCATTTAACGACCCATTGATAGATAACAAAGATTCTAAAAAACGTTATAGAGCCGATGTCCTCATAGAAGATTATGCAGAAAAACTGCTTCAAAAGGCTCAAAAAGAAATTAAAAAAGCGGCAAAACGCTTTGGTGATGCCTTTGACGAGGAACAATACAAAACTACCAATCCCAGAGTAGTGAAATACCTCTCAGAATACAATCAAGTACTGAGTGATATGGCTCAATTTCTAGAGGCCAATGATTTGAAAAGTGTAAAAGCTTTGATAGAAGAAAAGGGGATTGCCTGTCCTGTTTCCGGATCTAAAAATTGGACTGATGTCAAACAGTTCAATTTGATGTTTGGCACCAAAATAGGAGCCTCTGCAGATACGGCTATGGAATTATACCTACGACCCGAAACCGCGCAGGGAATTTTTGTAAATTTCTTACACGTACAAAAGTCAGGGCGTATGAAAATTCCCTTTGGAATCGCTCAAACAGGAAAAGCCTTTAGAAATGAAATTGTCGCCAGACAGTTTATCTTTAGAATGCGCGAGTTTGAACAAATGGAAATGCAATTTTTTGTCCGTCCGGGCGAGCAGATGAAATGGTATGAAACCTGGAAAAAACGCCGTTTGGCTTGGCATCTTTCTTTAGGTTTAGGTGCTGAAAATTACCGGTTTCACAAACACGAAAAATTGGCTCATTACGCCGATGCCGCGGCAGATATTGAGTTCGATTTCCCTTTTGGCTTTAAAGAATTAGAAGGGATTCATTCCCGTACAGATTTTGATCTTTCCAGCCACGAAAAATATTCCGGTAAAAAATTGCACTACTTTGACCCGGAATTAAATAAAAGTTATGTGCCTTATGTAGTAGAAACGTCCATTGGATTAGATAGAATGTTTTTGGCAGTATTCTCAAAATCATTACAAGAAGAGACTTTACCAAACGGTAGTACGCGTACCGTTTTACGTCTTCCATCAGTTCTAGCTCCTGTAAAAGCAGCTGTGTTACCACTGGTTAAGAAAGACGGATTACCCGAAATAGCCCATAAAATTATAGCCGACTTAACATACGATTTTAACGTAATCTACGATGAAAAAGATGCCGTGGGCAGACGTTACAGACGTCAAGACGCTGCCGGAACACCTTTCTGTATCACGGTAGATCATCAAACAATAGAAGACCAAACCGTAACCCTCAGAAATAGAGATACGATGGAGCAAGAAAGAGTGTCTATTGATACACTTAAATCGATTATTAATAATGAAGTTTCTATGAGTAGCTGGCTTAAAAAGATAGAAACCCTGTCCTAATTTTATAAAAACAAAGGGGTGTTGTATTTTTTTTTGTACTTTTACTCCCCTTTTTGTACAATTTTTTAATTAAAATTGGGTTATAAAAGTTAACGATAAACCGTAATTATTTGAAAAAGATTATTGGCATAGTACTCATCGGGTTTTTTCTGCTATTCGGATGCTCCACCAGAAAGGACACTCTTATAAATCGTAGTTACCACGGACTGACGACCAAATACAATGTATTGTACAATGGAAATGTAGCTCTAGAAAAAGGAATAGCCGATTTGGAAACCAAATACAAAGATAATTTCTGGGAACTCCTACCCATTGAACCCCTAAAAATAGACGAATCTCAATATATCTTACCGGGAAAAAGTAAAGAAAAAACGGATAATTCATTTGATATTGCCGAACAAAAAGCCGTAAAAGCCGTTCAAAAACACAGTATGAATATAGCCGGCAATGAACATAACAAACAAATAGACGACGCCTACTTTCTATTGGGTAAAGCACGCTATTACTCCCAACGTTTTGTCCCTGCACTGGAAGCCTTTGATTACATTCTCAAACATTATCCTAACGGTGACTTAAACAAAGAACTGCGTATCTGGAAAGCCAAAACACAAGTACGTTTGCAAAATGAAGAACAAGCAGTCCTGCTTTTACAAAATTTATTAAAAGCTAAAAAACTGGATAAAAATATTGCAGAAGAAGCACATACAGCCCTTGCGATGGCTTACCTTTCCTTGGACAGTACTATGCAAGCTACTAAACAATTGGAACAAGCGGTCAAAACCCACGAAAACAAAAGACAACATACCCGAAATTTGTTTATTTTAGGACAGCTCTACCGGATGGAAAAGAACAACGACTCATCGCAATTGGCTTTCCAACAAATCATAGATTTTGGTAAAGCACCTAGAAAATATAAAATACACGCTTATATAGAACAAGTCAAAAACGCATCGGATACGACTGATTTAAACCCCTTGCGAAAAAAGATTGAAAAATTATTTAAAAATTCATTGAACAAAGCTTATTTCGATGAATTGTATTATCAATTAGCCCAGCTGGATTTTAAAGACAATCAAGATTCTAAAGCCTTGGCTCATTTGGAAAAATCCATTCACACTCCAATGGCTAAAAAATTCCAGAAGATAATCTCCTACGAAGATTTGGGTAATTACTATTTTGATAAAGCTGATTTTGTAAAAGCCGGTAGCTATTACGACAGTGTGATACCCAATGTCACCAACCCCAATACCAAACGCATTCGGAAACTAAATCGTAAAAGAAAAAGTTTGGAGGAAGTGATTCAATACGAAACCACTTTGAAAACCAATGATAGTATTTTTCATTTGATTGCAATGAGTGATTCGGAAAGAGAAAACTATTTTAATGAATACATCGCGAAACTAAAAAAAGCAGATGAAATAGCCGCTATCCGCAAAGAAAATGCTGAACGTTCAGCAAATGCAGGGAGTTCTTTTAGCAATGGAAGTAAACAATCCAAAAAATCGGGAAAATGGTATTTCTACAATGTACAAACAGTAGGTTTTGGTAAAGCAGAGTTTCAAAAAATATGGGGAAATAGAGCCTTACAAGACAATTGGCGATGGTCTGACAAAGCAAAAAATACAGCTACAGAATCCGGAGATGCAATAGCGGAAACGGTGCAAAACCAAAAATTGGATGCTACCAAAAAATATGAGCTTTCATACTATATAGATCGAATCCCTAAAGATTCTGTACGTATAAACAAATTAAAAGATGACAGTAGTAATGCCTTGTATCAATTAGGACTGATTTATAAAGAAAAATTTCAAGAATTTCCCTTGGCAATCAAACGATTGGAACGTTTCCTCAAGGAAGAACCTAAAGAAAAACTTATCTTGCCGGCAAAATATCATTTGTATAAAATGTATAAAAAAACCGGTAATACAAAGGCAGCTCAAATCAAACAAGAGATCGTCTCAAATTATCCGGATTCCCGCTATGCACAGTTGATTCAAAACCCCGATAAATTGGCTTATAACGATGCCGACACACCGGAATCACATTACGAACAAGTCTATTGTGATTACGAATATGCAAAATTCAATAAGGTATTGGATGCTTGTAATAAAGCCATTGTAAAATATGAAGATGATCCCATTCAAGCCAAATTTGAACTACTCAAGGCCTACACCCAGTATAAAATTAATAATGACAAAGCTGCTTTTATCAAAAATTTGGAATTTATTATAGCCAATTACCCCAAAACAGAAGAAGGGACCCATGCACAAGAAATGCTGGATTTACTAAATGGTGTAAAAAAAGAAAAAACACCTGTAGAAAAAAAGGGTAAATTGGTGACAGAAAAGAAAAAAGTATCCGACAAGAAACCAAAAATAAAACCACTATCCGACGAAGAAAAAAGAAAAAAAGTATTGGAATTAATGCGTAAAAAAGGACCTCCTAATCTGCATGATAAAGAAAAAACCAAATCCAATTAACTAACCTATAAAACCCCAAGTAATTATGTTTGCAGAAAAAAAATCAAACCAAAGTCAATCTCCTCAACGAAATTTAATAGCCAGAGGAACAGAAATTAAAGGTGACATCATCTCTGACGGCGATTTTAGAATCGACGGAAAAGTAGAAGGGAATGTACAAACAACCGGTAGATTAATTATCGGAAAAGAAGGCTTTATTCAAGGAACAATCATTTGTGCCAATGCTGAT
>CAYNFJ010000103.1:0-7516 GCA_964396505.1 uncultured Polaribacter sp. | reverse complement strand
TTTCTTGACGTATGGCTAATTGCACATTGGCTTCTTGGGACATGGTTTTGGAACCTTCTTCAAAAGATTTAAAAGTAGGTGCTGTATCATTGGTCCCATTATCACTATCGTTTTTATAAGCACTTTGCAACAGTGCCAAATCTTTTTCGGCTTGTTTGATTTTTTGTTCGATAATCTCTTTGAACTCTGCTAAATCTTTTTCTGAATATCTAACTGTTGGTTCTTGCATTTTTCTTCTTACTCCCCTATTTTAGAGAAGAATTTATTAGTTATACTTTAGTTACTTGCATGTGTATTTGCACTTGGTCAAACACAATTTCTATACCATTTTCCATTGTTTCTGCAAATATAATATTATCTGCTAATGTTTCCGTTTTTATATACTCTTTATTCGTAGCAATGGCTTTTTCAACTTGCGGATTCTTCGTAAAATGAATCACGATTCTATCGGTTACTTCAAAACCGGAATTTTTACGATGGTTTTGAATTCTATTGATCAATTCACGGGCTATTCCTTCTTGTTTTAAAGCATCGGTTAAGGTGACATCCAATGCTACGGTTGTCCCATCTTGATGGGCGACCAGCCAACCGTCAATATCTTTGGTGGTGATATCCACTTCGTCCAATTGGAGTGTGACCGCTTCTCCATTTACCTGAATGGCAAAGGATTTATCCTGCTCAAAACGGGCTATATCTTCTTGTGAAAGTCGCATCACGGCGCCGGCTACCTGTTTCATATCTTTCCCAAAACGCGGTCCTAACACTTTAAAATTGGGTTTTATCTGTTTGACTAACACATCCGATGCATCGTCTAACAACTGAATTTCTTTTACATTTACTTCTGCTTTAATCAAGTCTTGTACGGCTTCAATCTGTTCTTTTTCTTCTGTATTATGGATAGGAATCATAATGCGTTGTAGGGGTTGACGTACTTTTATTTTTTCTTTTTGACGCAAAGATAAGGTCATAGAAGAAATCAACTGAGCTTTTTGCATTTTTAGTTCCAATGCCTTGTCAATATAACTTGCATCATACACCGGAAAATCGGCTAAATGTACCGATAATGCTTCTTGGTTATCCGTTACTGCTGTCAAATCTTTAAACAATCTGTCCATAAAGAAGGGCGCTACCGGTGCGGCTAATTTGGCTACACTCAGCATACATGTATAAAGTGTCTGGTAAGCAGCAATCTTATCGGGTCCATATTCTCCTTTCCAAAAACGGCGTCGGCTCAACCGAACAAACCAATTACTCAAATGCTCCGTAACAAAAAATTGGATAGCTCGTGTGGCTTTTGTAGGTTCATAATCCTCGTAAAAAAGGGTTACATTTTGTATCAATGTATGTAGTTCCGAAAGTATCCAACGATCTATTTCTGCTCTGTCTTTCAAAGGAATATCAGCTTCTTGATAGGTAAATTTGTCCAAATTAGCATACAAGGAGAAAAACGAATAGGTATTGTATAAGGTTCCGAAAAATTTCCTACGGACTTCATCTATCCCGTCCAGATCAAACTTGAGATTATCCCAAGGATTGGCATTGCCTATCATATACCAACGTATCGCATCGGGGCCAAATTTATCCAAGGTTTTAAAAGGATCAATGGCATTGCCCAAACGTTTGGACATTTTTTTACCAAATTTATCCAAAACCAGTCCATTGGAAACGACATTTTTATAGGCTACCGAGTCAAACACCATTCCTGAAATAGCGTGCAGGGTATAAAACCAACCCCGTGTCTGATCCACTCCTTCAGCTATAAAATCGGCTTGTCTTTCCAATTTTTTATCTATTAAATCTTTATTCTCAAACGGGTAATGCCATTGCGCAACAGGCATAGAACCGGAATCAAACCAAACATCAATAAGGTCTGATTCTCTTTTCATTGGCTTTCCGGAAGGAGAAACCAGCACAATTTTATCCACTATATTTTTGTGTAAATCCACTTTATCATAATTGGATTCACTCATATCTCCCACCACAAAATCATCGAATAAAACCGCATCCATAAAGCCTTTTTCAACCGATTTTTTCATTTCTGTAATTAATTCGGCTACAGATCCTATCAATACTTCTTCATCGCCTTCTTCAGTACGCCAGATAGGCAAAGGAATACCCCAAAAACGGGAACGGGATAGGTTCCAATCGTTGGCATTTTGCAACCAATTGCCAAAACGTCCTTCGCCGGTAGATTTGGGTTTCCAATTGATTTGTTTGTTGAGTTCATACAGGCGGTCTCTTTTATCGGTCACCTTGATAAACCAAGAATCTAACGGATAATACAACACAGGTTTATCGGTACGCCAACAATGAGGATAATTGTGTTGATGCTTCTCTACGTGAAAGGCTTTATTCTCAAATTTTAATTGAATGGCTATCTCAACATCTACAGATTTATCAGGTGCTGTCCCTTTATCATAATATTCGTTTTTGACATAGCGTCCCGCATAGGGTCCCATATGTTTCGTAAATCGGCCTTGTAAATCAACCAGCGGTACGGGATTGTCCTGCGCGTCCAACACCAACATGGGAGGTACCTCGGGTTTTGCTTTTTTAGCAACCATTGCATCATCTTGACCAAATGTGGGCGCTGTATGAACTATACCGGTTCCGTCTTCGGTCGTTACAAAATCGCCGGCGATGACTCTAAAGGCATTTTCAGGATGTTGATAAGGCAGTGCATAAGGCATTAATTGCTCGTATCGCAATTCCAATAAATCAGCTCCTTTACAACTGTCTTCTATAAAATAGGGTATTTTTTTATCATTAGGCTGATAGGTGTCCAATGCATCCAATGAAGTTACTTCAGTAAATTTTTTACCAAACTGACTACCGACCAAGGCTTTTGCCAAAATAACTTCTATGGGTTTAAACGTGTATTGATTAAAGGTCTTTACCAATACATATTCAATTTTTTTACCTACAGTTAAAGCCGTATTAGACGGTAAAGTCCAGGGAGTAGTTGTCCAAGCTAAAAAATATACTTCATCGGTCTGATTATTTAGTGGTAATTTTTTTAAAGATTCTTTGATAATTTTAAACTGCGCTGTCAGTGTAGTATCGGTTACGTCTTTGTAACATCCGGGTTGGTTTAACTCGTGCGTACTGAGTCCCGTTCCTGCTTTAGGAGAATAGGGTTGAATCGTATAGCCCTTGTATAACAAACCTTTATCGTACAATTGTTTCAACAGCCACCAGACCGTTTCCATATATTTGGGTTTGTAGGTAATATACGGGTGCTCCATATCGACCCAATATCCGATACGGCGGGTCAAATCATTCCAGATATCGGTATAACGCATCACCGATTTTTTACAAGCCGCATTGTATGCATCAATACTTATTTTAGAGCCGATATCTTCTTTGGTAATTCCCAATTCTTTTTCCACGCCTAATTCAACCGGTAAACCGTGCGTATCCCAGCCGGCTTTCCGTTTTACTTGATAGCCTTGCATAGTTTTATAACGGGCAAAAATATCTTTGACTGTACGTCCTATCACGTGATGAATACCCGGTAATCCATTGGCAGAAGGAGGTCCTTCAAAGAAAATAAAGGGTTTATGCTCGTCTTTACTATCAATACTTTTTTGAAAGATCTTATTCACTTCCCAAAAAGATAAAACGTCATCTGCTATTTGCGTTAGACTCAACTGTTTATATTCTGTAAATTTATGGCTCATTACGGATTTTTTCTGATGATTGGCAAAATTACACATTTTTATGTATATCTGTACAATAAAAATAAACTTGAGAATCTCAGGATTTAATAAAGCCTAAACATCTTTTTGGGTATAGTATCGCGGCACTTCCGGATAAAGAAAATATAACGATTCAATTTTACATCGATGAAATTCCGTATCAATTGTCCTTTAATAAAGTAGCGCGTAAAAGAATTGGAAAACTTTTACAGTAAAAAAGACAACCTAACACGCAAAATGCAACACTACTTCTATCTTTATTTAGGAATCTGAAAACCTATTTTTTTGTAATAATAAATTCGGTTCTACGATTTTGCAAGTGTTCTGCTTCGGTACATTTTACCCCGTCCACGCATTTATTGACCGGTCTTGACTCACCATAACCCCTTCCGGTAATTCTATCGGGTGAAATACCTTGTTTGACAATGTATTTAATTACTTCTTTGGCACGTAAATCAGACAAGTGCAGGTTGTAGCTGTCACTGGCTCTACAATCGGTATAGGCTGCAAATTCAATATGGATTGCGGGATATTGGTATAATATTTTTACCGCTTTTTCTAAAATTCGGGATGCCGCTTTTGTAATATAAAATTGATCTAAATCAAAATAAATAGGTGGTAAATCCAACATCTCTTTGCCATCTTTAAAAATAAAAGGATCTTTCTTTTTAGCTATTTCTTTAGGTGATTCCTTAGCAGGTGTATCCTCTTTTTTCTCAGAAATTTTTGGCTTTTGGTCTTCTACAACAGGTGTATCAGCTACTATTTCTTTTGGTTTTTTCTCCAAATAAAGGGTGATTTTTTGGGTTAAAATAGCCGGAGTAAAACCAATATGTCTAAAGGTCTTGTCATAACCCACCTGAGTCGCTTCTACTCTATAATTTCCACGGCAGGCCAATTCAAAAGTAAATTTACCATCCGATTTGGTAGGATAAGAACTCAACAAAATATTATTGTGCGTGTACATACTGACAATAGCACCGGAAATAATTTCATTGGTTTCCTTATCTCTTATTTCACCGCTAATAACTTGCTTGCATTCTTGAATCTCTGTTTCTTGAACAAATGAATAAATATCATCTTCCCCTTTTCCATTGGGTCTGTTGGAAGAAAAAAAGCCTTTTTTATGTTGGCGATCTATTACAAAACAAAAGTCATCGTATTCACTATTAATGGGAGAACCTAAATTGGTAGGAACAGCATCCGGTTCATCCAACTGTACCATATAGACATCCAATCCACCCATAGAATCCGGTCTATCCGAAGAAAAATATAGGATATTTCCATCGACATAGGGAAAATTTTCACGTGCTTTAGAATTTACATTGGAACCCAAGTTTTGAGGTTCACCATAGGTGCCATCCTTATTGATCGTTACCCAATATATATCTGATCCTCCATAGCTTCCGGGCATATCCGATGAAAAAAACAACACCCTGCCATCTTCACTTACAGAAGGATGGGCACAGGAATACTTATCATTGTTAAATGGTAAAGATATGATATCACCCCATTCTCCATTGGTCTTTACAGAAGCTCTATATATCTTTAGATTAATCCATTGGCTGTCATCTTCTACATATTTTCCTTTTTTAATATTATTCTGAGTAAAATATACATGGCGTAAATCGGGAGAGAAAGACACATTGGATTCGTTGTACTTAGTTACAAATTTATTCAATAATTTTTTGACGTAATTAATCTCCCCTTTGTAATTTAAAAAGCCCTTAAATAAATCGTAACGAGGGAAATCATCATTGCCTCCCTTAAATTTATTTCTGAGTTTTTTACCATCCAATTTACTGGAAGCAAACACTATTCTATTAGGGCCAAAATAGGAAGTTCCATAATCTGAATACTTGGTATTGGCTTTAATGTTTTTGATAGTGTACCGAGCCGCCGTTAATTGAGCATAGGTAATCTGTACAAGAAATAAACTGATAATTACTAGAATTTTTTTCATTTCTTTAAATCTTATTTTTTGAGTTAACGGGCTAGAATTAAGAATTCGGTTCGTCTGTTTTCCAAATGTTCGGCATCAGTACATTGTACACCATTGACACATTTATTCACAGGCATCGTCTCTCCATATCCTTTACCGTAAATACGGTTATAATCAATACCCTTACTGACAATATATCGCACCACTTCGTTGGCTCTTTTAATGGATAACTCCATATTGTATTCATCCGGACCTCGAGAATCTGTATGGGCTCCAAATTCAACTACCAAGGTAGGGTTTTCTTTCATAATTTTAACCACTTTATCCAATTCTTCTGCCGATGTTTTTCTAATATTATACTTATTCAGGATAAAATCGATATTCTTAACATCCAAATACATTTCTTCTTCGGGAGCTTTTAAATCCAAAGGTTTTTTGGGTTCGGGTGTTGTTTCTGCAACTACAATCGGATCGTGAAGTAAATGCATCGTTATGTTGTGTACCTTTTTATCGGGGACATAAATAATGTCCGCATAATCTTTATTGTACTGCTTTTTGGTTGCTTCCAGTTTATAATTCTTTTCGCATTTATTCAATTTTATCTTAAATTTTCCATCTCCTTCTGTTGAAAATCTGTTTAACCAATTGCCTTTTTCATCAAAGATATTGACAATAGCATTCGTAATAAGTTCATCAGTATCGGTATCTCTAACTTCCCCTTCAACCAGTTGAGAACAACTCTTTATTGCCGACTCTTGAACAAAAGAATAAATATCATCGCCTCCTTTACCTTGCGGACGATTCGATGTGAAATAGCCTCGTCTAAAACTGCCGTTAATCACAAAACTAAAATCATCATATTTACTATTGATAGGGACTCCTAAATTAGTAGGTTCTTGAAATAAATTTTGAAGTGGGACCATATAAATATCCAATCCACCTAATCCACCGGGTCTGTCTGAAGAAAAATATAATAAGCCGTTGTTAATTTCCGGAAAATTATCACGATTAGGAGAATTGATATAAGCTCCTAAATTCTTAGGTTTACCGTATCTGTCCCCTGCTAATATATCTACTACATATATATCAGACGCTCCATAACCACCAGGCATATTGGAAGAAAAATAAAGTTTCGCACCATCATCACTTAAACTGGGGTGTGCACAATTGTAGGTGTTGCTATTAAAAGGTAGTTCTTTGATATTAATCCACTCTCCCGTAGCGGTAACGTCCGCTTTATATAATTTTAAATTGACCGTTTTTTTTCTATCCTTTGAAGCATTATTCTGTGTAAAATAAACCGTTTTTAAATCCGGCGTAAAGGATACATTGGATTGATTAAATTCGGCATTAAAATCCATCTCCACTTTTTTAGAAAACCGTATTTCATAATCTTTATCGATAAATCCGGTAAAAGTTTCCAAAAAGGCTTTTTTGGAATCACTACTTTTTACACGATCTTTTACAATAGCCTTACTATTTTTACTACTAGCATATATCACACGCCCTTTTCCCCACAAAGAAGTACTTAAATCGGAATAAGGAGTGTTTACTTTGAGATTTTTTATAGAATACCGAGCTGCTTCTAATTGTGCAGACACAGATTGAAATAAAAACAAAAAGGATATAACAAAAAAGAATTTTTTAGTCATCGGGGTTGTCTTTTTAAAATGTAAAATTAATATAAATTTTTTAAACTCCATTTTATGCTTTCAAATAATATGCCAAATAAGTATTATATAATAAAATCCTTCCTCTTATCAGTCTATGTAAACTAATAAGAGGAAGGATAATTTATTCCTTAATTTAATTAAGGTGTTCTACCGCACAATCACAAATTCCGTTCTACGGTTTACTTGATGTTCAGCTTCTGAAC
>CAYNFJ010000102.1:0-7618 GCA_964396505.1 uncultured Polaribacter sp. | reverse complement strand
AAAATAAAAGTAAAGTGATTTTTTATTAACTCTGTGCTTGGAAGTCGCCACTGTGCATATGCTGAACGATTGACAGATCCAATTTTTTATCGAACATCTATCATAATTGATTCATCGTAAAATTACCGGTTTTCAAAAATTGGAATCTTTTTTTCGAGATAATTTCCCTTTTTTTCAATAACCTGACAATTATCAGTTGTTACAGATAAAAGGCTGTCTAGTTTTGCATTGTAATTAAAGTTACACATTTTCATTATTAAACTAAATATATACACATGAAAAATTTAATTAAACTCGTAATTTTATTGATAAGCACAACCGGTTTTGCACAAGCAGGACATTTAATGGCCGGTATTGGCAGTGTCAACTCCTCTATGGGTGGCGCGGCTACCGGACAACCCATAGACATCAGTGGGGCGTTGCAATGGAATCCGGCATCTATCAGCAGTTTTGACAGTAAAATACTCAATGTAGATATCGGAATGTTCTATGCCTCTCCCGTGTTGAGTTCTACTTTACCAGCCGGTATGTTAGGCCCCGGAACTCCGGAAGTAACCGGTGTAACCACCGATGACAAAGGAGCCTCTCCAATGCCGGCATTGGCAATGGTTTGGGGAAAACCAGACAGCAAAATAACCTATGGTTTTTCAGCTTTTGGTGTAAGTGGTTTTGGCGTAGATTTTGCCGCAGAAACCAACCTTCCGGTAGATGGATCCGGCAACCCGAACCCCAATTGGGATCCCACCCAATCCAATCCCATTACCTATCCGCAAACAATGAATGGTTTTGGTCATATCAAATCCAATTATATGTTGATGCAAATAGGTTTTACCGTAGCTTACCAATTCGCTGATAAATTTTCAATTGGTATTACCCCTAATTTTAATTATGCTTCCTTAGAAATAGCGCCCAACCCCACCACGGCTCCAAGTCAAACCAAAGGCTATCCGGAAGCTGATGCCGCTTCAACTACCGGTATTGGTGGTCAAATAGGCGTATTCTATGATTCCGGTAAAGGAATTAAACTGGGCGTTTCTTATAAAACCAAACAAACACTGGGAGACTTAAAATTTAAAAACACCTATCTGGATGGTAGCACTGCTCCTGACAACCAATTTGATATGGACTTTCCGGCCATCCTCTCTTTTGGAGCCGGTTATTCCAATGAAACAATTGATTTGGCATTGGATTACAGAATGGTAGATTACGAGCATACCGATGGCTTTGCTAAAGAAGGCTGGGAAATAGCTCAAGAAGGCGTTTTTACCGGTTATCCTACAGGAGCCGTACAAGGATTTGGTTGGAAAAATATGACTATTATTTCTGCCGGCCTTCAATATAAAGGAATAGATAAACTGCCCTTACGCGTCGGCTATACATATAGCAGCAATCCTATTGACGAGGACTTGGCGTTCTTTTCTGTTTCGGCACCGGCTGTTATAAAAAATGCGTTCCAATTCGGATTGACTTATAAATTCAATGATTATTTCAATTTGAATGCTGTCTATCATCACGGTACCAGCAGTGGCAAGACTGAAGGTACCTTAAAAAATCCGATTCCTACTGCTTTCGGAGGTCCTTGGGATGCTTCCAATAATCCTTTGGGAACAATCCCGGGAACTGAAGTGGGCTATGAAATGAGCACTGACCTAATAATGTTAGGAGTATCCTACACATTCCATAAATAAGTAATTTTAAATGTTGATTGAAAAGACAGCTTCAGAAATGAGGCTGTTTTTTTTATCGGTTTAAAAAAATAATCTTACTTTTACGAAATGACTCAAAAAGTCACATATTTTCTATTGAATATCTTGGGATTTATCCTGATTGTCAAGTGGTTTATCCAACAGGTAAAAGATTACAAATCATTGGATCAAAAAGTGCGCTATTTTAGCTTCAAGCGATTCAAGTATATCCTTTTAGCTTTGATTATAATCAGTTTACCCTTACTGCTTATCAATTTTACGGAAATTGAAGTCGCACACCATCTGTCAAAGGATTTACTCAAAAAAAACCAGAAAGGCTTTGCGCTGATTACCTCACTGATAATTAGCTTAATATAGCTATTTTACATCTTGAAATTAGATATTTTTGACAAAGAAAAAAAGCGGTATATTCTATTCATTTTTGTACTATCTATGATCTTTACACTACTGGCAGATATTCCTTATACCGTTTTTTACCGCCTGGGTTTTCGCGATTCTGCACAAGCGGCATCGGGATTTATTTACAGTGTGTTTGGTATTGGATTGATTGAAGAGAGCATCAAATTTATACCCTTGCTCATCATATTATTGTTTACTAAAGCCATCGACGAACCTTATGATTACATTTTATACGCATCGGTTACCGCATTGGGATTTGCCTTTGTTGAAAACACCATGTATTTAAACATGTATGGCTTGGAAATTATCAGTGGAAGAGCATTGTACGCCACAGTGGCTCATATGACCTTTAGTTCTATTTTAGTGTATGGATTAATTATTAACAAGTACAAATTATCAAAATTCAATCCAATTCTTATCTTTATTACTTTCTACTTTTTTGCGATTTTTTCGCACGGTTTTTACGATTTTTGGTTGATGAATAAATCGGTTACACATCTTAACGGTTTATCCAGTATTTTCTTATTAATCGGGGTGCATATATGGTTTACTCTAAAGAATAATAGTATTAATATATCCAATTATTACACCGATAATAAAACCCTGAATAACGATAGTTTAAAAGTGTATTTGACAATGGGTTTGCTGTCTATTCTGATGAGTTCTTACCTGTATATTGCCTTTAAATACAATCAAAAGAGTGCCAATGATTTTTTTATGGAATCTATTTATATCTACGGGTATCTTATATTCTATCTCATATCCACCTTAAGTCAATACAATTTGGTACAAGGAATGATAAATCCTATCCGCTTGAATATAAAAAATATAATTCCTAAAAAAAGAAAAGATGAATATTGAAACTTTTAGAACCTATTGTTTGTCTAAAAAAGGGGTCACTGAATCTTTTCCTTTTGACGAAACCACCTTGGTTTTTAAAGTAGGTAGTAAGATGTTTGCACTGACTGCTTTAGATGCACCGGAGCTCAAGGTCAATTTAAAATGTGATCCTGAAAAGGCTATTTCACTACGGGAACAATACCCTGAAATAATTCCGGGTTTTCATATGAATAAAAAGCACTGGAATACGGTACAGTTCAACTCAAATATTGGGGTAAAACTGTTTAAAGAATTGATTGATCATTCCTATGATTTGGTGGTCCAATCTTTACCAAAAAAACACAGATTCTAATTGATAAATTAAGAAGCAGCTCGCAGTTTTTTAATTACGGTTCGCGATAGTTTTTGAGAAGCATATTCTTGGGTAATATCCAGTTTCTTCACCCCTTTTTTACTGGGCATTTCAAACATTGCATCGGTAAGAATGGACTCGCATAAAGAGCGAAGCCCCCGGGCTCCTAATTTGTATTCCACCGCTTTATCTACAATAAAATCCAAGGCCTCATCTGTAAAAGTCAACTCAATACCATCCAATTCAAATAATTTTTGATATTGTTTGGTGATGGCATTTTTGGGTTCTGTAAGAATTGCACGCAAGGTCTTAGCATCCAAAGGATTCATATAGCTCAACACCGGTAAACGACCGATAATTTCCGGTATCAACCCAAAATCTTTTAAGTCCTTGGGAATGATATATTGTAATAGATTCTCTTTATCTACCTCTTCCCCACTTTTTAAAGCATTGTAACCCACTGCCTGCATGTTTAAGCGCTTACTGATGGCTTTTTCAATACCCGAAAAAGCACCACCGGCAATAAAAAGAATGTTTTTGGTATTGACCTGTACAAATTTTTGTTCGGGATGTTTTCTTCCTCCTTTGGGTGGTACATTGACCACAGTACCTTCTAACAGTTTAAGTAATGCTTGCTGTACACCTTCACCACTCACATCTCTCGTAATAGAAGGATTATCTCCTTTACGCGCTATTTTATCAATTTCATCGATAAACACCACGCCCATTTCTGCCTTAGCTACATCGTAATCGGCGGCTTGTAATAAACGGGTCAATATGGTCTCTACATCTTCTCCTACATAACCGGCTTGTGTTAATACGGTAGCATCGACAATAGCAAATGGCACACTCAACATACGTGCTATTGTTTTGGCAATCAGCGTTTTTCCGGTTCCGGTTTCTCCTACCAAAATAATATTTGATTTTTCTATCTCTACATCATTCGCATCTTTATCACCGTGCATCAAGCGTTTGTAGTGATTGTAAACAGCTACTGCCATCGCTTTTTTGGTAGCATCTTGACCAATCATATATTGATCTAAAAACTCTTTGATCTCTTGGGGTTTTTTAATATCAAAATCCAGATTGGATTTATCTTGATGCGCATTACCGAATACTTCTTCTTGTACTATTTCGTAGGCTTGTTCAATACATCTATCACAGATATGTGAATCCAATCCGGCAATAAGCACATTGGTTTCAGATTTATCTCGTCCACAAAAGGAACATTGTACACTGTCTTTTTTGGCCATTTTTATACTGTTTAAGAATGTAACAATATTTCATCAATCATTCCGTATTTTTTGGCTTCTTCGGCTTTCATCCAATAATCTCTATCAGAGTCTGCTTCTACTTTTTTAAAGCTTTGACCGGAATGTTTGGAGATAATTTCGTATAATTCTTTCTTTAACTTTAATATCTCACGAGCGGTAATTTCTATATCACTGGCTTGACCTTGAGCGCCTCCCATAGGTTGATGTATCATAATACGGGAGTGTGGCAAGGCAGATCGTTTTCCTTTGGTTCCGGCAACCATCAATACAGCTCCCATAGAAGCGGCCATACCGGTACAAATCGTAGCGACATCGGGTTTGATAAACTGCATCGTATCATAAATACCCAATCCGGCATAAACGCTACCGCCCGGCGTATTCATATAAATAGAAATATCTTTACTTGAATCTACACTGGACAAAAATAATAGTTGGGCTTGAATAATATTGGCCACTTGGTCATCAATGGCGGTTCCTAAGAAAATAATACGATCCATCATCAAACGGGAAAAAACATCCATTTGTGCCACATTGAGTTGGCGTTCTTCTATAATATACGGGGTTACACTACTGACTATCTTGTCATAATGCATACTGCTAATCCCGTGATGTTTGGTTGCAAACTTTTTAAATTCCTTTCCGTAATCCATATTGGTTATAAATTTGATAATGGCAAAGATACAAAGTTATATTGACTTATCTTTTGTATCCGAAATACAAAAACTCAATCGGCGCTATCTTTAAACCTAAGTGACTTATTGTTAGCCGTAAATAGACTTTGGGTTTGGTCTTCTATTTTCCAATCAAAACTTTGAGTCAGCGTAAATAAATTGGATAATGTTTCTACTAATTGTTGTTTTGCTTGTTTTTTTACCAAAGCAATTTTGGACGTATTCATCAAGTGGTCAATAGCTTTCTGTTGCAATGTATTCAATTCTTCTTTGGTAAACGTGTTCCACATGCTTTGTTGCAAATCATAATATTTAAACTCCGGAAAAATATGTATTTCTTCTTTGGGGATTTTGGTAATGATGATTTTTTTATGAATACTATCAATTTGAATTCCCATTTGGGTCAAATCATACGAAACTTGTATTTTGGCATGGATAAGAAGGATTGCTTTTTTTTCAAAGACTAGGGTTTCAAAAAAGTACTTATCGGCATCTTGGTAATTATAAACCTCTGAAAAAGAGGCTTCGGTTACTACCAATTTTTGTACATTTTTAATCCCGTTTACAATCACATCTAACTGCTCAGAACGGTAGTTATCCTTATTTTTCCACATAAAATAAAGCCCTACTACCAAACCGGTAGCAAAGAGTAAAAGGTATGTAATAATACGTCTCAAAACGGGTCTCTAATCCAATAAGTCTTCCAAATAGGGCGTTTTTTCTATTTGGGTTTCTTTTGGAAAAACTTTTTTATTAAATAAAATTAACAAGGCGACTCCAATGGTGATAGCCGAATCGGCTACGTTAAAAATAGCATTGAAAAAAGTAAAAGGTCTGCCTCCGTATTTTGGAATCCAAGCGGGTAAATCGCCGTGCCAAATCGGAAAATAAAACATATCGACTACTTTTCCATGAAACAGGGTACCATAATGATTTTCAGCAAACAGCGTAGCGACCTTATGTTGCGGGTCATCAAAGATTAATCCATAAAATAAAGAATCTATTATATTTCCTACGGCTCCAGCCAAAATTAATGAAATAGCAATAATTAACAAAGTATGCTTGTGCTCTTTAATGCTCTTATACAACCAATAAACTATTCCGGTTACAGCAAATAATCTAAAAACGGTCAGCAACAATTTTCCGGTTCGCCCACCAAACTCGGTTCCCCAAGCCATTCCGTTGTTTTGAACAAAATAAATCTGAAACCAATTCCAACCCAATACTTGTACACTCTCATTAATCACAAAATGTGTCTTGATATATACTTTAGAGATTTGGTCTATCAATAAAACTAAGATGATAATAAACAGTGCTTTCTTCAAATCAAAGGATTAAGAATTTATTAAAAAATTGTAAAGGCTACAGCCTTTTATTTGTGCGATTGACGGTTTTTTGCTTCGATACTCAAAGTAGCGTGAGGCACTAATTTTAAGCGTTCTTTATTGATTAATTTACCCGTGACACGACATACACCATAGGTTTTATTCTCGATACGCAACAAGGCATTGTTTAAATCACGAATAAATTTTTCTTGACGTATGGCCAATTGCACATTGGCTTCTTTGGACATGGTTTTAGAACCTTCTTCAAAAGATTTAAAAGTAGGTGCTGTATCATTAGTCCCATTATCACTATCATTTTTATAGGCACTTTGTAAGAGCGCCAAATCTTTTTCGGCTTGTTTGATTTTTTGTTCGATAATCTCTTTGAACTCCGCTAAATCTTTTTCTGAATATCTTACTTTTGGTTCTTCCATTTTTCTTCTTACTCCTCTGTTATAGAGAAGAATTTATTAGTTATACTTTAGTTACTTGCATTTGTATTTGCACTTGGTCAAACACAATTTCTATACCATTTTTTACGGTTTCTGCAAATATAATATTATCTGCTAATGTTTCTGTTTTTATATACTCTTTATTCGTAGCAATAGCTTTTTCAACCTGTGGATTCTTCGTAAAATGAATCTCGATTCTATCAGTTACTTCAAAACCGGAATTTTTACGATGGTTTTGAATTCTATTGATCAATTCACGGGCTATTCCTTCTTGTTTTAAAGCATCGGTTAAGGTGACATCCAATGCTACGGTTGTCCCATCTTGATGGGCGACCAGCCAACCGTCAATATCTTTGGTGGTGATATCTACTTCGTCTAATTGGAGTGTGACCGTTTCTCCATTTACTTGAATGGCAAAGGATTTATCCTGCTCAAAACGGGCTATATCATCTTGTGAAAGTTGCATCACAGCGCCGGCTACCTGTTTCATATCTTTACCGAAACGTGGCCCTAACACCTTAAAATTGGGTTTTATCTGTTTGACTAATACATCTGAGGCATCATCTAACAACTGAATTTCTTTTACATTTACTTCTGCT
>CAYNFJ010000101.1:0-7635 GCA_964396505.1 uncultured Polaribacter sp. | reverse complement strand
TTGCCGGGTTTAAAATCGGTTAATCCCAAAATTGAAATGGTATCATCTTCCTGTACTTTATCATAATCATTAGGGTTGACAAAAGTAACTCCTAACATTCCTTGTTTTTTAAGGTTGGTTTCGTGAATACGGGCAAATGATTTGACAACTACTACCTTGATTCCCAAATGTCTGGGTTCCATTGCGGCATGTTCTCTGGAAGAACCTTCTCCGTAGTTTTCATCTCCGACTACTACCGTTGCTATACCGGCGGCTTTATAGGCTCTTTGGGTAGCAGGAACCGGACCATATTCACCGGTAAGTTGGCTTTTTACCTTATTGGCCTCCATATTGAAAGCATTGATGGCGCCAATCAAACAGTTGTTAGAGATATTGTCCAAATGCCCCCTGTATTTTAACCAAGGACCCGCCATAGATATATGGTCGGTGGTACATTTTCCATACGCCTTGATGAGTAATTTCATATCGGTATAATCTTTACCGTTCCAAGGTTCAAATGGTGTTAAGAGTTGTAGTCGATCTGAATTCGGATCTACTGTAATTTCAATATTACTACCATCTTCTGCCGGAGCTTGATAGCCGTTATCTTTTACATCAAAACCTTTGGGAGGCAATTCAAATCCTGTAGGTTCTGCCAGTTTCACCGCTTTGCCATTTTCATTAAGCAAGGTGTCGGTGAGTGGGTTGAAATCCAATTTTCCGGATAATGCAATAGCAGCAACCATTTCAGGAGACGCTACAAAAGCATTGGTATTGGGATTTCCATCAGCTCTTTTTCTAAAATTACGATTGAAGGAATGTACGATAGAATTTTTTTCTTCTTTTTCAGCTCCCGGACGTGCCCATTGTCCAATACAGGGACCACACGCATTGGTAAATATTTTTGCACCGGCTTTTTTAAAGATATCAATCAATCCATCTCGTTCTGCCGTAAAACGAACCTGTTCTGACCCGGGATTGATTCCCAAAGTGGCTTTGGGTTTTACGCCTTTGTCCAATGCGTCTTTGATAATAGAGGCGGCTCGGGTTAAGTCTTCATAAGAAGAATTGGTACAAGAACCTATCAATGCCCATTCTATATCGGTAGGCCAATCATTGGCTTTAGCAGCTTCCTTCATTTCAGCAACCGGTGTGGCTAAATCCGGAGTAAAAGGTCCGTTTAAATGCGGTGTTAAGGTGTCTAGATTAATTTCGATGACTTGATCAAAATATTTTTCAGGTTCTGCATATACTTCGGAATCACCGGTTAAATGTTCTTTTACTTTGTTGGCAGCATCGGCTACATCAGCTCTTCCGGTAGCTCGTAAATAGCGTTCCATTGCCGCATCGTAACCAAAGGTAGAAGTAGTAGCGCCTACCTCGGCTCCCATATTACAAATGGTGCCTTTTCCGGTTCCTGATAAACTCAATGCACCTTCTCCGAAATATTCTATAACAGCCCCGGTACCGCCTTTGGCGGTTAAGATACCGGCTACAGTTAATATCACATCTTTAGGAGCAGTCCAACCATTGAGTTTACCGGTAAGTTTTACTCCGATAAGTTTCGGCATTTTAAGTTCCCAAGGCATTCCTGCCATGACATCTACGGCATCAGCGCCTCCTACACCAATAGCAATCATTCCCAAACCGCCGGCATTGACAGTATGAGAATCGGTTCCTATCATCATACCACCGGGAAAAGCGTAATTTTCCAAAACGACTTGGTGGATGATTCCTGCTCCGGGTTTCCAAAATCCAATTCCGTATTTAGAAGACACAGATTCTAGAAAATTATATACTTCGTTATTCTTATTAATGGCTTCTTGTAAATCTTTATCAGCACCAATACGGGCTTGAATCAAATGATCCAAGTGAGTGGTAGAAGGAACCGCAACTTTGTCTTTTCCTGCTTGCATAAATTGGAGCAATGCCATTTGAGCTGTGGCATCTTGCATCGCTACCCGGTTGGGGGCAAAATTTACATAAGAAGATCCTCTTTTATATTCTTCTAATTTTGTTGTGGGATGTAAATGAGAATATAAAATTTTCTCAGTCAAAGTCAAAGGTCTATTCAATACCGTACGTATTTTTTCAATTTTTGAAGGTAATTCTTGATAAACCTTTTGAATCATATCTATATCAAATGCCATAATAAAAGTTTTTTTGTTAGTTACTAAAGTTGCGCAAATTTACTATTTATTGTTGTAGATTGCAAATAATTCATCATTTTCATTATTTTGGTATTGTTTTAATAAAAAATAGTCTTGAATATTACACTTACAACAATAATAGCAGCTATTTTATTTAAAAAATTATCAATAATACAATTATAGGTGAATAACCTCATCATAGGCATCTGCTACGGCTTCCATCAAGGCTTCACTCATAGTAGGATGTGGGTGTATAGTTTTTAATATTTCATGTCCTGTTACTTCCATTTTACGTGCCAGTACCGCTTCGGCAATCATATCGGTTACACCGCTTCCTATCATATGACAGCCTAAAAATTCACCGTATTTAGCATCAAAAATTACTTTGACAAAACCATCGGGCGTACCGGCGGCTTTTGCTTTTCCGGATGCTGTAAAAGGAAATTTCCCTATTTTTAATTCGTATCCTTTATCAATTGCTTGATGTTCGGTAAGTCCCACACTGGCTATTTCAGGTTGGGTATAGGTACAAGCGGGGATATTACGGTAGTCAATCTTATCAGTATCCAGTCCGGCTATTTTTTCTACGCAAGTAATGCCTTCTGCAGAAGCTACGTGTGCCAATGCAGGTCCTGAAACCACATCGCCAATGGCGTAATAACCCTGTACGTTGGTTTGGTAAAAATCATTGACCAGAATCTTATCTCTATCGGTAAAAATACCGATTTCTTCCAGACCTATATGTTCGATATTCGTTTTGATGCCCACAGCTGATAACAGGATTTCGGCTTCCAGTATTTCCTCTCCTTTTTTTGTTTTTACGGTAGCTTTGACTCCCTCGCCTGAGGTGTCAACAGCAGTTACCTCGGCTTGAGTCATTATTTTGATTTTTGATTTTTTAAAAGAACGGGCTATTTGTCGAGAGACATCTTTATCTTCCAAAGGAACTACCTGTGGTAAATACTCTACAATGGTCACATCGGTTCCCATACTGTTGTAGAAATACGCAAATTCCATTCCTATAGCTCCGGATCCTACTACAATCATAGATTTGGGTTGTTTTTCCAGAGTTAAGGCTTGCCGGTATCCAATTATTTTCTTACCGTCAATGGGCATATTGGGAAGTTCTCTGGCACGTGCGCCGGTGGCAATAATAATAGTATTCGCTTGATAAATTGTTTTTTCTCCGGTTGCATCGGTAACGGCTATTTTTTTACCGTTTTGCAATACTCCGGTACCTTCTATAACGTCTATTGCATTCTTTTTCATCAAAAAGGCTACTCCTTTACTCATACTTTCTGCCACACCACGACTACGATGTATGACGGCTTGAAAATCTTTGTCAACAGCTGTTGCCTTTAATCCGTATTGATCCACGTGTTTTAAATATTCATATACTTGTGCACTTTTGAGTAAAGCTTTGGTAGGAATACAGCCCCAATTGAGACAAATACCTCCTAAATTTTCCCGTTCAATTATCCCCACTTTCATTCCCAGTTGAGAAGCTCTGATGGCAGCCACATAGCCACCGGGTCCACTTCCTAATATCAGTATATCGTATGTCATTTTGATTGTTTTTTTAAATTTTTACAAAGATATACATTCAATGTGAAAAAATAGAAAAGCTATTGCAATATCTCTACTGCAATAGCTTTTCTTTTCCTTAGAATTCATGTAATTATTCTTTTTCTTATGATCAATTGTGTCCTTTTTTTAACACACCAAACTATGTAACAAAAACTACTGATACAGCTATTTTTACTAAATTTTTTTTTAATAATTTTGCAATATTATATATTAATTTAAAACTCAAAAAAAATGGGACTCAAAGATTTTTTTAACAAATTAACCGGTAAAGCCAAAAAAGTGGTTGATGAGGCAGACGAATTATTGGACAAAGCTGTAGATAAGGCAGAAGACGTATATGACGATGTCAAAGAAAAAGCGGGGGAATATACGGAAACGGCTAAAGAAAAAATGGAAGAATTAAGTGATAAGGCAGAAGATTTATATGACGATGTCAAAGATAAAGCAGCGGTGGTATTGGATGATACCAAAGAGAAAGCTGCTGAATTGGCAAAGCAAGCAAAGGAAAAAGCGGCAGAATTAAGCGATAAAGCGGAGGAAGTTCTGGATCAAGCCAAAGAAAAAGCCGCTGTTGTCTTAGATGAAACAAAGGAAAAAGCTACAGAGTTGGCGCAATCTGCTAAAGAAAAAGCGGCCGAACTCAGTGATACAGTAACAGAAAAAGCATCCATAGCACTTGATAGTGCTAAAGAAAAAGCAAGTGAATTAACTGAAATGGCAAAGGATAAGATATCGGGAATAGCCGATGCTACCAAAGAAAAAGCCCAAGATCTTTCCGAAAAAGTAGAAACAAACTTGGCTGAAACTAAGGATGCAAATAAGGCTGAAGAATCAGAAGATACCGATGTTACACCTCCTGAAAATGCCTAATTAAATATTGGTATAATGATTCAAAAAAGGATGCGTTGTCATCCTTTTTTTGAGCCCAAAAACGCGCCGGTATTATATTCTTCCAAAGCTTCAAATACCACCAGTGTAGTGTGTAAATAGGCTCTAAAATCAATATCATTTCCTATTTTTTTTCTGGCTTTTTCATAAGCTCCCCAAGAGCCGTCCGGATTCTGATGCTCTAATAAATACCGGTACGATTTCTTGAATTCAGGGGTATCTGTATATCCCAGAAAAATCATACAAGTGACCAGCTCTCCAAGAATATCGATATTGGGTTTATCGGTACGGTATCGTTTTGCAAGTTGGGGTAGTATTTGTTCAATATAGTGTAATTCTGTCTTGTTAAACCGGGATGCTTCGGTTTTATTTCCATATTCAAATCCGGCAAAGATAAAATGTGTGAAATTATAGACTTTATGTAAATTGTATTTTTCAAGGGGAAGTTCTTGTGTTATTATACCGTTATTGAAATGAGTATTAATCAAGGATGAGGGCATTTTTAGATTAAAAATGTGGTAGTAGTCCTTAAAAACTTCTTTTTGCCAATTTCCTCTAACGCCCAATTGAGCATCGAGTAGTGGTTTTATTTTAAGAACCTCCTGTCGGTATGATGTGATATCAAATCCCAATTCTCGGAACAACCACATAACACGTAAGTAGGACATAGAATTTTTTTTAAACAATTTATCATCAAGGTTTTGCATATTGTGATAAGCCCTGCTCAAGGTGTATTGGTAATAGGGGGTGAGTTGTGTTCTTATTTCTTTTTTGATCAGCGTATCGGTCTCGTTTTTATAGCGTTTCCAATAAAAACCGATATATTCGGCCAAGAATTTTTTTTCGCCTAATTTCTTGCTTTGAATAGCAGGTAAATCCAATTGAAGCTCGTTGATCCATTTGATGGCTTTTTGTTTTGTTTTAAGGTAATTATTCAGATTCGTTCTTTTATCAAAATGGGATGTGGTTTTAGTTTTTTCAGCATGCTTTGGCTGACAAGAAATAGCCAGGAGTAGTAGGATTAAAAACAGAATATATCTTTTCATCAGTAAGGTTTTAGTACAATGCTATAATGCAAAAATGTATAAATTCCTTTATAAAATTTACGATATAGGTTTTTTTCTATTCAATTAAAAAATTTTGTTCCTTATTTTCAATAATACCATTACATCCTTTCCGGCATTTGAATTCCCAATAAATTAAAGCCTGTTTTGATAACTTCTCCTACTTGCTTGGAAAGTTGGATTCTAAAGATTTTTTCAGCTTCACTATCGGCAGCAAAAATAGAAACACTTTGATAAAAAGAGTTAAACAGTTTTACCAAATCATAGGTGTAATTGGCAATTAACGCCGGGCTGTGAACTTTGGCAGCATGTTGTATAATATCCGGAAAATCCTGTAATAGTTTGACTACCTCGCGTTCCTTGGGATGTAATGACACCTGTACCGGTTGTGAAAAATCAAAATCAGCTCTGCGCAACAAAGATTGAATACGAGCATACGTATATTGAATAAAAGGACCTGTATTGCCATTAAAGTCAATACTTTCTTTCGGGTTAAAAAGAATGCGTTTTTTAGGATCTACTTTTAAAATAAAATATTTAAGAGCACCGAGTCCGATAATTTTATAGAGTTTTTCTTTTTCTGCATCGGTATAACCTTCCAATTTTCCCAATTCTTGAGAGATACTACGTGCCGTATCGGTCATTTCTTTCATCAGATCATCGGCATCTACTACGGTTCCTTCACGTGATTTCATCTTACCTTCCGGTAAATCCACCATACCGTAAGACAGGTGGTATAGGTTAGAAGCCCATTCAAAGCCCAGTTTTTTTAGAATTAAGAACAGTACTTTAAAATGGTAATCTTGTTCATTACCCACGGTATAAACCATTCCTTGTACATCCGGATAATCCCGAACACGTTGGATAGCGGTACCGATATCTTGGGTAATATATACGGCTGTCCCATCGGCTCTTAGTACAATTTTTTCGTCTAAACCTTCATCGGATAAATCAATCCACACCGAACCGTCTTCTTTTTTAAAGAAAATACCCTTGTCCAAGCCTTTTTGTACAATATCTTTTCCTAATAAATAGGTGTTGCTTTCGTAATAATTGATGTCAAAATCGACTCCCATTTCTCGATAGGTTACATCAAATCCGGCATAAACCCATTGGTTCATTTTATTCCATAAGGCACGTACTTCAGGATCTTCTTTTTCCCATTTTTTAAGCATTTGTTGCGCTTCAATCAATAGAGGTGCCTTCTTTTTTGCCTCCTCTTCTGCTAAACCTTGAGAAAGCAATTCGGCAACTTGTTTTTTGTATTCCTGATCAAATTTGACATAATAATTACCGATTAACTTATCGCCTTTTAATCCGGTAGATTCCGGTGTTTCACCATTCCCGAATTTTTGATAAGCCAACATGCTTTTGCAGATATGAATACCTCTGTCGTTGATAATCTGTGTTTTATATACCTTATTTCCGGCAGCTTTTAATATTTCGGCAACGGAATAACCTAATAAATTATTGCGGATATGACCCAGATGTAAAGGTTTATTGGTATTGGGGCTGGAGTATTCCACCATAATGGCAGGAGCATCTTCATTTTGCCGGATACCATAATTTTTGGTAGCTGTAATTTTGTAAAAAGCTTCTTGTAAATACGAGTCACTCAATGTAAGATTTAGAAAACCCTTTACCACATTAAAATCACTGACTTCGTCAATACTTTCTTTGATCATATTTCCCAGACGTGTACCGATTTCGACCGGATTACCCTTTATTATTTTTAAAAAAGGAAAAACTACAATGGTAATATCTCCTTCAAAATCTTTACGAGTTGTTTGAAACTCGACCGTATCAATATCGGCGTTATATAATTTTTTTAAGGCAGTAATGCTCGCTGATTCCAGGCTTTTTTGAATACTCATCTATTTGATATTTATAGGCTGCGAAAGTACATAACTATATGATAGAATTCAAATTTTGCAAAGAGTATTGCAAAATATAAGGGCAAGGGCGTA
>CAYNFJ010000100.1:6132-7655 GCA_964396505.1 uncultured Polaribacter sp. | reverse complement strand
TATCGCTATACCGATAAAAACGGCTATGTAGATATCTCAGTATTTAAAGATACCGATTGGATAAAATTGCAACACATTGCCTATATCAACCAACGTATTTACAAAAAAGATCTGGAAAAAAAGCATTATATCCTCTATCTGGAAAGTAATTCAGAACAAATACCGGAAGTAGTTCTTTCTGTTTCTAAAGACAAAGAAAAAAGGAATCGGATAGCAGAGCAAATCGAAGTGATTACATCATACCAAATCCGGCAAAAAGCCCCACAAACCAGCGCCGATTTATTGGCACAAACACCGGGCGTAAAAGTTCAAAAATCTCAATTTGGCGGTGGAAGTCCTGTATTGCGAGGGATGGAATCTAATCGGGTGCTTTTGGTGGTAGATGGCGTGCGGATGAACAATGCCATTTACAGAAAGGGGCATCTTCAAAACTCCATTACCGTATCGCCCAATCTATTAAGTCGTACCGAAGTACTTTTTGGCCCCTCCTCTATTATGTATGGTTCCGATGCCTTGGGTGGTGTGATTCATTATTATACCAAAAAACCCAAAATAAGTGAAGCGCCTTATTTTAACTCGGATATATTGACACGATACAGCTCGGTAAACAATGAATTGACCTTGAGTTATTCGGGAGAGTACAGCAACAAAAAGTGGGGGTCTTTAACAGCCGTATCTGTCAGTAAATTTGGAGACCTTGAAATGGGAAAAAACAGAACCCACGGTTTTAATGATTGGGGTTTAGTACCCTATTACTCTGACAATACAACCAATTATTACACCTCCACTCCTGTGGTTAATCCCAATTCATCTATCCAGAAAAACACCGGTTACCGGCAAATCGATTTATTACAAAAATTCGTTTTTCCATTGTCAAAGAGAACAGCCCTTAATTTCAATCTGCAATATTCCAATTCATCCGATATCCCACGCTTTGACAAGCTCAACGAATACCGGAATAACCAACTGCGCTATGCCGAGTGGTATTATGGTCCCCAAAAACGCTTATTAGCCGCATCGCAACTCAACATCAAACCCGGTAAAAAATGGCTGAAAAACGGACAAATCATACTGGCATATCAAGACATAAACGAAAGCAGACAAGAACGTAAATTCAATAGTTTACAGAAATTATATCGAAGTGAAAATGTCAAAGTTTGGAGTTTAAATGCCGATTTTCACGTGCCTATGCTAAGCAAACAAAAACGTATCCTTTCTTACGGAATTGAAACATCGTACAACAAGATCAGTTCCCAAGCCATCGGTAAGACCCTGGCTGTAAGCGGAAACGATATAACCGGTTTTAGTAATACTTTTGCCGTTCAATCCCGTTTTCCTGACGGTGGTAGCAGCTATGCAAATATCGCTTTTTATACCGATTACAGATTGGATCATACTAAAAAAGGAACTCTAAACCTAGGATTACGATATACACACACCTTACTCAAGGCCAAATGGTTGGATACTACCTTTATCACGTTACCCAAAATGCAAGTCCATTCTTCCAATGCTGCATTTTCCGG
>CAYNFJ010000100.1:0-6032 GCA_964396505.1 uncultured Polaribacter sp. | reverse complement strand
TTTAACTTAGACGGACAAAACAGCTTACTATACGATGGCGAATGGGCAAGCACTATTGCCAATGTCAATAAAGGCAATGCTTACATTATAGGAGGCACCTTTAGTATGCAAACCCAATTATATAAACAACTGAAGTTCAAGACTTCGGCAACCTATACCAAAGGAGCTACGTATGACACAGCAGAACCCCTGTCTTCCATTCCACCGCTATTTGGTGACGGTAGTCTCACCTATCAGATAAAAAAATGGGATTTTGGATTGGAATATCGATTTAATCTACGAAAAAAAGCAACCGATTACAACGTGGCAGAGGGCATAGATAATATAGAAGAAACACCGATAATCAATCCGGATGCCACCGATAAAACAGTAAAATATTACGGCACACCCACTTGGCATACCTTTCATTTCACAAGTAGTGTAAAACTCAATCGACTTACCCATTTAAATCTACACATCGATAACATTTTTGATATTCATTACAAAGAATTTGCATCAGGCGTCAGTGCCCCGGGGCGTAACTTATCACTAAGCGTACAGACTCAATTTTAGACAAAATGTCTGTACGATCTATTTGGCATAGGTTTTGACCTACTTGCTTTGCTACATATAAACTATTAAAATGAAAACTATTTTACGAATATTACTCACCGCTATTGCGGTATTAGTCATTGCTCAATTCTTGGGAGGCGTGCAGGTGGACAGCTATACTTCTGCTATAGTTGTAGCCATTGTATTAGGCCTGTTACGGGCTATTGTAAAACCCATCTTAATTCTACTTACCTTACCGGTAACTGTTATTACATTAGGACTTTTTCTGTTTGTAATCAATGCAACTATTGTATTGTTAGCCAGCAACTTAGTTAGCGGATTTTATGTTTCGGGTTTTTGGGTGGCTTTACTTTTTAGTTTGCTATTATCCCTGTTCCAATCGGTTTTATTCTCATTTTTAAAAGACGAAAATACCTGATTTTACACGCTATCTTTTTGTAACAAATATTTCATATTGACAAAACTAATTTAGGTAGTTTTGCTCGAAATTTTTAATCATACTAAAATTAAAATACCATGACATTAATGACCAATTTAGAGCACGTAACCACTGCTGCTCAACACGCCGAGATACTTAAAAATAATGAAAACGTAATGATTTGTTGCGGCAGAATGGGACCTATGTGTGTTCCTGTATATGCTGCTATGGAAGAATTGAGAGACGAATATCCTCACGTGAAATTTATGGATATGCTCTTTGATTCACCCGAAGCCGGCGTCATTAGAAATGCGCCCGAATGTGCCGGGTTTATGGGCTTACCTTTTACCATGTATTACAAAAATGGAAAAGTGGTAAAAGCGACCTCCAGTATTCAATCCAAAGAAGAAATCAAAGCAATTTTGGACGAATCATTTGCGTAAACAATCCTACGAAAGTTCCTGTTTTATCCCAAAACAGGAACTTGTTGTATCAATACAAAAACAATTATGGAAACAAATCATTACGATGTAATAGTCTTAGGTGGTGGTCCCGCCGGTTTAACCGCCGGAATCTATCTGTCCAGAGCCAAAGTAAAAAGTCTGATTCTCAACGAAGGAATGGTCGGTGGACAAATGGTTTTAACCCACGAAATAGCCAATTATCCCGGAATTGAAAGTATATCCGGTTATCAATTGGCACTGACTATGAAAAAACAAGCTGCATCTTTTGGTTGTGATATCAAACAGAATGTCAGTATTGTACAAATGGATTTATCCGGAAAAACAAAAAACATTGTTACCAAGGATCAAACATATACCGCACAGGCAGTAATCATCGCTACCGGTGGGCGTTCCAGAGAATTGGGAGTAATAGGTGAAGATACATTTAAAGGAAGAGGCATCTCCTATTGTGCCACTTGTGATGGTGATTTTTATACCGGTAAAGATATTATTGTGGTAGGAGGTGGTAACTCTGCCTTAGAAGAAGCAGTGGCCCTAACCACCTATGCCCGTTCGGTTACCATAGTCCATATCTTTGATCATTTTCAAGGTTTTGAACACGCTGTGGAAATGGCACAAAAAAATCCGAAAATCAAGTTTATGATGGAATCGAGTATTGAAGGTTTTTACGGTGATGTAAAATTGGAAAAGGTTCGTATTAAAAACTTAAAAGACCAAAGTATTCAAGAAATGCCCATTGACGGTGTTTTTATTTTTATAGGCTATACACCCAATACCGAGAAATTTGTGGGTCATATTGCAGTCAATGATAAAGGTGAAATTCCAACAGACGCAAACATGCAAACAAAAGTACAAGGAGTATTTGCAGCCGGAGATGTCCGGCAAAAGAAGATTCGTCAAATAACCACCGCAGTCAATGATGGAGCTATTGCAGCTATCAGTGCTATTGAGTATATTCAAACCTGATAATCTTGTAAAAATTAAAATCCCAAAATCAATTTGGATAAATAAAAGAAGATAAACAACCCGAAGATATCATTGCTGGTTGTGATAAACGGACCGGTAGCCAAGGCCGGATCTATTCCTATTTTATTAAGAATAAGTGGAATAAAAGTACCGACCAAAGAAGCGATGATAATCACCGTCAATAAAGAGATAGCGATGCTGAGACTAAACAACCATCCCAAGCCAAAAAGATGACTGAAAATAACGACTATAAGCACCAATATACTACCATTTAATAAACTAACACTCAACTCCTTAAATAATCTATGCCACATACTCCCTTTGACTAAATTATTGGCGAGACCCTGCACCATAATCGCAGAAGATTGGACCCCTACATTACCGGCGACAGCCGCAATCAATGGTGTAAAGAAGAATAATTCTTTGTAATTATTTAAGGCAGATCCAAAACCGGAAATAATATTCACACTGATAATACTTCCAAACAAGCCTAAAGCCAGCCAAGGAAAACGACCTTTTACCAATTGAAACACACTGTCATCTGCCTCTACATCTTCTGTTAAACCGGCAGCCATTTGATAATCTTTGTCAGCTTCTTCTTTGATATAATCTACCACATCATCTATAGTAATATTTCCAACCAAATGCCCTAATTGATCTACAACAGGCACTACAAACAGGTCGTATTTTTGCATAACCTGCGCTACTTCATCGGCGTGATCGGTAGTTTTGACAGAGATAATATCACTTTTATAAATATCTTTTACCGGTGTTTCTGCTTTGGCTGTTAATAGACTTTTTAAAGATAAACGCCCTAACAACTTATCTTCATCATCCACCACATAGACAATATATACTTCTCCTATTTCTTGTGCTTGACGCCGCATTTCACGCACACAACGCTTTACTGTCCAATTTTCATTGACACTGACCAATTCTTTACCCATCAATCCACCGGCAGAATCCTCATCATAGCGCATCAAATCAACAATATCCTTGGCGTGTTCCTTATCGTCCAAGTGGGCAATTACACGGTCTTTTCTATCATCGGGTAATTCGGCAATAATATCGGCAGCGGCATCGGTCTCAAGTTCATCAATCTCTTGAGCAATTTCTTTTGGCGTCAATTGTTCCAATACTCTGGCACGGGTATCTTCTTCCAATTCTTCCAGTATATCCGATGTGGTTTCGGTATCCAACAATCGCATGATATAGACCGCTTCGTCAAAACTCAATTCATCCAAAACTTCTGCAATATCTGCCGGGTGTAGATCTTTTAGAAGATCGGAAAGGGCTTGACTATCACTAGATGCTATAAGCCGGGCTACATTTTCTATAAATTCTCGGGTGATTTCGAATTGCATACTAGTTGGCTTTATAGAGTTAAACTTATACCTTTATATCTTGTACGATGGCACGGGTTAAGGATAGAAATGCTGCTACACTTAATTGTTCCGGTCGTTGTGCAAAGATAGCATCTTCTCGTAACTTATCAGATAAATTAAACGATTTTAAACTATTTCGCAAGGTTTTTCGGCGTTGATTGAAAGCGGTTTTCACTACTTTATAAAAGAATTTCTCATCTACATCCAATCGGTAATTTTCTCTACGAATCAATCGGATTACGCCGGAATCCACCTTTGGAGGCGGGTTAAAAACTGTAGGTGGTACCGTAAAAAGATAGTGAACCTCATAAAATGCCTGTGTTAAAACCGATAGTATGCCATAGGTTTTACTACCGGGTGCCGCGGCTATACGCATAGCTACTTCTTTCTGAAACATCCCTGAAAATTCCGGTATCTGATCTTTATTTTCCAAGGTTTTAAAAAGAATTTGACTGGAAATATTATAGGGAAAATTGCCGATAATGGCTATTGGTTCTTGTTGGAAATAATCGGATAAATCCATTTTTAGGAAATCGGCTTGCAAGATGTTTTGCTTTAATTCTACAAAATTATTTTGCAGATAAACCACCGATTCTTCATCTATTTCAACCACAAAGGTCTCAAGAGATTTTTTATCGAGTAAAAAACGAGTTAATACGCCCATTCCGGGTCCTATTTCCAATACTTTTTTATATCCTTCGCAGGACAATGTATCGGCTATTTTACGGGCAATATTCAAATCGGTCAGAAAATGCTGTCCCAAGTATTTTTTAGGTCTAACGCTCATTAGGTGTTTTTCTTATTGGGTTAAATTCTTCCACAACCTGAAGTTCCGTTCTAAAGGCGACAAATCGGTTGGGAAACAAAGTTTGCATTTCTTCTCTTAATCTTGTAGCATCTTCTTTATAGTAAGCTGCTAATTGGTGTTTATCTTTTGTAGTATATTGAACCGAATAGGTAACACCGCCCATTTCTTCATTAACCATCACCTTTACCAATTTTGCTTTATAGAATTTTCCGGTGGCTAACATCTGTGGGATGTGCCGGGTACGCATCCAGTCCAGCCATTTCTTTTCAACTTCTTCTGCAATATTGATAGTGACATTGTATATATACATAGGTTTGTTGGATTCTGTTATGAGTGTTCAAAAGTACAAATTCTAAAAGCAACTTGCTCAAGAATAAAAATAATCATAAAAAAACCTCAAAAAAAATAATTTTTTGAGGTTTTAGATAAAAATCAATTCACTTCTTACCTTTTCATGATCTTTTTAATGGCAATACCTTTATCGCTCACTACTTTAATATAATAAAGAGCATTTTCTAAATTTTTCATTGAAATTTGTTGTGGATTGTGAGTATAACTGCTTATTAGTTTTCCGGAAATATCAAAAATTGATACTTGCTTTACAACTATATTGTTGTTCACTTTTATGTAGATATTGTCATTGGTTGGGTTAGGATAAATGCTTAATCCAATCTCAAAAGAAGTGTCTTGCACTGAAGTAGTACTACAATTCTCATTGAAGAGTGCAGGATCACTTACATTTGTCCATGTATTAACACTCCAAACTGCATTATCTACCTGAATACAAGTCAATTGTGTGCATAAAGTTGCACTAAAATGCATATTACTAATATTGGTATTATGCCCATTTTTAATATCTACATTAGTAAGTATGTAATTATAACCACAATAAAACTCGGTTAGTTGAGTAAGCATAGACACATCTAGTGTTTGTAATTGATTTTGAGAACATCGCAAGTAAGTTAGATTTAAATTATGGGTTAAATCAAGAATTTCTAACTGATTATCATGACAGTTAAAATGCGTTAAATTGGTATTGTAACTTAAATCTATAGCTGTAAGATGGTTTTGCTTACAGTTTAAACTTTGTAGTGCACTAAAATCTTCTATTCCTGTTAAATCGCTTATGTTTTTATTTTGTACATCTAGTATTATTACATTATTGATGTTAGAAGTAGCTACATAGTCGTCTAATACATTATCGTATCCTAAATCTATAAGGGCTTGCTCAAAATTATCATCAGGTACATAGGTGTTATCATAGTTACAATTGGTATTAAATGAAGCTGTAGCATCTATATTGGTCCAGTTGGCAGTGCTATACGCATCATCATCTACTTGAATACAAGTAAGATTTGGGTTGTTTGTAGCAATAAAATTAGTGAAATTGGTATTATTGCCGTTTTTAACATTAAGTTCGGTTAATTGATTATTTTGGC
>CAYNFJ010000099.1:0-7663 GCA_964396505.1 uncultured Polaribacter sp. | reverse complement strand
AATTATTTGGTAATAGAATTTGATGCCCTTATACTCAGTCAAATTTACGGCAGTAAGACCAATACAGCTCATACCACTCACAATCAAAGCAGTGCTTCTTATACCATAGACCAAATAGGCGTATTAGAAGTAAACAAACGGGCTGACCAAGAGTTCGTAGAGAATGGTGCAACCTTTAATTATATCATTGAGCTTACCAACAGCGGCAGTGTTCCGTTAGATAATGTCACTATTTCCGATCAAATACCTTCTTGTGTGCATATAGGACAACAGATGACCGCAACTGATTTTGCAGGCAATCCGATAAGTGTTACGAGCAGTGGAAACTTAGCTATTAATTTCCCATCATCTTGGCAATTGATGCCGGGAGAAACCGCTACCATCACTATTCCGGCAACCAAAAACGGAGGTGGTACTTGTTGTAACGAAAGCGTAACAGCTCAAGGAACTATGATAACTTCCGGAGTGGTATTGGAGGCAAACTACGGTACAGAAGACGAACCGGCTGCTTGTGTCAAAAGCACCGAATGTTGTGAAATACCCGATTTTGAAGCCCATCTGTATGAAAATAACGATGGCACTTACAGTGTCGCTCTCAATGGTGGAAGCACACCGATTCAACAAGTGGATATTTCGGTGGTTGATTATCATGTGGAATACAACCAAAGAGATTGTCAACCTCAAGATATGGGTATCTTTGGTAATTTAAGTACACAAGCTCAAAATTTAAACGGATTGGTATTGGATAATGCGACCAATAATACGACCAATTTGACTTGGTTACCCGGCAATCCTGCAATGCTTACGAACTCGGTAGATTTTACAATCAGCAAACCCAATGTGTTGAATTTAGCATGTTGTAAAGCCGATTTTTACTTCTGTATTAAAGTTAGTGTGAAAGATGTCAACTGTAATGTATGTGAAAAGGTGATTTGTGTAGAGAAAAAACCCGATGAGCATCCTTGTCAAATTGATGTAAAAAATATGCAAGATGTCTATTGTACCAATGATACAATTTCAATTTCATGGACAGGAGCCAACACATCCGGAGTCAATGTATATATAAAACCGGCTACCGGTGGGTCGCCAACTATGATAGCGCAAAACCAACCGGCAACAGGAAATATTAATTGGACCATACCTTCTAATATGAAGCCTTGTGACAAAGATTGGGTTATTATAGTAGCCGATACAGCTAATCCCGATGAATGTAATGACAGTTCCAATACATTTACGATAAAATGTTGTGAACAAGCTTGTGAGTGTGGCAATTGGCAATCAGAAACCATCATTTATTCTGAAAAATTGATCGCTACACCGCATACCGGGAATATTAGCAGTTCAATTAAAAGAAATACGCTTAAATGGAAACAGTATGAAACAACTTGTGGCGGTGTTATTACAATAAACACCGGGGTGAATTATGTATTTGAAGCACCGGAATATCACTGTAATCCGGCTACTTGTGATCCGGAATACTCTTGGATTATTACCAATAATTCCGGTGGAGCTAGTGGTGTTACTCCGGGAGAAGCGATTAATTTACAATTTAACAATCCGGGTATTTATACCATTGAGATTGCACCATCTTGTAATGGTAATGATTGTGATAAATGTACTTTTACCATACGGGTCGAGGGAAAAAATGTGCACCCTATCAGCCCAAGCCCGACCGGTAGATTGATGGCGCCAGGTACAGGAATCGGTAATGGTGGAGCTACTAATGCGCAAGATTGGAATTCCAGTCGTAGTAATAAAACATCCAAAACCTCATAAAAAACGAATTAAATAATAACTATAAGATTATGAAATAACAAGCATTTAATTGAATATAGAAAGCCCTGCAATACAGTTTATAACTTTGGGCGTAATCGTCCAAAGTTATAAACATATTGTATTAGAAATCCTTTGTGCTATAAAAAGGGTACTATATTCTAGATTAATTTCTATTTTTACAACCAAACCAACTAAACCAACCAAACCTTGAAAAACCTAAAATACCATATCTTTCTGCTGTTAGTAATGGGATGGTTTTATTTATTTTCACAACAATACACGCATTTTACGGATAAAGACGGTTTACCCAGCAACCACATTTACCGGATTACACAAGATTACCAAGGTTTTATTTGGTTTATTACCGACAAAGGAATTACCAAGTACAACGGTACTACCTTTAAGACTTTTACCACCAAAGAAGGATTACAAACTAATGATATTTGGGATATACGAATTACCAAAGACAATAGAGTTTGGTTTTTTTCCAAAGCTTCTCAGTTGGGTTATATTTATAATGATACGGTATATTCCTTTCCCAGTACTTTAAAGAATCAAATTCTTTATCCTATTGGTATTAACCAAAGCCAATCTGAAATACAATTTTCCGATAGAAATAATCATTACTATTTAAAGGGTAAAAAATGGCATTTTGTCAAACATATCAATGATTCTGTACAATCCATAGAACCTGTAATTCATCCGCGATATAAAGATTATTTGGTAAAATATAGGAGTGAGAAAGCTTACCTGAGAGATACCAATCAGACTGTTATTTCAGCTTTATATTTAGGGAAAATCATCAAAGGGAGTTTTTATAGAGGACAAATCAATGACAGTCTTTTTTGTTGGGTAAATGATCATCAATTTATCATACATAATCTAAATACAACCCGGTTTTTTAACTATAGTCTCAATAAATTAAATAGCAAATTCATCCGATTTAGCTTGGTAAATGACAAAATCTTTTTTTCGGGTCTGAACTTTGTGGCAGAACTCAATCGTAACTATCAATTAGACTCTGTTATTTCTATTCCTAAAGAGTTCAAATCGCATTATACCTTGATAGATAGAAATGACAACCTGTGGTCGGCCACTTTTGGAAATGGGGTTTATTTTTTGCCGGCATCCAAACGAAAAGCCCTTTATAGATTAGAGGGAGAGAAAGCCGGCAGATTGCAATGGATTAATAACCAATTGGTCGTGGGGGTTTACAACAAAGGATTTTATCAATACGATCCCGATACAAAAGCGTTTATCCCGTTTATCAAAGATAAAGATTTTATCTTCAATGCCGTTACTATAGATTCGTTGCATAAATCATATTTTATCACCAATAGCCATGTCTATATTAAAGATAAAAATAAAATGACAAAATTTGCTTTTTTAGAAACAGGGCAAAAACGAAAATTTGGTACGGATTTAGTCTATTCTAAGCACTATTTATACAGCAATACCTCGTCCGGAATTAACAAAATAGATCCGGCAAATTTGCGCGTTATAAAAGAACTCTTACAATTGGGAATCAGAGATATATTATCATTGAATGATGTGGTGTATCTCGCATCTGCAAATGGATTGAAATACATTGAGAACGATACGATTAAAAATGTGTGGAATGATAAAAACATCTTGAATAAACCCATCATTAGTTTGCAAAAAATAGATTCCAATAAGATTGTTGTCTGTACCGACGGATTTGGAGCTTATACTACAGATTTTAAAACAATTACTCCGCTGGAAAAATCAGAATTTTTAGCCGTTCAAAATGCTTTTTATCAAAACGATTCCCTATGGTTGGCAACCAATAAAGGAATCTGGTTATACACATCTACCGCAAATAAAAAATATACTTTATCCAAAAAATACACGACCCAAAACGGACTGACAACCAATCTGATCAATGCAGTAACAATCGTAGATGATGCTATAATTGCCACGACCAACAACGGCATCTGTATTATCCCTAAAAAACAACCAAAGACAAATACTGAATTGTCAATTTATTTTGATAATTCTTATTACAATCAACAGTTAATACGGCCTAATGAGAAATACCGCTATACTTTTAATAATCATATAGATATCAATGTTTCCAATATCGATTTTTCTGATACGCATTCCAAAATATCCTATCAATACAAATTAGCACCCATTCAAAAACAATGGATTCAAACCACTTCCAACAGCTTGGTTTTCTCCAATTTACCACCCGATGCGTATCAATTGAGTATTCGATCCGGCACTCAAACAGATACCATTAATTTTTCCATCACACCACTCTGGTGGCAACGACCTATTGCTAAAATAGGATTTATAGTCATTGGGTTTTTGAGTTTATTCGGATTTCTTTTGTGGCTTAGAAAACGGGAGTTGGACAAAAAAACCGCTAAAATAAACGCCCAACGAAAATTAGCAGAATATGAATTGTACGCCTTGCGTTCACAAATGAATCCTCATTTTGTATTTAACTCACTCAATGCCATACAATACTATTTAAACGATAATAAAATAGAACTTTCAGAAAAATACCTGGTCAAATTTTCAAAATTAATACGTATGTTTTTTGATTTTTCTCGATACGATGAAATCAGTATTCAAGAAGAAATCCAATTGTTAAAGGCTTATCTGGAAATTGAGAAATTACGCTTTGGTGAAAAATTAAATTTTCAAATAATACGGGATCCGAAGTTGTCTCCAAGTCAATCCATACCGGCCATGCTGTTGCAACCTATTGTTGAAAATGCAGTGAATCATGGATTGTTTCACAAACAATCACCCGGATTTATCAAGATTGAATTTAGAAGAATCAAGGCATCAACTTATCGAGTAATCATTGAAGATGATGGGGTAGGGCGTAAAAAATCTGATGAAATCAAACAAAGCTCCTTACGAAAACACGAATCAAAATCTACCCGAATATTAGAAGATAGAATCCATTTATTAAACCAATCAAAACGTTGGAATATTCAATACGAAATATCCGACTTAAACCAGACAGCAGACACGGGCACACGTGTTTCTCTAATTTTTGAACGACTATGAACCTAAAAGCCATTTTAATAGACGATGAGGAAAAAGCTTTAAGAAGCTTGCAAATAAAGATTCAAAAATCTTTTCCGGAAATAGACATTATTGCAACAACTCAAGACCCTGTGGCATCGGTTGCCTTGATACAAGAATTAAAACCCAATTTGGTTTTTTTAGATATCGAAATGCCCCAACTCAATGGTTTTGATGTGCTGCAAGAATTTGAACAACCCGATTTTGAAATTATTTTTGTCACGGCATATAATGACTATGCCGTAGAAGCTATCCAATGTTGTGCTATTGGATATGTCGTAAAGCCTATTGATACCGATGAATTGCAAACAGCAGTGGAGAATGCCAAGAAAAACATTCAACTAAAAAATGCACTTTTAAAAAATAGTACGCTGATTGAAAATCTAAAAAAAGGGCAAAATCAGCATTGTAAAATCATTATTCCTTCTCATAAAGGGTTGGATTTTGTTAAAATTAAAGATATTGTACGCTGCGAAGGAGAAAAAGGCTATACCAAAATAGTACTCTCCAACAATAAAGAAATTCTCAGTTCTTACAGTATTGGAAAGTTTTCAAAAATGCTAGGCAATAAGAATTTTCTACAAATACACCGTTCCCATTTGATTAATCTATCTTTTGTTTCCGGCTATCTCAATGAAGGCTATATCGCTATGGAAAACGGCGATCAACTCCCAATCAGCAAAAACAAAAAGGAAGAATTTATAGAAAAAATGAGTGAATTATAGAAAAAACACACTTTTTTAAATCCGTTCTTGTAGGGAATATAAGTACCTTTGTTGTTATCTTTGAACATAATAATAACAACCTATATTCTCGATGAAAAAAACACTGTTTCTACTATTTTTAACCGGCTACACCTTATCGGGTCAAGCACAAACATTACGTCAAGCCATACAAACCATACGGGTAAAGAATGCAGATATCTGTGCATTGAAAAAAGGCTATTGGTATCAAGATAAATGTTGGTTACATTTCGATAAAAAGGCCTATGAATCCAAAAAAATAGATTTGGATAGTGTACTGGCAGCCCATACCGATTTTATCAAAAAGGCTCATGTTACACTTAATGACAAAGAATTTCCTATTGAAGCCTTTTATCCGGAACCGGATAATTTATATTTTAAATTTTCCTTTGTCTTTACGGATGATGATTCCCAAAAAACCTTGCATCAACGGGTGCGAAAAACCCTTATTAAAATTCGGAAACAATTTGTGTCAGAAATAAATCTCAGTCCGGGTGATGTTACCCAACTGCCCGATAGCCTTGCTCCTAAACCCATTGCTATGGGCAGAGTGCAAGGAAAATATACCGATTTTGATAAAAAAGATTTCACTTACAATGGTGTTTTACGCAATCTTAGGCAACGGGGAAAAACCGATAAAATTAATTTTACCCTCAGTGATGCTTTTTGGAAAAGCGGGTCAACTACCTTGGAATTAAGGGGAAATAAAGCCATTTTAAATGGTGAAATAGGTATTAAAACCTACCGGCAGTTAAAAGATTTGGTAAATAATCATCTGGAGGTTCGTACCTTGATTCTAGAGAAGATACCCGGTTCTGTCGATGCAAATAGTACGCAACAGCTTGTTGAATTTATCAAAGGATACGGGCTAAATACACAAGTTACCGCCCAGAGTGTGCTCGCTATGGAAGGAACCAAATTATTTCTTTCCGGTAGAGAACGTATCGTAACCAGAGGAGCAAAAATAGGAGTTAATGCCTGGGATAACGGTATCTTTACCGGAAAAGACTTACCAAAAGATCATCCCGCACATCCTTATAAAATATCTTTTTATAAAGACTTGCTAAAGGATCAAGCTGCTGATTTTTATTATTTTACATTAGATACCAATTCCAATAATGAATTGAAATGGCTTGATGAATCCCAATTGATACAATGGCATATAGCTACAAAAATAATAGACGATGTTCCTGTTATTATTAATTATCCCGGTATTCCGGAAGCAATTGCCGGTTTGGGCTTTTCCATTGGAAACCCCAACAGCGACACGGTTATAATTAATGCACAACACAATCCGGATACCTATTTATATACCGATTCCTTTCAAAAAATGTTTACCAAAGAAGGTGGTGTAGATCTTGAAAAACTTTTTGTTGTCAATGTACAGCAAGCACAAACTCTAGATCCCAAGCGTATTCAAGAATCCGAGATAAGCATTGATCAAGCTAAACAATACAATCAAATTACTACCGACAACTTAGCCAAAGTAGTTCAATACTTTAAATCACAAGGGAAAAAAGTCATTTTGATAGGCATGTCCTATGGTGGATTGGTGGTATTGGATATGCTGGCCAAGTATGGAAATAGTGTTGATCATATCTTCTTAAGTGCTTGTAGATTGGATATAGATGATTCGGTCAGAGAAGCCTTGTCCAATGGTGAAAAAGTACAGTTTGTCAATGGAACAGAACCTAAGATTACAGAACAAACTTCATTGATAGATAAGAACAAGTCCAAATTATTCGCCGCTTACAGTTCGCAAGCATATACCGGTTTACTCAAAGACTTGGATTTGTCCAATTGCCTGTATGTATATGGGAAAAAAGACGAAGTCTTTGGGGTGACTACAGCCGGAGCAAAAGAATTTTTGATGAAAAAAGACGCCTTGGTGCTATCGGTAGATAAAGATCATAATAACACCATCAAAGGTTTCCTTAAAAAAGGAATACAGATGTCATTACATTGATATTCAGCTGCTTATTGAATTTAAAATTTTTAGAAAAGTGTTTCGGGTTGATAGCCCTTCTCCTGTCTTCGACCCTGGGTCACCCATAGTTAAAAAATATAGCTCACTAATTACT
>CAYNFJ010000098.1:0-7707 GCA_964396505.1 uncultured Polaribacter sp. | reverse complement strand
TTTTTTGATGAGAGTTTGGATAATTTATATGCAGCATATCAGAAAGAGCACAGCATCTATTATATTGCATTAATAAACGACCGGATAGTCGGTGGTTGCGGTATTTACCCTCTAGGACAATCCACAACTATATGTGAACTGCAAAAAATGTATATACTTCCGGAAGCCCGCGGGTTACAAATTGGAAAAAAACTATTGGAGAAATGCTTGACCTTCGCCCGAACATCCGGCTATAAACAATGCTATTTAGAGAGCTTCTCTGTCATGCAAAATGCCGTGAAGTTATACCTGAAAAATGCTTTTAACATTATAGATAAGCCTATGGGAAATACCGGACATACCGCCTGTAATGTACATATGTTATTAAACCTCCAATAGTTTTATGACTCTGATCGAATATAAAAAAATATTTCTAAAATCTCTGTCAGCGCTTTACACTCCTGAAGAAGCTTACAGCATTTTTAAAATCCTGATCCAAGAACGCCTCGGACTGGATGCTGCAGAAATAATTCTCTCTCATTCACAAAAGTTAACAGAACCACTCTTTACCTCTTTAACGAATGATTTGACACGCCTCACTAATGGAGAACCCATCCAATACGTGACCGGAAAAACCTTGTTTTACCAACTGCCTTTTTTCTTAAATAATAAGGTATTAATTCCCAGACCTGAAACAGAAGAACTGGTGCAATGGATTATTGATTACGCCAAATCCTCATCAGACAAACCTCTTAAGGTGCTGGATATTGGAACCGGTAGCGGCTGTATAAGTATCAGTTTAAAAAAGAATATCCCCAATAGTCAACTTACCGCTATGGATATTTCAGAAGCGGCATTGGGACTGGCTCAAAAAAATGCAATTATTAATAAAACAATCATCAATTTTATCCAATTAGATGTACTAAATACTCACAAATTACCCGAAAAATACCATATCATTGTCAGCAATCCACCTTATGTATCAGAAAGAGAAAAAAAACAAATGCACACAAACGTGTTGAATCACGAACCCGATATAGCACTGTTTGTTAAAAATTCCAATCCTCTTGTTTTTTATGATAAAATAGGAGATTTAGCTTGGAAATATTTACATCCGAACGGTGTATTATTTTTTGAAATCAATCAATATCTTTCACAAGAAACCAAAATTTTATTGAAAAACAAAGGATTTAGCGCCATAGTGATAAAAAAAGATTTTTTGGGAAATGATCGGTTGATTAGAGCCGTTAAAAAAGTGTAAATTTGCCCTATGCGAATAGATATCATTACAGTAGTTCCCGAATTATTACAAAGCCCTTTTGAGCATTCCATTATTCAAAGAGCCAAAGACAAAGGTTTGGTTGAGATTTACATACATAATTTGCGCGACTACACGACTAACAAATACCGGCAAGTGGACGATTACCAATTCGGTGGAGGTGCCGGAATGGTTTTACAGATTGAGCCCATTGACAAATGTATCTCACAATTGAAAAGTGAAAGAACATACGATGAAATCATCTATATGACACCCGATGCACCTACACTTACGCAAAGCACTGCCAATCAATTATCCCTATCAAAAAACATCATCGTACTGACCGGACATTACAAGGGGGTGGACCAGCGCGTGAGAGATGTATTAATCACCCGCGAAATCTCAATAGGGGATTATGTGCTAAGTGGTGGTGAATTGGCTGCTGCCGTACTCTGCGACAGCATTATTCGACTTATCCCGGGTGTATTAGGCGATGAAACCTCTGCCCTGACCGATTCATTTCAAGACGGACTTTTAGCTCCTCCAGTTTATACACGACCCGCCGAATACAAAGGTTTGAAAGTTCCGGATATTTTACTATCAGGAAATTTTCCGAAAATAGAAGAATGGAGACAAGAACAAGCCTTAAAAAGAACCCAAAATATTCGCCCCGACTTGTTGTAAAAAAAATTTAATTATCTCTTGCAATAAATAAAACTAATTGTATCTTTGCAATCCGTTTTAAGCACCGTACTATTAAGTCAGTGCCATAATAAATTATAAACATTAAAAGCACAGGTAATGAAAAGAACTTTTCAACCATCTAGAAGAAAGAGAATAAACAAACACGGATTTAGAGAACGTATGGCTACACCTGAAGGTAGAAAAGTATTAGCCAGAAGACGTGCCAAAGGAAGAAAAAAATTAAGTGTCTCTTCAGAAGCAAGACCTAAATAAACTGATATAGTTTTAAAAAAATAAAAAGCGCCCACAATATTTGTAGGCGTTTTTTTTGTTTTTAAAACCAATTATAGTACTACCGTTTTAAGACGAACAGTGCCAAAAATTGTTACACAATAGAACACAAAAATTATGAAAGCTAAAAAAACACTGGTTCTGGGAGCCTCCTTAAAGCCTAATCGATATTCCAATTTGGCCATTCTTCGACTTACCGAAAACAATATCCCCACAGTAGCCTTTGGATTAAGAAGTGGTTCAGTTGCTTCTATCCCTATAGATACTCAATTACGTCCCTACCCCGATATCCACACGGTAACTTTATATTTGAATCCCAACAGGCAAAAAGAGTATTACAACTACATACTATCCCTACAACCCCAACGGGTACTGTTTAATCCCGGTACTGAAAATCCGGAATTAATGGAGCTGTTGGATGAACAAGGCATTTCCTATGAACTTGCTTGTACCTTAACCTTATTAGCCACCGGTCAGTATTAAAGCTTTGAGTTCAGAATTGTTAAATAATCGTTAAACAGTATAAAAAGCTACGTAAGAAAAGCTAACTTTGTCCATCATTTTAAATCAATTTTTATGAAATATTTCAAGTATTTAGCCGTGTTTGTATTGTTTATTACACAGACAAGCCGGGCTCAAGAAGGTATGTGGATGCCTAATCTAATTGCACAAAACGAAGCCGACATGCAGGCAATGGGAATGAAGATTAGCGCAGAAGACATTTATAGTTACAACCACGAAAGTATCAAAGACGCCATTGCTATTTTTGGTAGAGGATGTACCTCTGAGGTAGTTTCTCCAAATGGATTACTCTTTACCAATCACCATTGTGGTTTTGATGCAATCCAGTCCTTATCAACTATGGAAAACAACTATCTAAGAGATGGTTTTTGGGCAAAATCGTTCGATGAAGAACTTCCGTCTGAAGGACTTACCGCCACATTTATCAACAGCATTACAGATGTAACATCGCAAGTCTTAGAAGGCGTAACCGATGAGATGAGCGCACAAGAAAGACAATCTGTAATAGACAAAAATAAGCGAAAAGTACAAGCCGGCGCACAAAAAGAAGCCTATCAAACAGCAAGAGTCAGTACTTTCTTCAAAGGAAATCAATATTTCTTATTTATTCAAACCACTTATAGAGATGTACGATTGGTAGGAACGCCCCCTCAAAGTATTGGCAAATTCGGTTCGGATACAGACAACTGGATGTGGCCTCGTCATACCGGAGATTTCTCTATTTTCAGAATCTATGCAGATGAAAACAATCTTCCTGCTGATTACAATCCAAATAACAAACCCTACAAACCCAAACATTTTTTACCTATTTCTATAGACGGAGTAAAAGAAGGAGATTTTACAATGGTAATGGGTTTCCCGGGTAGAACCAACGAGTATTTAACCTCTTATGCCGTTAAATCCAAAATGGATGCTAGAAATCCAACTCGTGTAAAAGTTCGTGAAGCTTCCTTGGCTGTATTGGATAAAAAAATGCGTAAAGATGAAGCAACCAGATTAAAATACGCTTCCAAATTTGCCGGAATTGCCAATTATTGGAAATTTTGGATAGGAGAAAGTAAGGGATTGAAAAAATTTAATGCCGTAGCAGAAAAAGAAAAATACGAAGCAGAATTTACCAAACGTATCAATGCCGATCCAAAACTCAAAGCCAAATACGGGCAACTATTACCCAAACTCAAAAAATTATATGCCGAAATTGAACCCTATGGTGTCCTATTGGATTATAACTCTGAGATATTCTCTAGAAATACCGATTTGACACTCATCGCTACTTTAGTCGCTCAGTTAGAACAACTACACGAACGTGCCGGCGATGCGGTGTACAATCAATACAAAGGGCGCTACGCTGATTATATTAAGGGAATGTACAAAGATTTTGATCCGGAAATAGATCAAGAAGTTTTTGCCACACTTATCGACTTATATGTTAAAAATGTCGATAAAAAATACGTGAGCAAGGATATTTTAGATGCTTTGAGCAAAGAATCTGCTACTGATTTAGCCAAAGATCTTTATACCCATACCATACTTACCGATGCTAATAAAACCCTTGCCTTAATCAATGGAGATTTCAAAGACTTAAAAGCGACACTAGACCAAGACAAGGCTTTTAAAATGGCTAATTCACAAAAAGTATTAATTGATCAAAATGTAAGTGCACCTTACAATCAATTGGATACCGAAATTCAAAACCTCATGCGTTTGTATATGCAAGCCCAAATGATTGTCTTTCCTGAGAAAAAGTTTTATCCGGATGCCAATAGCACCTTGCGTGTAGCTTACGGAAAAGTAAAAGGTTACTATCCCAAAGATGCCGTTTATTACGAGCCTCAAACACATTTAAGTGGTGTCATTGAAAAATACAAGCCCGGTGATTACGAATTTGATGTACCTCAAAAACTGATAGACCTCTACAATAAAAAAGATTATGGTCAATATGGTGAAAACGGTAAAATGCCGGTCTGCTATCTAGCTACCAATCATATTACCGGAGGAAATTCCGGAAGTCCCGTAATCGATGCAAATGGTAATCTCATCGGATTGGCATTTGACGGTGTTTGGGAAGGAACTATGGAAGATATTTTCTACAAACCTGAAGTCTGTATGAGTATTATGGTAGATGCCCGTTATGTACTGTTTATCATCGATAAATTTGGTAATGCCCGCAATTTAATTGATGAACTCACCATTGTTCATCCCAAAAAGATGCAAACAAAAGCATCTAAGAAAAAATCAAAAAAGAAAAAAAGACGCAAGAAAAAATAATTTTCGAATATAAAAAAAGCCTTTCAGTTATTGAAAGGCTTTTTTTATAAGACCCTAAAGAGTCGGGATGACAGGATTTGAACCTGCGACCTCTTCGTCCCGAACGAAGCGCGCTACCGGGCTGCGCTACATCCCGAATAAAAAAACCAAACTGAAATCTCAAGAAAATCAGTTTGGTAAAACATTGTCGGGATGACAGGATTTGAACCTGCGACCCCTTGCACCCCATGCAAGTACGCTACCGGGCTGCGCCACATCCCGACAATATTTTTGGAGTGCAAATTTAGTAATTCCGCTTTGATTTCCATACAAAATACCAAAAAATTTATATATTTGAAGCATTAACCAAAACATTTACATACCATGAAGAAATTATTACTCTTATTTTTCACCCTTTCTCTACTCACATTTACTTCTTGTGATAACGAACAAGACTTCTCCAAAGCTCAAATGGAAAATCAACAAGACCCCACTACCCCACTTACCGCCTCTGAAATTCAAACTAAGATTGATGAATCTTTTCAAGCTACCAATTCATTTGATTGGAAAGATGCCGACAACTTACTCTTATGGAGTGCTACATTGGATGGTGATCATATTCTTTCTGTAGGATATGGCTCCTCTAGTTTTGACGAAAACAGATCCACTTCTTTAGTCTTAGAAAAAAAACAACTTATCAATCTTATCTTAGCCAACGAGCATAAAAAAGAAAAAGACATTCTTATCTACGATAATGATGTATTGAACTACTTTGACATTCTGGTAACCCAATACAGTACCATTGCCAAACTACGAGAATTAGGTAATATCCGATATTTAGAGCCTACCGGTTATGAATTACCCACTCAATCTGCTGAACGCAGTGACTCCGGATGTGCTACCGGATCAGATTATATATATGAAGCCGATTACGGCACATTGAGCAGTGGCGCCAAAGTCCCTTGGAATTATTACATTCACAATATTAACAAAGCTTGGCAATATAGCAAAGGACGTGGTATCGGTGTCGGTGTTATTGATACCGGCGTGTCCGATTATCAACCCAATATGGGTTATAAATTTGATGATTATTACTCCGGAAGATATATTCAAAAATACGGAACTTATGTCGATTCTTGGAAATGGTGGGCTACCCATACAGATGGCTATCACGATAAATGTGGTCACGGAACCAGCTCTTGTTGCTCTGTTGCCGCTCCTGATAACAACTCCGGTTTACCGGTAGGCGTGGCTTATGAATGTAATTTAATATCCTATAGAGGCACCCACGATGTTGTCCTTAACGGATATCACGAAAGAAAAGGCGTGACCAAAGCTTTACAAGAATTAGCCGTAAGAAGTGATGTGAAGATTATTTCTATGTCTATTGGATATCCTTGGTCTATCGGGAATATTGCCGATGCGGTACAATATGCTTATAGCAAAAATAAAATGATATTGGCTGCCGGTGGTACTTCTACGTCTTATACCAATTGGTATCCGGTTATTTTCCCTGCCAGTATGAGCCAAACTATTGCCGTTACCGGTGTAGAAGAAAATACACAATACGATGAATGTGATGTATGCCATTACGGTGCTGCCATTGATTTTACCTATGTGATGGAGCGCGACAACAATCATCATCAGCCGGTTACGGGTTATTACAATAATACCAGTAACTATTTTGGAGGTTCCTCTGTAGCAACGGCTTCTACTGCCGGTATTGCTGCGTTAATCTGGGCTAAATATCCTTCTTGGTCAAGAGAACAAGTTTTGGCAAGAATGAAATGGGCTGCCGCTCTTTATCCTTTCGAAAGCAGCGATTTTGGATATGGAAATATCGATGCTCTTAAAGCGGTAAGAGGCTATTAGATTATAATGCTTATATAAAAAGATGGCTTCAAAATAAATTTGAAGCCCTCTTTTTTATATCCTGAATTCCCGTAGTAAATGCGTCAAGATGATATTATTCCAACTCCAATGCTTTATAAGCAGTAATGATCTTCTTCACCAATCGATGTCGCATCACATCTTTATCATCCAAATGAACAATGGATATGCCGGAGATATTTTTAAGCGCCAATAGCGATTCCTTAAGCCCTGAAATTTGTTTTTTAGGCAAATCTATTTGACCGGGGTCACCGGTAATAATAAATTTAGCATTTTTTCCCATTCTGGTTAAGAACATTTTCATTTGATTGTGCGTCGTATTTTGGGCTTCATCCAAAATGACAAAAGAATCATCTAAGGTACGACCGCGCATAAAAGCCAATGGGGCTATTTGAATTACTCCTTTTTCAATATACGATTCCAATTTTTGAAACGGAATCATATCTCTTAAAGCATCGTATAAGGGTTGCATATAAGGGTCTAATTTTTCCTTCAGATCACCGGGTAAAAACCCTAAGTTTTCTCCGGCTTCAACAGCTGGCCGTGTCAATACGATACGTCGTACCTCTTTATTCTTCAATGCTTTAACTGCAATGGCAACAGCCGTATAGGTTTTTCCGGTTCCGGCAGGTCCTACTGCAAAAAGCATATCGTTCTTCACCAATTCACGCACCATATCTCTCTGTTTCTTTGTCTTAGCTTTAATCGAACGTCCGTTTACCCCATGAACAATAACATCTTTTTGATCTTTTACAGACGCTTCTGATCTATCACCGTTGGAAAGCACTAAACGCTCCATACTATTTTCGTCCAGACTGTTAAATCTGGCATAATAA
>CAYNFJ010000097.1:7136-7711 GCA_964396505.1 uncultured Polaribacter sp. | reverse complement strand
TTGACGAAGTGTACGATAAATTTGCCATTCGTATCATTTTTAAACCGCAGAGTAAAGACGAAAAACACGATGCTTGGAAAATCTATTCCATTGTAACCGACCACTTTACCCCTAACCCTATCCGCTTACGTGATTGGATGACCCAGCCTAAATCTACCGGATATGAAGCCCTGCACACAACGGTAATGGGACCCAATGGAAAATGGGTAGAAGTACAGATACGTTCCAATCGTATGGACGAAATAGCTGAAAAAGGTTATGCAGCTCACTACAAATACAAACACGGAAAAGAAAAAGAAACCGGTCTGGAAAACTGGCTGAACAAGATAAAAGACGCTTTGGAAAATACCGAAGCCAATGCGGTAGATTTTGTTGAAAATGTCAAATTGAACCTGTATTCCAAAGAGATTTACACTTTTACACCCAACGGGGATATCAAATCCTTACCCAAAGGAGCCACTCCCATTGATTTTGCGTATGCCGTACATACCGATGTAGGATCCAAATGCAGAGGAGCTAAGGTCAATGGAAGAATTGTACCCTTGAGCAAAGAGCTTAAAAGTGGAGATCAGGTA
>CAYNFJ010000097.1:0-7126 GCA_964396505.1 uncultured Polaribacter sp. | reverse complement strand
CAATAGCCAAAAACCCAAATTGGCTTGGCTGGATTATGCGGTGACATCGCGTGCGCGTTCCAAAATTAAAAATGCCTTAAAAGAAGAACAGAAAAAATTAGGCGAAGAAGGCAAAGAGATTTTACACAGAAAACTAAAAGCCTTAAAACTAAAATACAACGAAAAGACAATCAATGAATTAGTCAATTTCTTTAAACTTAAAACCAGTTTAGATTTGTTTTACAGAGTTGGAAACGGCTCTATTTCAAATACTGATTTAAAAAAATACGCCAATCAAAAAAGCAATTCCTTTGTCTCATTATTCAAAGGAAAAAGAAGAAAAAAGACCGATCCGGCTAATTTTGATAATGAAGTAACTCAACGTTTTGATTTATTGGTTTTTGGTAAAGATGAAGAAACATTGCCCTATATTAATGCCAAATGTTGTAACCCTATTCCGGGTGATAAGGTTTTTGGTTTTATCACCATCAATGAAGGAATAAAAGTACATCGTGTGGACTGCCCTAATGCTGTGAGTCTGCGTGCCAATTATGGTTATCGTACCTTGAAAGCCAAATGGATAGATTCTACTCAACGGGAATTTAAAGTAAACATTCTGGTTGCCGGTATTGATAATTTAGGCATTGTAAACGATGTAACCTTAGTGATATCCAACGCTATGAATGTCAATATTCAACGGATTAATATAGATAGTGAAGACGGCTATTTTGAAGGACATATACGAGTCAGTGTAAAAAATATAGACCAACTTAACGAACTCATCGCCAATTTAAAAAGCATTGAAGGTGTTACAAAAGTAGCCAGAGAAAAAGAACCCAAGAAAAAATAATATAAAAGATGCCTCACCCGGGTTTATGTACACTGTGGATAAGTTTTTATTTCTTTTTTAATATTCAATTCAATCTCTTACTGAATTTCTTATTTTTGTACGATCGACTTACATAAAATTGCCAAGACAAACGAAGTATGGATGGCTTTTAGAGTGTATGCGACACCAATGGTAAACTTTAGTAAGAGTGTTATGGTAAATCAAAATGATTTTGAAATTGTAAAAAAAGTTTTCACACAATTTCTAGAAAGCAACAAACACCGGAAAACACCGGAACGCTATGCTATTTTAGAGGAAATCTATCGCCAAAAAGAACATTTTGACATTGACTCGCTTTTTGCTTATATGAATTCAAAAAAATACCGGGTTAGTAAAGCAACACTCTACAACACTATTGAACTGTTGTTGGAATCGGGCTTAGTTAGAAGACACCAATTTGGACAAAACCAAGCTTATTACGAAAAATCTTACTTTGACAAACAACACGATCATTTAATTATTGAAGACACCGAAGAAGTCATAGAATTTTGCGATCCAAGAGTACAATTGATAAAAAAAACCATCGAAGATGTGTTCAAGGTATCTATTCACAAACACTCGCTAGTTTTTTATGGAACCAAACAAAAAAAGACGCATGACACCAAAGATTAATTTATTATTAGGCTTACAATGGGGTGATGAAGGAAAAGGAAAAATTGTAGATGTACTGACTGAACAACACGATATTATCGCCCGTTTTCAAGGAGGGCCCAATGCGGGACACACCCTTGTCTTTAACGGTCAAAAACATGTATTGCACACCATTCCTTCCGGTATTTTTCATCCCACAACTACCAATATCATCGGGAATGGAGTGGTAATAGATCCCGTCATTTTTAAAAAAGAATTGGATCGTTTATCCCAATTTGATATCGATTTTTCCGAAAAATTACTCCTTTCCAGAAAAGCACATCTCATATTACCCACGCATCGGCTATTAGATGCCGCCAGTGAAACTGCCAAAGGAAAAGCCAAAATAGGTTCTACCCTAAAAGGTATCGGTCCTACCTATATGGACAAAACCGGAAGAAACGGTTTGCGTATTGGTGATATAGAAAGGGAAGATTGGATGGAAAAATACCGGCATCTCAAAAACAAACACCTTAAGATGCTATCGCATTTTGAAGTGCAAATAGATTTTGACATGCAAGAATTGGAAGCAGCCTTTTTTGAAGGAATCGCTGTTTTAAGACAAATCCCTTTTATCGATAGTGTTTCCTTTATCCACAAAGAATTGCGCAATGGAAAAAAACTACTCGCCGAAGGTGCCCAAGGCGCTCTGTTAGATATCGATTTTGGCACCTATCCCTTTGTCACTTCTTCTACCACAACCGCTGCCGGAGCTTGTACCGGACTAGGTGTAGCGCCCAATCAGATCGGTGAAGTGTACGGCATTATAAAAGCCTATACCACACGGGTAGGTTCCGGTCCTTTTCCCACCGAATTATTCGATGAAGATGGCAAGAAAATAGCCAAAACCGGCAATGAATTCGGGGCGACTACAGGAAGACCCCGACGATGTGGATGGTTGGATTTAGTGGCATTGAAATATGCTGTTGAACTCAATGGAGTAACTCAACTGGCTATGATGAAAAGTGATGTTTTATCCGGTTTTCAAACCATCAAAGCATGTACTTCCTATCTTTACAAAGGAAAGGAAACTACCGATTTTCCTTATTCGATAAATTCGGAAGATGTGCACCCGATTTACACCGATTTTGATGGCTGGCAGCAAGATATTACCGCCATCCAATCGGTTGCTAAAATTCCTGATAATTTGATGAAATATATCCGTTTTATAGAAAATTTTGTCCAAGTGCCCATTACCATTCTATCGGTGGGTCCGGATCGAAAACAAACGCTATTTTTACAAAATGAAGGCTGAGTATCCGAAAATTAAAATAATAATCGTATTTTTGAAAAATCTTTAACAAATGCAGTTTAAGCATCCTGAAATTCTTTACGCACTTTTTGCTTTACTGATTCCCGTATTAATTCATTTATTTCAATTACAGCGTTTTGTAACTACCCGTTTTACAAATGTCAAATTTTTAAAACAGATAGAACAACAAACCCGCAAAAGTTCGCGTCTTAAAAAATATTTGGTTTTAGCCGCCCGACTACTGGCTTTTGCTGCTATCATCATAGCCTTTGCTCAGCCCTATTTTGCCAAAAACGATGTATCCCGATCGTGGAATACCCGTATTTATCTGGACAACTCCCTAAGTATGAAGGCAAAGGGAAATCAAGGGGAACTCTTAAAAAAAGCGGTACAAGATCTAGCCGAAAACATACCCGGCAAAGGAACCTACAACTTAATTACAAATGATGATGTTCAAACAGATTTAAACAAAGAGCAACTGATAGATGCACTAAAAAACACGACTTACACTCCAGTGAATAGCACTTTGGAAACTGTTTTTCTACGGATAAATCAATGGGCTTCCAAGCAAAAAGACCTATACCAAAACACCCTATTAATATCTGATTTTCAAAATATTAAATCAATACCTGACACCGGCAATCAAGTGATTAGCTTGGTTCAACTGTTGCCTGAAAAAAAATTCAATATCAGTATTGACAGTGTGTTCACCACCGATACTAGTCCTGATAATTTCAATCTGAACATCGTATTACACAATCGTGGCAATAAAACCGTAAAAACCGGTATTACCGCCTTGGACAAAGATATTATTTTAGCAAAAAGCACTATTGATTTAGCCCAAAACAGCCTACAAACCCTTCCGCTTATAATTCCAAAAACGCATCGGGATATCGTATTAAAAATATCGGATAAAGATTGTTATCTATTTGACAACACCTATTATCTTTCCTTTCAAAAAACAGCCAAAATTCAAGTCCTCTTAGTCACAGATCAAGAACATTCTTTTCTGGATAAAATTTACACTCCCGATGAATTTCATTTGATAAAAAAGTCTCCAAAACAGATTTCATTTGAGCTACTGGACCGGCAACAGTTCATTGTACTAAACACCGATTTGAAAATTACCGATGTACTGCTGAACAAACTCAAATCTTTTGTAGAAAAAGGAGGTTCGCTGGTTATGATTCCTACCGCAAAATCATCGGTAAATGGTCTTAACAATCGCTATAATTCTTTTGCGCTGGGAAAAATAACCGATAAGATAACCGACAGTTTATTAATCACACAGATTCACTTCTCTCATCCTATTTTGAAAAATGTTTTTGAAAAAAAGATTCGCAATTTTCAATACCCTGCTGTACATACCTATTTCGATGGGTTTTTTCCGAATGAAAAACCCATTCTCAGTTTTGAGAATAATCAATCGTTTATCAGTGAAGTACAGGTTGGCAAAGGAAAAGTGTATCTGGTTGCTGCAGCCTTGGATAAAAAAACAGGAAATTTTACACAATCTCCTTTGGTTGTTCCCGTGTTTTATAATATGGCCAAACAAAGTTTTTTACAAACCCAATTAAGCTATCGTTTAGGCAAACAAAACAAGATAAGTGTGCCTAAAAAAATGGAAAATGAAAGTGTGGTTCATCTTGTTGGCAAACAATCTGATTTTATTCCCAGACAAGAAATTTATCCGGATAAAATAATACTTTATACCGATGCAAGTCCCCGTTCCAGCGGATTTTATCAAATTAAGAACAAGGATACGATCCTACAAAACATCGCTTATAACACCCCAAAAGAAGAAAGCAAACTCCAATATTTACAGGTAAATGACCTTGTTAAAGCCCATAAAAACATCCTTGTTTTTACCCAAGTGAAAGACAGTATGACCCATTTAGCCAATCTGCAAAGTGTACAATCCTATTTTAAATGGTTTGTACTGATGGCTTTGTTTTTCTTACTCATCGAAATGCTTCTACTCAAATTTCTATAAACTATGGACCTATTAGTAAAATCTGCTGTAATCATTGACAAAAAAAGCCCCTTACATCGAAAGAAAAGAGATATTTTAATTGAAAATGGGCTGATTAAACGTATGGCTCCCACAATTGAAAACACGAAAAAGGTAAAGGAATTACAACTGGAGAACCTGCATGTTTCCATAGGTTGGTTTGACAGCAGTGTATCCTTTGGAGAACCCGGTTATGAAGAACGGGAAAGCCTTCAAAACGGATTACTGACCGCTGCCAAAAGTGGTTTTACAGGTATTGCGTTAAATCCCAATACGTATCCCGTTACAGATAATAAAGCCGGTATTCATTACCTGCTTTCTGCCACGGAAAAATATCCTACAAGGGTTTACCCCATCGGAAGTTTAACTAAAGAAAGTAAAGGAGTGGAGATGGCGGAACTCTATGATATGCAACAAGCCGGTGCCATAGCTTTCAATGATTATAAAACAGGGACCCACAATCCGAATTTATTAAAAACCATATTGAGCTACGCACAAGCTTTTGACGGAATCATTATGAGTTTTCCTCAAGATAATAATCTTACCAATCACAGCAGTGCCAATGAAAGTGCAAATACTTTGGAATTAGGGTTTAAAGGGAATCCCGGTTTAGCCGAAGAAATACGGATTGCACGGGATTTACACCTACTGGAATATACCGGTGGTTGCTTACATATCCCCACCGTCACCACTCAAAAAAGTGTAGCCCTTATCAAAAAAGCACAAAAGAAAGGATTGCAAGTTTCCTGTAGTGTCAGTGCCCATCATTTGACTCTAACCGACCGTGAATTAGAAAATTTTGATACCAATTACAAAGTAAGCCCGCCATTGCGTTCAAAAGATGATTGCAAAGCCTTACAAAATGGGGTGAAAGAAGGAGTCATAACCATCATAACCAGCGACCATCAACCGATGGATATCGAAAGTAAAAAAAAGGAGTTTGCATTGGCTAAAGACGGAAGCATTGGATTGGAAAGTTTTTTTGGCGCAGTCAATAGCCAATTGGATTTAGATGATTTTATCGATCACATCAGCATTCATCCCAGGGCAGTGTTCGGGATAAAAATTCCCGAATTAAAAGAAGGAGCTGTAGCAAATCTCAGCTTTTTTAACCCGGACAAACATTGGACATTTGCTAAAGAACATATCTACTCTTCTTCACATAACGCCGCTTTTCTAGGAAAGCAACTCAAAGGAGAGGTTTATGGAATTTTTAATAAAAATCAACTTATTTTAAAATAATTCACTATTTTTACAATCAAATTAATAATTAACTAAACTTAAACAAAATGGAAGAAGCAAACAAACCTGTAACCAACGTGGTTGAAGAAGGAAAAACAATGGCTATTATTAGCTATATTACACTAATTGGAACCATTATTGCGTATGTGATGAACAATGACAAAAAAAATACTTTTGCCGCTTTTCACATTCGTCAAATGATTGGATTGGGAGTTTTTGGTTTGATAAACAGTTTTGGAATTGGAAGCTTTTCAGTAAAAGCAAGTATGGTTATTTCTATAGCCTTATTTGTACTGTGGATTATCGGATTTATTGGCGCTATTCAAGGAGAAGAAAAAAAGATACCTCTAGTGGGAGACTTATTCCAAGATTGGTTTAAAGGAATCTAAACATTTTTTAAAAACAGATAACCTACGATTAAGTCTTTTCAAATATAAAGAGAAGACTTAGTCGTTTTTTTATATATAAAATGGAAAAATTATTGGAATACATTGTACGGGAGCCAATTCAGGCAACAGAACAAACCCCTTTATTATTAATGTTACACGGCTATGGAAGTAATGAAAATGATTTATTCTCTTTTGCCTCTGAATTACCGGATGAACTGCTGATAGTCAGTGCTAGGGCGCCATTATCATTGGGCTTGGATAGTTTTGCTTGGTACAGTCTGCAAATGAATGCCCAAAATCATTTGGTTTCTAATATCCCCGAAGCCCTAGAAGCACAGAATATGATTCTAAATTTGATCGATTTTTTACAACGTACGTACCATTTTAAACCTGAAAAGAGTTTTTTATTGGGTTTTAGTCAAGGAAGTATTTTAAGTTATTCCATCGCATTGAATTATCCCGAAAAAATACAGAATATCATAGCATTAAGTGGTTATATCAATAAAGAAATAACCCCCAACCAGCCCAATCTTCATTATAAAAAACTGAATTTTTTCTGTTCTCACGGAACAGAAGATTCCGTAATTCCCATTGCCGCAGCTCGTAAAACAGCCACACGCTTAAGCCAATTGGATATCAATCATATTTACAAAGAATACCATTCCGGTCACGGTGTTTCTCCTGCTAATTTTACTGATTTTAAAAACTGGATTACTTCAATTTTATAAGTATCC
>CAYNFJ010000096.1:0-7722 GCA_964396505.1 uncultured Polaribacter sp. | reverse complement strand
TGAGTAAGGCAATGCTCTGCCCTCGCAATTCTGTGTGCGAAAATGCCTACTCAACTGACATGCCCAAGGCTTTCCAATTTTTAATAGAGTTCCAAACATACCCAAGCATCCGTTGCAGCATAGGACATTTGTTCTTTGGTCAATACTTCTTCTCTGTTTTGCAACACGCCTGTTGCTTCGAGAATATGATCTGCAGGAGTTTTTATCCAAACATCATAATCGCCAAATACCAAGGCAAATTCCCCGCGTCCTAAAAATTGTTTGTTTTGCCAACCTTCTACATCGTTATAAACAGCCATTCTCGGAAAAAATTGAGCAATGATGTAAAGGTTGTTCCCATCTTTGTCAAAATGTTCATATCCGGAACGTCCTCTGGTAATAAGATAATTATTGATATTGTACCACCATTTTATTTTAAATTGCACGCTGCTTTTAGGAGCTAAAGTATTGGGTAAATCCACTCGCATCATGGTTTCATTGATCACATAATGTAAATCATTGCCATCCATATCTTTTACATAATCAATCTTGAAACCACCGTCAAAAGGCTTGCCCATAAATTCTTCTACAAATTTTTGGGGTTGATACCCTACGCCGGGTCCACCTCCATCTGTATTTTTGGACAATGAGTTTTTGGCTCTTATATTTTGATCCAATTGCATCCACAAATAATCCAATGGGTCCGGTGAATTATTGTGGTAAGTTACAGTCGCTTCACCATAAATTCTTTGATTTTTATCATCTAGAATAAAATGCATCTTGTAGTCTGCCTTTTGTTGATAATAAGCAAATCCCGGGGCACCAGAAGCGGTTCTATAAGCATTGGGCGTGGCCAATTCTTCTTTTAATTGTTTGAATTTACTGATATTGTAATGCCCGGCTTTTACATCAATTTCTTTAGAATCGGATGATTGATTATTATGATTTTGGGCGACAATTACAATGGATGAACTGATGATAATTAACAGACTTAAAAATATTTTTTTCATTTGTAATGCGTTTTATAGAAAACCAAAGGTAGTGTTTTATTTTTGGTATCAAAATTCGAGGCTACCGGTATTGTCTTGTTGAGTTAAAACTAAACTTTTTTGTTGCTTGAGATAATTTACTTTTATGATGTTTTTTTGTTCGGGATATGTATCGATGAGTACCTTGTTTTGAATTTGAAGATTTTGTATTTTTTCGATGGGCTTTATTTCTAAATAAACGTACATCACATCTTTTTCATATTCTTTTCCTACAAAGTCAAATGGCGTATTGTTACCATTAACACGTATTTGGAAACGTTCGGATAAATACAGTTTTATGGATGCATCTGCCTGAGCTAGTTCACGATGAGTTCCCAATTCATAGTTCTTTTCAAACTCTTGATTCATAGCCAATTCCATATCATCTGTAAATAATTGCATCGTAATTTGAATGGATTTTTCTTTTGTGTTATAATCCAATGTAGTTAGACTATAATACTGTTTATGCCAAGCAAATGACAGTAATGGAATAAGCGCTATAAATAAAAGTTTCTTTAGCATACAATACAATTAAAATTCTTACTTTTGGTCGTATGAAATACCTTGTTATATTATATTTCGTGTTGTTGATTAGTTGCGTTACCTCTCAAAATGTTACACATCTGCAAGTTGTAAAAAATATTTCATATAAAAGTAACTATCAAAATATAAAAATTGCGGAAGGTGAAATTTTTCAAACAGGGCCTTGTGAACCTTCTATTGCGATTAATCCCACCAATCCTAAAAATATAGTTGCCGGTAGTGTTTTGGACGGGTATCACTATTCAATGGATGCTGGTAAGACTTGGAAATCCGGGGTATTGACTTCTGTTCTAGGGGTGTATGGTGATCCGTGTTTATTGACCAATGCTAAAGGAGATTTCTTTTATTTACATTTGTCCAATCCCGATAATCTCGCGTATGCCAGTTCCGATTTTTTAAATCAAATTGTCATACATCGTTCACAAGATGGTGGAAAAAATTGGAATCAAGGTTATGGTATAGGTTACAACAGCCCTAAGCAACAGGATAAAGCTTGGGCAATTTGCCATCCTAAAACCGGAGAAATATATGTTACCTGGACCGAGTTTGATAAATATGCCAGTAAAAATAAAAAGGATAAAAGCCGTATTCGTTTTGCCAAATCATCGGATAATGGAGTGCATTTTAGTAAAGCGATAAGTATCAGTGATCTGGAAGGGGATGCTTTGGACGATGATAATACGACCGAAGGGGCTGTGCCAGCTGTTGATTTAGATGGAAACATTTATGTGACTTGGGCTTGGAACAAACAGCTGTATTTTGATAAGAGTTTTGACAATGGTCTGTCTTGGCATCAAGATAAAATATTAACAGACCAACCCGGCGGGTGGGCGCAAAACATTCCGGGTATAGGTCGTTGTAACGGTATGCCGGTTACGGTGGTAGATGTAAGTAATTCTACATATTCGGGGACAATATATGTGAATTGGACAGACCAACGCAATGGAAAAAATAATACAGACGTGTTCTTAATGAAGTCGTCAGATCAAGGCTTGACCTGGTCACCGCCTCTCAAAGTAAATCAAGACAAGACTCGTTCACATCAATTTTTTACTTGGATGGCTGTAGATGCCGTAACAGGTTATATCTATATTGTCTATTACGATAGAAGTCGTTATAAAGACAATAAAGTAGATGTTGTATTGGCTGTATCAAAAGATGGTGGAAATCATTTTACCAATGAAATCATTTCTGACAAACCCTTTACACCCGCTACGGATGTTTTTTTTGGTGATTATAACAACATCAGTGCTTACAATGGTGTGGTAAGACCTATCTGGACACGTTATGATACGGGCGAATTAAGTATTTGGACAGCCCTTATTAATGAAAAGACTAATAGATAATTTAGAAGTATCGATGAAAATATATTTAGACAATGCAGCTACTACGCCTATTTTACCCGAGGTGACCCAAATAATGTGTACTCAGATGCAAGCAGTTTTCGGCAATCCATCTTCTACACATAGTTTTGGAAGGAAAGCTAAAACAAAGGTAGAAACAGCCAGAAAAAACATTGCCTCCTATTTGAATGTAACTGCCTCCGAAATTGTATTTACCGCCGGAGGAAGTGAAGCTGATAATTTAATTTTACGCAATGCTGTTTCGCATTTAGGAGTAAAGAATATAGTGACTTCTCAGCTAGAGCACCACGCCGTTTTATATACTATTGAAGCATTGGCTAAAGAATATGATTTGGGTATTCATTATGTTGCTTTGCAGGAAGATGGGCAGGTAGATTATGATGATTTGGAGCGTTTGTTAACTCAAGTGCAAGGGAAGACCTTAGTGAGTTTGATGATGGTTAATAATGAAATAGGAAATCTTTTAGATCTCCAAAAGGTCAGTGATTTATGTCAAGAACATCAAGCTCTTTTTCATTCGGATACCGTACAAGGGGTTGCGCATTTTAAGATTGATTTGCAAAAAACACCCATAGATTTTATCACGGCAAGTGCCCATAAATTTCACGGACCTAAAGGAGTGGGCTTTGCTTATTTTAAAAAAGGCACACCGATTAATCCCTTACTGATAGGAGGTGAGCAGGAGCGAGGTGCCAGAGCCGGTACCGAGAACATCCACAGTATTATTGGTATGGAAAAGGCTATGCAGCTGGCTTGTGATCATCTGGAGGCAGATAAAGCATATATTCAACAACTGAAATCGTATTTTATAGCAAAATTAAAGGAAAATTTCCCATCCATCCAATTTAATGGAGCTAGTGAAGATAAAGATAAAAGCAGTTATATCATATTAAGTGTACGTTTTCCCAAGGAAATCCCGATGCTATTATTTACTTTGGATCTAAAAGGAATCGCCGTTTCCGGAGGAAGTGCTTGTCAGAGTGGTAGTAATCAAGGCTCTCATGTCCTACAAGCTTTATTGAATAATGATGAAGTACGTAAAAGTTCGGTTCGTTTTTCTTTTAGCAAACTGAACACTGTCCAAGAGATAGATTATGTTATAGCAGAATTAAAGCAGATTATGCAATAAAAAAGCCTGTTTTGAAAAATGTCAAAACAGGCTTTGAATGTTCATTATTAATTCTAAAACTGTTCTCTTCCTGAAAAATGAAAAGCACCTTCAATAGCGGCATTTTCATCACTATCTGAACCGTGTACCGCATTTTCTCCAATAGAAGTTGCATATAATTTTCTAATGGTTCCTTCCGCAGCCTCCGCAGGATTGGTAGCTCCTATCAAAGCTCTAAAATCTTCTACCGCATTGTCTTTTTCCAAAATAGCCGCAACGATAGGACCGCGTGTCATAAAATCTACCAATTCTCCAAAAAACGGACGTTCTTTGTGAATGGCATAAAACAATTCGGCATCTCTACGAGTCATTTGTGTCATTTTCATCGCTACAATACGAAAGCCACCGGCGTTTATCTTATCTAAGATAGCTCCTATATGCCCATTTTCAACCGCATCGGGCTTAATCATTGTAAAAGTTCTGTTTGTTGTCATTTCTAAATTATTAATATGATTTTGTAAGTTGCGAAAGTACTTATTTTTTTGAATATGTTCAATAAAAACTATTCTACAATTATTTTTTGATTTCCAATTCCTCTATTGGTAATTACTTGGATGTTATAAATTCCTGTTGTCAATGAAGAAATATCCAATAAGTAGTTGTCACAGTTTTTTCGTGATAAAACGATTTGTCCGAGCTGATTTGTAATTTGTATTTCTTTAATGGTTTGATTATTCGATGAAAATTGCAATTGAATAAAATAGTTAGAAGGATTGGGAAAGACGGTGAATCGTATTTTTGGTAAATCTACAAATGATAAATTGTCAATCACTCCATCATTATCGGCATCTTCACAATAATCTTGTAATTTCCAAATGGTGGGGTTGCCCCAAGTATTCGGATCATCATCGGAGCATTTGTACTCAAAAGCACTTTCCGGACGGTTGGTTATATAATAGTCGGTTACAGCCAAATCCGGCATAATTCCCATATCCTTTTGGGAGGCAGAACCATTTCCTAAAGCAACTGTTTTTCCTGAAGCATTTCCTTCAAAAACATAATCAATCATCGCATGTGTCAACCGGTTGGATAGATATACATCCATCGCATCGTAAGGATTGTTATAACCACTGATGATATCGGTGTAGCTGATATAATGATTGGCTTCGTAGGAATAAGTATGTCCACTATACACATATTCATGCGTGCTATCTTCATCCGAAAAAACTGTGATATAGTCTTTTTCAGAATCGGGTATGTTGATCAGTTCATACATAGCCCGTACAGCACGAGGGTCGGTGTTGTAATTGGGACCGCCATTATGCCAATCATCGTAACTTTGTAATACTACTAATTTTACATTGGGTGGGTAATTTTGTAAATCGGTAGCCTCCATTTTAAAAGAAAGCCAAGGGGCAAACATCATAATAAAACGTCCATCCGTTCCCCAATTTAACCCATTGGAGTCAAAAACTTGTTTACCAATCCAAATAGTGGAACCTCCACCATACGAATGTCCCATTAATCCCACTTTAGTAGTATCAATCCAGTCAGCATGTTCCGAAACCGCCTGTTGCATCATATCTATGGAGTTTTGGTAACTGTCATTGATACTACCGGGATCATAATTGTATATATTGACCACAGGATAGCCTAAACTTGCTACGTATTTAAAAAACTTGTCATAGGTTATATAGGTCTGTCCCCAACCGGAGATAAAGAAAATAGTGGGCTTTTGTTCGGGTGCTGTATCCGGATGGTAAAAGGTAATAACACCTTTGTCTGGTACATCTACACCGGCTTCTCTGATGTAATTGTGGGGACCCCAAGCACCATAACCGTTGGTAATGCCACTCGATCCATCAAATAATTGGGGGTACAGATTTTGAGAGAATGTAGTTTGAATACTGAAAATCAGTGTAATAATTAATAATTTTTTCATTTTTTTGGGTTTTTATGGTTGTTTGAATAATTATATTTAATGTGTGAGCTGTACTTCCATCTTTTGTAATAATTGATTGCCGACTCCCCACATTTCAAAAGTAATGGAATGTTTGGAAAAATCAAAACCTACAATTCCGTAGCTTTTTTGAAATACAACGGGAGAGAACCGGAACATATTGGGTTCTCCTGAAAACCGGCTATAAGAATGGGTCAACCCGCTGGAGGTAAAATCATACAGAGGATAAAATCTATCACCGATATTTTTTCGAGAAACTTCAGAAACATGCCGGTCTCCTGATAGTATAAAGACCCCTTTTGCTTTGGATTGGACAATAATTTTTTCCAATTGATCAATTTCGTGTGGCATGGTTCCCCAAGCTTCAAAGCCATGTTCTCCGGACAGTACCTGAATACTGCTCATAATCACATTAAAATCGGCATCGGAATGTTCTAATTCATCTTGTAACCATTGCCACTGAGCTTTTCCTAACATTGTGCCTTCACCATATTCATTGGGTTGGTATCTTCTATGTGGACGGGAATCTTTGGTTAAAGGGGTTCTGAAATAGCGTGTATCTAACAATAAAATCTTAATTTTATGACCTTCCACTACGTAGTCTTTGCTGTAATAGACGCCTTCTCTATGTCTTCTGATATCTTCTTTGGGAACATCTAAAAAATCGAGAAATAATTGTTGAGAAGCTTTTTTTTGCGGATATTCATAACCACCGTCATTTACACCATAATCGTGGTCATCCCAAGTGCCGATAACCGGTACATGTCTTAGAAATTCGCGATAGTCTTTTTTGTTTTTTTGAATCGTATAATTTTTTGCCAAAGTATCCATGTTTTCCGTATCAGAATAGATGGCATCTCCTTCCCAAATCCATACATTGGGTTTTCTTTTTTCGATATCTTTCCAGAAGGGGTTTGGTTTTCGTTGATTGTTTCCGGAGCCAAAAGCAAGTGTAAAATCAGCGTGAAAACTATCCGAAGAAGGTGCGGAATGTTTTGGAACATAACTTTGACAAGTGCTTGACAATAACCATAAGACTAGGATAAACGGGTAAATTTTCATACAGATTTGTGTTGTTGATTCAGTTTGTAAAAATAGTTTTTTTATACTAATAGCAAACTTTTCTATTCCTTTTTATCGGATTCCTTAGAAAGATATCAATAAAAAAAAATAATGTACTTTTGTAGCTTATGACACCTAAAGAATTTAGAGAAATTACGGAATTACTCGCTACACCCAAAAATATTGTGGTAGTACCTCATAAAAATGCCGATGGAGATGCGATTGGTTCTTCCTTGGCAATGTATCATTATTTGACAGGTAAAAATCATCGCGTTAAGGTGGTATCTCCTAATGAATATCCGGAATTTTTAAAATGGTTGCCGGGTACTGACAAAGTATTGAAATTTGACAAACAAAATGGGCAATCCAAAAGGGCAATAGCTAAAGCAGATATTATTTTTTTAATGGATTTTAATGATTTGAGCCGGGTAGGTGATGATATGCAAAAAACCTTGGAAGCTTATCCGGGTATTTTTGTGATGATAGATCACCATCAGCAACCCAGTGATGTAGCCCGCTATTTGTTCTCTGATACAAGTATTTGTGCCACTGCACAAATGGTTTATCATTTTTTGGAAAATTGCGATGAGGTTACTTCCATTACAAAAGAAATTGCTACTTGCCTGTACACCGGTATTTTGACCGATACGGGCTCGTTTAGATTCCCGAGTACGACCC
>CAYNFJ010000095.1:0-7766 GCA_964396505.1 uncultured Polaribacter sp. | reverse complement strand
TGAACTCCAGTCACCAGATCACCTCGTATGCCGTCTTCTGCTTGAAAAAAAAAAAGATACATGTTTCTTTTTAAATGGCAATACGTTTTTTTTAATAATCCGGTTTTTACTTTGCCACTCCGTATCGGTTTATTTTATACCTTTACCGTTCATTTTGAATCAATTTGTATATGAATAAAATAGCGGTTTTTTGTGGTGCCAGTACCGGTTTCAATACAGTTTACAGAAAAAAAGCCATTGAACTGGGCTCTTATTTTGTACAACAAGGCATTGCCATGGTTTTTGGAGGTGGAAAGATCGGAATGATGGGCGCCATTGCCGATGAAATGCTCAAAAACAAAGGAGAGGTTATTGGTGTTATTCCCCATTTGTTGCGTCATGAAGAAGTGGAACACAACGGAGTCACACAAATGATTATTTCTGAAAATATGAGTGACCGGAAAGTGATTATCAGTAAAATGGTCGATGGGTATATTGCACTACCCGGTGGTTTTGGCACATTGGACGAAATTTTTGAAGCTTTAACCCTCGGGCAGTTGGGGATTGAATCTAAACCTGTAGGAATTCTCAATACCAATGGCTTCTATAATCCGATGTTGAACCAGTTGGATGTCATGGTCAAGGAAGGTTTTTTACGACCCGAAAATCGCAATATGATTTTAGTCCATGAGTCCATTCCCGATTTAATTGAAGCGATGGAACTATACCAAGCTCCTCAAGTGACTAAAGTTGTTAATACCGTAGGTAGTTGATGAATCATCCGGCACAAATCATACTGAACCCCAAGGCTTTTCCAATAGTGATGGGTATTATCAATCTCACTCCGGATTCTTTCTATGACGGGGGACGTTATACCACTACAAAAGCCGCTTTACAACAGGTGGAAAAACATATCGCAGATGGCGCTGCCATAATAGATATGGGTGCGTATTCCTCCAGACCTAATGCGGTGCATATTTCCGGTAAAGAAGAAGGTGACAGATTATTTCCCATGCTACAAGCAGTACTTAAGGAGTTTCCGCAAACCCTCATTTCTATCGATACTTTTAGGAGTGAGATCGCACGGGAATCAATAGCTATGGGAGCACATATTATCAACGATATTTCGGGAGGAAACATGGATGCTACGATGTTTCAAACCATCGCAAAGCTAAAGGTGCCTTATATCTTAATGCACATGCAGGGAACACCACAAAATATGCAAAAAAAACCCATTCAGACCAATGTGACACATCAAGTTAGGATGTTTTTTCAAAAAAAATTGGAAGAATTACAGAAATTAGGGGTAAATGATGTAATTTTGGATGTAGGATTTGGCTTTGGAAAGAGCCTAGACCAAAATTATGAGCTTTTAAAAAATTTACCTGCTTTTAAAAGTTTTGACAAACCCGTATTAGTAGGTATATCCCGAAAATCGATGTTGTACAAAGTCTTACAAAAAAGACCGGATCAGGCTTTAAATGCTACGAGTGTCGCCCATACCATCGCGCTTTTGAACGGAGCGGATATCTTACGGGTACACGATGTAAAAGAAGCCGTTGAAGTAATTCAAATCATCAATCAATATCAAAAAATATAGTTTGTAAAAATCCCCAATATACAATGAAAAAATATCTATTTATTCTTCTCTTTACACCTCTTTTAATAGCTTGTGCCAACAAATCATTGCAATTACCCCAAGTTGCGGTTTCCGGTGTTTCCAATATTCAAAATCATACGGAAATCTGGGTGTTTTACAAATTCGATGACCAAAAAGTCCAGGCAGATATCAATAAGAACAATACCATCTCTACAACCCATTGGATTATCAATATCGATAAACGCCTGCCTATGGACGAGGTTATTCCGGTGCTTCAAATGGTCAAAGCAAAACGAGCCAAAAAAACCATCCACAGTGTCGATGGAGTACACGATTATTTGAGCTACTCGGATATACTGGACAAAAAAATAGCCCTTTTTCAGATAGATGGCATCCAGTATCTAACCCTGACCAATGCAGAAATCAGAACGGTGGAAAAGGAAAAACCTTGTAATTATACGCTTATTTTCTCCAATGATTATTTTATGATTAATAGCAAAAGATACGCCCGCTCCGAATGGAGTCAATCGCTTTTTACTTCTATGCAAAAATCGTGTATTCAATTGCAATTGGATGCCAACCTGAACTATCAGAATTATATGAAATACCGTTTGGAATTAAATACATTTTTACCCAAATCCAGCACGGTAGAAGCTACGGAATACCTTCTTAACAATAAATAGCATCCGGCAAGTGGGGTTTTTCATGTTTCACTTGTTGTAAACAGTAGTGACTCAGATTTAGAAAATTGATAAATTAATTGTACTTTTACCCGACTAATTATAAGGTATGAATCCATTTGATTTTATCAGTTTTGATTTGCTAGATTTACTAGACATCCTTTTAGTAGCTGTTTTATTGTACTACGTATATAAATTGGTTAAGGGGACCGTTGCTATCAATATTTTTATAGGAATAGCCCTGCTTTTTGCAATGTACAAAATCACTTTTACAATGGGTTTAAAGATGTTTAGTGGTATTTTAGGCGGGTTGTTGGGAGTAGGAGCCGTAGGTTTGATGATTGTATTTCAACAAGAAATTCGTAAGTTTTTATTGATGATTGGATCAACTAATTACACCAATAAACGCAATTTTTTAAAACAAATCCGTTTTATCAAATCAGACTTACACACAAATACAGATGTAGATAGCATTGTAAAAGCCTGTTTTAAATTGGGAAATACTAAAACGGGCGCTTTGATTGTCATAGAACGAACTAACAGCCTGGATTTTGTGAAAAATTCCGGAGATCGCATGAATATAACAGTAAATATACCGATTTTGGAAAGTATTTTTTTTAAAAACAGCCCCTTGCACGACGGTGCGGTTATCATTAAGGAAAACCAGATTACGGCAACTCGTATCGTACTGCCTATTTCGGCTAAAAAAATACCGAAAAGATTTGGTTTACGGCATAAAGCCGCCATTGGCATTACAGAACGAACCGACGCTTTATCATTGGTAGTATCAGAGGAGACCGGTAAGGTTTCTTATATCAAAGACGGCGAGTTCGTCCTTTATAAAAACGAAAATAATCTAATAGAAATGATCTATTCTGATTTAACATAAATCCCTTTTTTATCGAATCTAAAAACTAAATATTATGAACAAATTCCTTTTTCTAAGCATCCTATGCTTGCCATTGGTCGCTTTTGCGCAATTATCACAAGACGCCCCTTGGATGCAAGACGCTGCTACCGGCAGACCGGTAGAAAATCTTACTTTGAGTGAAATATCAGCTCGGGCAAACACCTATTTTCAACAAATTGATATCGCTAAAAAAGGCAGTGGTTATAAACCCTTTAAACGTGCTGAATATCATTGGGATTTCTATCTCAATCCGGATGGACATATTGCCAAACCGCAACAGTTATGGCAAGCCTGGGAACAAAAACGACAGATGGAGCAACAGGCTTCTCAAAACAGGTCGGTTCAGGTAAACAGTGACTGGTATCCTATGGGCCCTTTTTCTTTTATAGATTCCGGCTCCTGGTCCAAAGGACAAGGGCGCGTGATCTTTGCCTTGATAGATCCGGTAAACCCGAATATTTACTATGTGGGTGCCCCGGCTGGCGGTTTATGGCGATCTAAAGATGCCGGAACCACTTGGACTCCATTGACCGATACTTTGCCACAAATAGGGGTCTCAGGGGTAGCCGTGGATCCGAACAACACCGATATTATTTACATTACTACCGGCGATGATGATGCCGGCGACTCGTATTTTGTTGGCGTGATGAAATCTACCGATGGGGGCACTACATGGAACAGTACCGGTGCTTTAGGTGGCAATTCTGCCAATGAAATATATATAGATCCGACCAATTCCGATATTGTTTGGGTGGCGACTTCCAGCGGATTGTATAAATCTACCGATGCCGGTACTTCTTGGTCATTAAAAAGAAGTGGAAATATCAAAGATTTTAAACTAAAACCGGGTGACCCCAATACCATTTATGCCGTTACCGATTCTCAATTTTATAAATCTACCGATGGGGGTGCTAGTTTTACTCAAATCACCAGCGGTTTACCGGGTTCTTCCAGTAGATTGACCATAGATGTAACACCTGCCAATACCGATTATGTATATGTACTTTCTGCCTCAGGTGGTTTTCAGGGCGTGTATAAATCTACCGATAGTGGTACTACCTTTACCCAGACATTGGAAAATGATGATATATTCGACGGGAGTAGCCAAGCTTGGTACGATATGGCTTTGGCAGTATCGGATACCGATGAAAATACCCTTTTTGTAGGCGTGCTCAATATCTGGAAATCTGTTGATGGCGGAGATAATTTCGTACAAATTAACACTTGGAATAATGACACAGGTATCAGTTATACCCACGCTGATATTCATTTTTTAAGATATTACAACGGGACTCTTTTTGCCGGTACAGATGGGGGAATATTCCGGTCTATGGACGATGGTACTCATTTTACCAGCTTGACTACCGGTCTGGCAATCAGTCAGTTTTATAAGATTTCAGTAGCGCCGCAATCTGCTTCTTATATGGCAGGTGGGCTGCAAGATAACGGTGGTTTTGCTCACAGTAATGGACAGTGGTATAACTATCACGGTGCCGATGGGATGGATGCCGCTGTAGATCCAACCCACCCGGATACTTCGTATGGCTTTATTCAAAGTGGGGGTTCCTTGTACAAGGCAAGTAACGGTGGAGCTAGTGGTAGTTATGTAATAAGTGCACCTTCCGGAGAATCCGGTAATTGGGTTACACCTCTGGTTATTGACAAGAGCGGAAGGCTCTTGGCAGGTTATAAAAAACTATATAAATTGCTAAACGGTTCGTGGGTTCAGATTTCTTCTACTGAATTTCCTAATAATTTATCAAATATCGAAGTTGATCCTTCTAATTCTACTAATTTGTATGTCTCTAGAGGTATAAATTTGTATAAGAAAACGGTTCAAGACACAGAGTTCAATCAAATTAATTATTCTTTTACCGGAAATAACATCAGTTCTATTGAAGTTCACAATTCCGATTCCAACATACTTTGGGTAACTACCAATGGATCCAATGGAAAAGTGTATAAATCAGTTGACGGAGGCGTTTCCTGGACAGACATTACCGGCAATTTACCTGCTGAATCAAAGAATGTGATACGCCATCAAAAACACAATCCCAATAATCCGGTCTATGTAGGCACTTCATTGGGAGTATATTATTTAGATGATACTGCTTCGGATTGGCAAGTGTTTTCAACCCATTTACCCAATGTATCTATCACCGATTTAGAAGTGAATACCAATGATAACATTATTACTGCTTCTACTTATGGGCGCGGAGTTTGGCAATCGAGTATTCCGGTCGTATCACCGGATTATGAAATACGCTTGGTTTCTATTACAAATCCAACCTATTCCAATGTGCAATGTGGTGATGTAACGCCGCGTATTACCGTTAAAAATGAAGGTTTGAATCCTATAACGGCTATCAATATTTCATACCGGTTAGATACTGATGCATATAGCTATAATTGGACAGGAAATATCCCTGCTGCGACATCCGAAACAATTGACTTAGACACTTTTTCCTTGACTAAAGGATCGCACACATTAACGGTAAATGTTTCTATTGACAATGATACGTATGATGATAATAATCGTAAGTCGGTTGCTTTTGTCGTAAATGACCAAAATACCGATCCTACGATGGTCAATTCATTTGAAAATGAGAGTACCGATGCTTGGTTGGTCGATACAAACCCAGATAGCGGAACGGATTTATGGCAAATGGCTGCTCCCGGTTCTGCACTGTTAAATACAGTCGCTTCCGGAACCAAAGCCTATATTACCAATCCGGCAGGACAATATCCGGATAATACGGTGGCCAATTTGATTTCTCCTTGTTATGATTTGACTACTATTACCAATCCGGTGATGAGTTTTCAAATGGCTTTTGATATTGAAGTAGATTGGGATGTGCTTTATATGCAATACTCCTTGGATAATGGAAATACGTGGCAGGTATTGGGTACGGCATCAGACCCGAATTGGTATAATAATACTTACTCCGATCACGATTTGACTATCGGTGGACAATGGTCCGGTACGGTTTCGACACTTACGGAATACTCCTATGATTTATCGGCTCTTACCAACGAACCCAGTGTACTGTTCCGCTTCCATTTTGCATCGGATCAAAGTGTAACAGGAGAAGGGGCTTTAATCGATGATTTTGTCATTTCAGGAGAAACAGTGGGAGTAACTGATTATTTAGCTCAAAACGTACAGTTGTTTCCCAATCCTACGGAAGGTTTGTTCAGCATACATTGGCGTAATGAAATGCCGGTACATATCCGTATTTTTGACAGTGTCGGTAAATTGATTTTACAAAGAGAGATGCAACCCGATTCGGAACAAATCTTTGATTTACCATTTTCGGCTCAAGGGGTTTATATGATCCATTTCTTGACTCAAAACGGAAGTTTTACTAAAAAATTAATAGTGGACTAGCTTCTTGATTCTAAGCTTGCATTTGTCTAGTTTCCTGTAAAGGTATATTTAATATATGCCTTTACCGGAAAAGGGTAAGCCTGTTTACGACACTGTGACTTCCGGTCGCAAGCTCAGATCATTACGGAATAATATACTTAAAAACAAGATCCAATTCATAACCACGACTTTGCAGGTATTTCAGCATCTTTTGTCGCGCTTCAAATGAGGTGTTCTCTTGTATAAAGCTTTTAAAATCAGTGGTTTTATCAGGAAGTTCAACTTCCGGATTGCCGTGCGATTGGATCCATTTTATACATACTTGATATAGGGTATCCAAGTATTCTTTTTCATCAATTACTGCCAATCCGGTTTGGATATTCGCCGGTGACACGCCTTTTTGTTTGAGTGCCAACTGTATTTTGATGCGTCCCCATTTTTTAATCCGGAATTTCCCGCCGGCAAAAGCTTGGGCATAACGTGCTTCATTGATATAATTTTCGGTAATCAGATGCGTCATAATCTGTTCCCGTAACTCAGGAATGAGTCGCATAGTGATGAGTTTTTTTTCTACTTCGCTATAACTGCGTTCTTGATAGGCACAATAACGTTCCATAAGATGACGGGCTTCTGCTGCTGTATAGGTTTTCATAGGGTAAAGGTAGGGATTTGAGATTTAAGATTTGAGATTTGAGATTTGGTGTTTTTACTGCCCACTAAAGTCTGCTCCCTCCCGTCATAAATGTTACAAAAAAATCAAAAAAAACCAGCTGTATATTCCTAACTTTTAGTATCTTGCGTCCCTATGCGCATTTTTTAAAACAAGCCTTATGAGAAATTTGATTCTTAGAAAGATTTTGGTAAGTATTTTGGCTATGCTAAGTACTGCTATGCTATGGTCACAGACCACACCGCCCAACCCCAACCCACCACCACCGGGTTTACCCATAGACGGGTGGATTGGAGCAGGAATATTTTTCGCTTTGTTATTAGGTGCTTTTTATAAGTACCGCTCGACTGCACTTGAGGTACAGGGCAACTCCGCTCACAGCACGAATAACGCAATAACCGGTAGTAAACCCATACACCGGTCTATCTATACATTAAAAGAAAAACAACACAATAAAACAACCCAAAAAAATAGTTAATTATGAAAAAATTAGTACTTATTTTATTAACGCTTTTTAGCTTGCAAATGGCTTTCGGGCAAACGACAATTTGGTCGGAAGA
>CAYNFJ010000094.1:0-7884 GCA_964396505.1 uncultured Polaribacter sp. | reverse complement strand
TTGATTTTCTGCAAGGCTTTTCTTTTAAGTGTTTTTAAAAAATTCATTTGATACATCCGGTTGATTCCTTTGCCAAGGATTAATGCAGCGCCCTTTAGGTCACAAGGTGTTGAAACAGCCACAGCTGCTTTTATTTTTTTAGGAAGTTTTGACGTGTTTTCTCCCATATATTTCAAGGTGAGATTTCCACCCAGACTATAACCTACTATGTATATTTCAGTATAATCAAAATGATGTTCTAAATATTGAATAACTTCGTGCAAATCTTCTGTTTTTCCACTGTGATAGGAAGCTAAATTCTTGTTAGGTTCACCACTACAACCCCTTAAATTGACAGCCACCAAATCATATTTATTTTGATGAGCTAGATAGGCAAGTGAGTGGATATAGCCCGATTCAGAACTACCCTCCAGTCCGTGGATGGCTATGATGATTTTTTGAGAACCGACCAAGGCAAAATCCAAGTCCATAAAATCCTGATCTGAAGTAAGCATACGTTTTCTGTTAAACGATATTTTTTCGGGTGTTTTTAGATACCGGTATAAGGTGTTAAAATGTTTGTTTTTAAAAAAGAATTGAGGCTTAAAAAGAGTAGTATTGATATAGGGCATAGTTTATTCTTTGCAAAAAATTATAGTGAAAAATGTATCCGGTATTGAAACGATATTCTCATCAAACATGGCTAAAACAATCCGTTGGGTGTAATTCCCAGCCACTTAAAATATGTCATTGCCATTAACATAGAGGTAATCCAAGCGATAATTTGCATGGTAAACCCAAACTTAAATCCATCGCTCATACTGTAATGATTGGTAGAGTAGAGTAGTAGTGCCGGTTTGCTGTTAAAAGGCAATGTATAGACGTGTTCTATAAGTAAAGCGACCGGAAAAGCCAAACTCATAATGGGGTAACCAAAACGAATGGCCACACCGATGGCAATAGGGATAAATATCATAGATCGCATCGTCTTTGATTGCATAAAAAGGGCACTAAAAACCATAGCAAAGGTCAGTACCATATACAAAACCCAAAAAGGGGTATGTGCTCCAAATCCCATAGCGTCAAAGGCAGCATTGACCGATAACGAGGGCAGGTCAGTTACTTTAAATCCGGCTCCTAGCGTATATGCACCTGCAGAAAACAGTAACAAATGCCAGGGAATATCTACATCATTCCATTTGACAATGCCTATTTTGGGTAATAATGCCACAATGGCTCCTACAAAGGCTACCGCCGTAGGACTGATACCATGCCAACGATCTGTAACCCAAAGTGCTAATATACTGACAAAGATGACAATGGATTTGATCTCGTTAAAAGAAATTTTTCCCAAGGCTTCTAAATCCTTTTTTAAACTATTCATCCCTCCGGCAATATGAGGCTTTCTGTCTTCTTTTTTTATGGGAAACAACAGACGCGTTCCTAGTATCCAAGCGATAAGCATCAAACCAAGAGCTACCGGAAATGAAGCAATCATCCATTGTGAGAAAAAGATATCCGATCCCAATGCTCCTGCGATTAATGAAGCCGCTAATAGATTGGCTCCGGAACCGGTTAGGAAGGAGCTGGCTCCCATATTATTTTGAAATAAATTTTGTAGTAATACATTACGACCTACATTGTTTTTTTTACCGTTTGATGCACCGTATATAGCTGCAACAACCATAAATACGGGTAATAGAATAGCCGATTTTGCCGTGGTTGCCGAAATAAAAAGTGATAACACCAAATTGATAACCAAAAAGCTGATAATGACTGATGAAGCACTTTTCCCAAATTTGATAATAAACCATAAAGCAAAGCGTTTGGCCACACCGGTCGCTACCAACATACTCGCCAGTACAAACGACATAATATTGAGCCACATTACTTTATGCCCCAATTGTGCATATGCTACTTTTTCGGGAAGTACATGGGTCAATACCAATGTGATGATTAGAATTAACGAGGTGAGATAGTTGGGGATAGCCTCGGTAATCCACAGGATCAATGAGGCAACAAAAATAGCTAACATAGCTTTGTTAGAAAAAATAAAATTTTCCAATCCTATTTGTTCAAAATTGGCTTGTGCGGTTTTACTCAAAGCCGAGGTGTTGAGATGATCCAAAAAGGGAATATCCAAAACAAACAAAATCAATACAAAAGACACGATTGCCAATGGTGCACCAACAGCCATTAGTATTTTTTCAAATTTTGATTTATCCCTTTTGGGGAGTTTCTCCATTCGATAGTTTTTCATATCCAATACATCGAAGCCGTTTTGTAGTTTTGCAGTCATAATAGGTCAGCGGGTTTGTGTGAGGAAAACAGTGTGCTATTTCCAGTTTTTATAAGGGTTTTTCATCAACATTGAATTATAATAGCCTACCTCTCCGGTAACTTCTTTTCCCAACCATTCGGGTTTGTCAAATTGGGTATCTTCAGATGGCAACTCTATCTCGGCAACTGTCAAGCCTTCATTGTCACCATAAAATTCATCCACTTCAAAGATCAGTCCGTTCGATGCCGGAACAATATAGCGTGTTTTATCAATCACGCCCGGCTCACATATTTTCATTAAATCTTTGGCGTCGGCTATACTGATTTCTTTTTCAAATTCGTATCTCGAGGCACCACTTTTATTTCCGATTCCTTTGATGGTCAGAAAACCTTTATCTCCCTTGATTCTAACCCGCACCGTTCTTTCGGGTACGGTAGAGAGAAAGCCCTGAACAATAGGTGTTTTTTTTGTTGCATATTTTTTAAAATCGCCTGTAACGAGAAATTTTCGTTCTATCTCTTGATTTGACATAATGCTCGTATTTTTTAAAATTAATATAATTAGTTAGCTAAGGGTTTGTCAATCCAACCGATAACTCGTTTGATGGCTTGTAGATAATTGATGTTTTCGACTCCGGTAAGTTGTATCTCTTCAAGTGTCTTTTTAATATCTTCAATTTCTGTTGATTCGGAATTGATCGTCCATACTTTTGCTCCATTAATCAATACTTCGGCTACTTCGCAAATGCTGTTGTTGACCATATATCCAAAACGGTGTTTATGTACCCGTACGCTTTGCAAATCCTTATGATTCTTTATCATAGCTAAAAATTCTTCAAGAGTGTAGGAGTCTTTTTTTAATTCGGGTGTCGGGACTTGAAAGGCAGGAAACACGGCTGTTTTGAGTATTTTTTTGCTGATAGGAAATGTCGCTTTCATCAATGGATTCCATTGCTCCAAACCATCCAGGGTTTGCACATAGGTTTTAATATCCATCTTACCATCTCTTATTTTGGTATTGTTTATATCGTTGGTTTTGGATAAAATATAAATTTCATCCGATTCACGTTCCCATACTTTTCTAGGGACCGGTACCGATAGACGAGCCATTAATCGGGCTGACTCTTTAAAATTTTGTCCAAAGGATCTAAATTCAAAACGAGGTTTTGATATTGCTCCAATTTGCATAGTATGATTGCTCATTATTTCTTGTTTTTATAAATTATTAATCGGGTTTAGGAAAGATATAGAGTTTTTCTTCTGAATCACTGACAATGTATATTTTATCATCAATTATACAGATACCTTCCGGTTTGTGAACTTGAATGGAATAGGATTGTATCAACATTCCATCTAGTGTACATTTGTTAATGCTTTGCGATTCATCGCTTAGAATCCATAACACATCGGCATCAGCATCATAAACTATTCCGGAATAATCTTGTGCAAAATCTAACTCGATACTATTCGTTATACTATAATTGGTGTTTAACCGGAAAAGCTTACCGGGTCTTTTCTCATTTAAAAAATAAATGGTTTGTGTATTGGGATTGTAGGCAATACCCTCCATACCGGAATTGGCTTCTTCATTTTCGTATGCTATCGAATGGATATGGCTGACACCTGTAAGGGTATTAAGTTCAATGATATTCTTATTTCGTTCTTCGACAAGTAATAATGTTCCGGAAGTATAGCCTGTAATACCTTCTAAATCATGTCCTGTATAGTTGTAGGTTTGTATGATTTGACCGGTCAGCGTCATTTTATAAACCATGTTGGTCTGATCACTGACGCTCAATAGTACGTTTTCCGAATCCGTAGAAGCCAGTCCTGATGGCTCCGGAACATTGATGTCATAAGCATTTTCCCATTCTAAACGGGTAGATGCCGAATGGTTCTTATGACAAGAATCCAGAAGTAATATAGTAACTATAAGAAGTGTCAGATGTTTCAAAATATGGAAATAAGGGGAAAATAAAATATCTTCCCCGGGCTAGAATTTATCGAATTATATAATGCTTATTTCATCCCAATCTTCTATTACATCTTTATCAAAATTTTCGTCCTGTCCTCGTGTAAAATACTGTTTGGTTCCATTGCCGTCTTTTGCTCTCATATACCAGATAATAGTGTCTCCGGTGTTGAATTCGGAGGCGGGGATTGAAAAATGGTAAAAGTCATCATCGGTGGGTAAATCGCCGTTCCATTCCAAGGTGACCCTTTGACTGCCATCGTATGTGTTGGCATCGTAGTTAATTACATAATACAACTTGACCTGTTGCACATCTCCATTATCATATGCAATATGTACATTGAAATTCAAGTCACTTCCGGAAACAGGATTGGAATTGGTAAACAGGGAAAAACCGTTTATCACAACCGGTTCTCCGGCCATATAGGTAGGCCAAGTGCTGAGAACATCGTGGTCAAAATCAGCATTTTCCATCGGATAATATGTTTTATTACCCGCATCATTTTTGGCTCTTAAATAGTATTTAATAATACTTTCTTCAGGTTGCGCAGGAATGCTGCCTGTCCAAATACCATCATTGTAATCTAATGTAACAGAAATTTTATCATCAATGGTAAAACCGGGCAATACATAATACAGTTTCACTTGTGTAACTTCCACATTGTCATAGGCTTGAACACTAAATGTAACATTGCCCATATTATTGCCATCAGCACCTTCATAACCTACCGATAAAAAAATAGGATTACCGTTGGTTATATAAAAACTGCCGGGGGTGTCCGGCGCTGTTTCGGGAAAATAGGAGACTAATCCGGTGTTGTCGGTTGCTTTAATAAAATAGTGAACTTGGGTGCCAATTTCAAAATTGGGAACAGAAACTTTATAGCTACCGTCTATAAATGCCATATCCAATGATTGAACCGTAGAATCGGTAATGAGGACTAATTTTACGGCATTGATTCCATCGGCATCTGATACAGCTACTTCGTAAATCGTATCAAATTCAGTTAATTCATCGGCGGTTATTAGGGGTGGATTGTTGTTGTTACTGTTGGCACTTCCTTTGCTGGCTCCCATAATTATCCAGTTGTCCGACCCATCGTTTTCACGACCATAGGTAAGCCCTGTTTGGTTTGACATATCGGGAGTAGTGACTTGATCAATAAGCGCTCCGGAAGCATCGTACAAAGTGATTTCTTCACCTCCTGATGAGATTTTAAAATTAGTTGCCACATTGGGAATATCAGTGTTGTCACAATCAAAGGTGACATAGGCCCCGGCGCCAATACTGAGATTGTCTATTGTCCATTCGTGGCTGCTATCGGTCAATTTATATCCTGATAAATCTACGGTTTCTGTGCCGGTATTGTACAGCTCCAGCCAATCCGGATCTCCAGTGGACATAATTTCATTAAGTTTAATGGGAGAGACTCCTATATTGGAATCTTCTGTTTCATAAACTTCATCGGTTACACAAGAGATGTTGCTCAAGATAGCTATAAACAGGCTGATAAAAATAAATTTACTGCTTTTCATTTTTTGATATTTTTAAGTGTTTGTGTTTTTATTAAAAATCTATTTCAAGACGCATTTGCAATTGTCCGTAATCTTCTCCGGCTTGACCGGCAGGTTCTACCACATCGGTATAATCTTTAGTTAAATTACCGTTTATATCGTGACCTACATATAATTTGTTTTTTCCATTGGCGTATCGGTCGTGGTTGAGGTATGAATAATTGAGCATTAATTTTACGTTGGTGTTAAAATAGTAGTTCATCCCCAGTGTATAGGCATTGGCAGCGCCTCCATATATCCCGGCTATGGCGTCATTCAGATCGATATAATCAAAACGAAAAGCGATTTCCAGTTGACCGGAATCTGAACCGGCACTAATCTGGGTAAATTCTCCTTCATTTTTATTGTAGTTGTACTTTCCGTTTTTGAATAAATAACCGGCTTGTGCGTAGAACCCATTTAGGTTGACCGTAGATAATGCTCCGCTTCGTGTAATATCATTGTTGATGTATTCTGCTTGAAACATCATATTTTTATAGGCACCGGCAAGTTCTATATTCCATAATAAATTATTCTCAACATAGAGAATATCATCAGTGTCCAAGTATTTTTTTCTGTTAATTTTGGAAATAGACCGCGTGCTAAAACGATATGAATTAGGGGTTTCCAAATCCGTTTTTGGAGTCCGGTATGAAATTCCCGCACCCAGATGAAGTATTTTTTCATCGTCTATTATAGGTCTGTAAACAGCCCTTCCTGTTAGTGAAATACCTTCATCCATTCCTTCTTTTTTATTGGAGTCTTGAGAATAGGCAACTTCTTCTGCTTCTCCTTGTGTGTTGAAATGGATGCCTCCAATCAACAGGTATTTTTCTTTCATATAATTGGCTTGGAGTCCCAGATGACGGGAAGGAGCAAATTTAGAAGCCAATGAGCGTTCCATAAAACTGACATATCGGGAAGTAGTCGTGGTTTCCATAGAGAAACCCTCTTTGAATTGCCCTACTTTAAGATTAAAATCTTGAGTATCGTTGGTGTATTTTAGGTACAAATCTTTGAGTTCGGTGACAGCTCCGGCAAAGTCCAGATCAATTTCACCATACCAATTTTTGTGTAAAATAGTTTTGATGGCAATGCGTGCCCGTCTGACAGTTACCCCATTTCCTATTGGATTGTAGGTGTTTTTGTCAAAATAGTAGCCCCCATCCAGATATATTCTGTTGTCGAACCAGAAGCTATAGTTGCCGTCTTTTGATTCAAAAGATAGGATGCCGTTTCTAGCTTCTGCGTCTAGTTTTACGGCTTTTACTTTTTGACCGTATTGATTTAATTTGATGCTCACATCTTCTTCTTGAGCAGTGGAGAGGAGGCTGAATGCCAGTAAGGTAGCCGTTAAAAAATAAAATTTGATCTTCATTGTATTAGTGATTAAATGTTTGTAATTCACAAATGATATAAGCATTTTAATATTTTTTGCAATCCGATTTCCTGTTTATGGTATCAATGTAAAATTCTATAATCAATTATTTCATAAAATGTACAAATTTAGACTGCTGTTTTTTGAGATTATAAAAATAAGAAACATTTTTTTCGGATTGCTGTATCATGTCACAAATTTACGATGTACTTTTATATTAATCTATATTTTCCGGAGAATTTTGTGTAAAAGCAGGTTTTAACAGTTTTATAATACATTTAATCGGTATTTAGGAAATGTAGTTGCTAGATTTTGTATATTTTTACACACATTGTAATAACTAACTTAAAAATTATGAAACTATCAATAGTACAATCAAGCGATAAGGCAAAAAATAAAATTTTTATTTCAAAATCCATTCAAGATCTAAAAAACGTTCTTGAAGCCGATGAATATCAATATTTTAAAGAATCTTCACAGGAAGAAGAAGTGAGGTTTATTAAGAAAGTAAACGGGTTTTTATTTGTAATTATTATCGGCGAGGAAGCTAGCAGTGAGTCTTTGCGAAAAAAAGGCCATACTGTTTATAATCTTATCAAAAAAGAATCGAAAGTATTGGTTTCAGGAGCTGAGAGCTCACAAGTATTGGCTTTTTTGGAAGGGATGTTATTATCCGGTTATCAGTTTTTAAAATACTTTAAAGATGCCGAAAAGAAAAAAA
>CAYNFJ010000093.1:0-8385 GCA_964396505.1 uncultured Polaribacter sp. | reverse complement strand
GATTAAAGTAAGAATTGATAAAAAACACGATAGTTGTCAAGAGCATCAATAAAGAAAGTGGCTTATAATATTTTGCTCTTTTGCCTTCCAAATATTCTTTAATGGTGGAAATCGGATGAAAAAGAATAGATTTTATAGTAAAAAGAATTCCTTTTTCAAAATTAAAAACCGAAAGTGGAATATCGTGAAACAAATGACGGTTATCTAAACGTTTGACCTGTATTGATTGTCCGCAATTAGAACAATAATTTTCAGTGGTTTCCGCTCCACAATTTTTGCAAATAATGTTTTGATTTTTTGACATCATCAGTACCTATTAATCCTCAAAGATAAGAGTATTTGAGGAATTTAAATATTGCTACAAAAGATAATAATCCGTTTTTTATTAATTCTAATATTTCAAGGATTTTTTATTTCATAAATTATCAGACTAATATACATCTTTTGGTGTTTTTCGATATTTATAAATTACGGTTTAAAAGTAACACTTTTTTTATTTTTAAAATAGTATAAAAAAAGCCCAAACATATAATGTCCGGGCTTTCCTTTAAAAGATAAATTTTTATTTTTTAGCCAATAAATCTCTAATTTCAGATAATAATTCTTCTTGAGTAGGTCCGGCCGGTTCTGCAGATTTTTCTTCTTCTTTCTTTTTCATTTTATTATAGGCTTTTACGATTAAGAACATCACTAAACCTATAATTAATAAATTGATAATCGTATCAATCCATTGTCCATACATAATGGCATTGACCGGTTTGATTACTTTATCACCTTCCATAACCGCCTCGTCTAGAACAATTTTCCATTCTTTGAAACTTATGCCTCCTGTAAAATGACTGACAAAAGGCATCACGATCATACTGACAAAACCTTTGACTACCAGTCCTATGGCTCCGGCCATAATCACGGCAACGGCAAATTCAATCACATTGCCTCCCATAATAAACTTCTTAAATTCTTTTAACATTTTTCTTGGATTTATAATTAATAATGAGGCAAATGTAGTAAAAAAAATCTAAAGTAATTTTTATTACTTTTCTTGGTGGATTAAAACTCGTTCTACACGTTGCGAAATGGCAGTCAACACCTCGTAGCTAATGGTGCCCGAGTTCGTTGCCAATTCTTCTAACGTATTTTGAGTATCAAAGATTGTCACCACATCGCCTTCTTTGCATACTATTCCGGAAACATCAACCATAATCATATCCATGCATACATTCCCGATTATAGGCGCTTTTTTCCCCTTAATTGTGACATAATTCACCTTGTTACCCCAAGTTCTGGGAATTCCGTCGGCATGTCCGATGGGTAAAGTAGCTGTTTGTATCTTCTTATCTGTGACAAAAGCACGATTGTATCCAACCGATTGCCCGGGTTCTAGCGTGTGAATTTGTGAAATGCGCGTATATAAAGAGGCTACATTGTGCAATTGATTGGTAATCCTTGTATCATTGGCATATCCATATAATCCTATTCCCATCCGTACCATATCAAAATGTGCCTCGGGATAGTTTATAACTCCGGAAGTATTGGCTAAATGCTTTTGAAAAGCTTGTGGCAGTTTTTTATCCAATGCTTTGACAATAGCTTTGTATGCTTTTATCTGAGCTTTTGTAAAGTCCTTTTCTTCCGGATCTTCGCTAGCCACTAGATGTGAATAGACAGAGGCAACCTCCAGCTCATCCGATTTTTCTAGAGAAGCAACCAAGCGGTCAATAGCAGCCATAACAAAACCCAAACGATTCAATCCGGTATTGAATTTTAAATGTATTTTGATTTTTTTACCGCTTGTTCCCCGCGTGATTTTTTGTAGGAATTCCAGTATGGTAAAATTATAGATAGTCGGTTCCAATTGATGCTCCAAACAAGCCTGAATATCAGCTATCTGAGGATGTAAAACCAATATAGGAGTGCTAATACCGGCTTTTCTTAACGCAATTCCTTCTTTGGTATAAGCCACCGCAAAATAGGCGACCCCTTCGCTTTCTAATTTTTTGGCTATGGCCGTAGCTTCATGTCCGTAAGCAAAGGCTTTTATGACGGCTATAATTTTAGTTTTTGCACCGATACGATTTCTAAAAAAATGATAATTGGATACCAATGCATCCAAATCTATTGCTAAAAAGGTTCCTTTGGGTAGGTTCATATTTATTCGGATTGCTCTTTTTTGGCTTGTTGCATCGCTTTGAAATAGGCGGCTCTACTCAAGGGTTCGTACGAATCAGTTTCACCCAATACTACCAAGTCCTTACTAGCAGTGGTGCGATGACTGTAATGCGCTAAATTTCCGGTTCTGGTACATACGGCATGAACTTTTGTCACATATTCTGCCGTCGCCATTAAAGCGGGCATAGGACCAAAAGGATTTCCCTGAAAATCCATATCCAATCCTGCTACAATAACCCGAATACCTCGGTTGGCCAAATCATTGCAAACCGCTACAATCTCATCATCAAAAAATTGTGCTTCATCAATACCCACTACATCGACATCACTGGTTAACAGGCGGATGTTTTCTGCTGCCGGAACCGGTGTGGATCGTATTTCATTGGCATCATGCGATACGACATTATCCTCGTCATAGCGTGTATCGATTGCCGGTTTAAAGATTTCGACTTTCTGTTTAGCAAATTTTGCCCGCTTGAGACGCCGTATTAATTCTTCGGTCTTACCGGAGAACATAGACCCGCATATTACCTCAATCCAACCAAATTGTTCACTTTGATTTACCGTATTTTCAAGAAACATTATTTATTTTTTATATTTTAGGTGATGGATATTATTGCATTTTACTATCTTTACAAAAGTAAAAAAATATCGTTTGTAAATTAATTTTATTACAGCAACTTATGCACAATATTTCAAAAAAAACAATTCGTGATGCAGCCTATGAAATTTCACAAAGTGATGATTCCATTAACAGCCTTGATTTATTGATAAAAATCAGAGACCTTTACGAAAAAGCGATTGTATTGCATCACTTTGAGGAACAAGAACAACCCATAGAAAAAATGCCGGAAACACCTAAAAGCGCTTTTATACCAGAGCCCACTGCCGATCAGAAAGAGCAAAGTGAACTGAGTATTCAAGAGCGTATTCGTCAGATTATGGATAAGGCTTCTCAATTGGAAACTAAGGCACCTGTACCCCAACCTCCTGTTGAGAAGATTGAAAAACAACCCATCCAAACGCCTGCTGAAAAAACCGAAATCATCACACCTACAAGAGATTTGGAAGAAGAATTTCAAGATGCCATAGCTGCTGATTATGCTGCTGATTTGTTTGAAAAAGCCGACAAAATAGAAATAACCAAAAAGTCCTTAAACGATAAATTGTCGCAAGCTCAAATCCAAATAGGGCTCAACGATCGTATTGCCTTTGTCAAACATCTGTTCAACGGTAGCCAAGTAGATTTTAATCGCGTACTCTCGCAACTCAATTCCTTTCAATCACTAGAACAGGCCACTCATTTTATCAATAATATAGTGAAACCCGATTACAATTGGGATGGAAAAGAAGAATACTTGGAACGTTTTATGTTGTTGATAGAACGTAAGTTTTTGTAAGTATCAAATACTACCGGTTCTGGTATTTTATATAATAATGTAAAGAGTAGTTCCAATACGAATTTGCTAAAACTTTACAGGTTTTTTAAATTGTCAAAGATTTCATTGATTTTATCCCTGTCCAAGGTGTAATCTTTGATGTTTTTATTCCGGTATCTGTAATATAGAAAAAAGGGTAATAGTACAAATGCAAAAAACAAAACCCCCAAACCGATGACTAAACCGGCTTTTGCATAGCCCAAGTTCTTCAAATAAAAACCTACCCCGAGATCAATCAATAACACCGATAATAATATTCGTAAAACTATTTTCATAATTAGTGAAGTTTTGATACTGCTTCTAACAAATGCTGTACATTTTTTTTACTACTTCCTATATATATGTCCTGATTGATTATCACAACCGGACGTTTGAGGAAAGTATATTCATCCAGCAACAACCTACGATAATCCGGTTCGGATAACTCTTGGTTTTTAAGCCCCATTTGATGGTATTTTTTAGCCCTTCTGCTGAATAAAGCCTCATAACTACCGGCTAATTGTCGCATGGTTTCTAATTGTGCTACACGAATGGGTTCTGTTTTGATCTCTTGTAATTCAAACAAGTCAAGAGGCAGTTGCTTTAGGATTCGCATACTGGTGTCACAAGTCTTGAGATAAAATATTTTTTTCATAGGTAGATTCCATGTTTTCCAAAACAAATGTACATAGATTTGAACGAATAAAAAGGGTTTGGGTACAAGATTAACTTTCGTTACATTTGCTTTCTAATTATGGACCATCTTTTCTTATGAAATTTAATACAAAAACCATTCACGGTAATCAAAAACACGAACCGGCTACCGGAGCAGTTATGCCTCCTATTTTTCAAACTTCAACCTATGCTCAAAAGAGTCCGGGAAATCATAAGGGTTTTGAATATTCACGTACTGGAAATCCCACGCGTCAAGCTCTGGAAAATGCTTTTGCCAGTCTTGAAAACGGCACCTATGGTTTGGCTTTTGGTTCTGGTCTGGCGGCTATTGATGCTGTTATCAAATTACTGAGTCCCGGAGATGAAGTGATTGCCACCAATGATTTATATGGTGGTACTTACCGTTTATTTACCAAAATTTTTGAAAAATACGGCATAGTATTTCATTTTACCGGATTGGATGTGATTGAGAATATTGAAAAACAGATCAATAAAAACACCAAACTTATCTGGATAGAAACGCCTACTAATCCCATGCTGCATATTATTGATATTAAACAGGTAGCAGATCTTGCTCACCAATACCATATCACAGTGGCTGTGGATAATACTTTTGCCACACCCTATCTCCAACAACCTTTGAATTTAGGAGCTGATATTGTGATGCATTCGGCAACCAAATATTTAGGCGGACACTCTGATGTGGTGATGGGAGCACTGATTACATCGGATAAAGAATTGGCTGAGAAATTATATTTTATCCAAAATGCCAGTGGGGCGGTTTGTGGTCCAATGGACAGTTTTTTAGTTTTACGAGGGATTAAAACCCTGCATGTTAGAATGCAAAGACATTGTGAAAACGGAGCGGCTATTGCGCGTTATCTGGATGCTCATCCTAAAATTGAAAAAGTATATTGGCCCGGTCTCGAGACACATCCTAACCATCAGATAGCCAAGGAACAAATGCGTGATTTTGGCGGAATGCTTTCTTTTTCAACACGGGGCAATCACAAGGCAGATGCTATTAAGATTGTAGAAAATCTAAAAATATTCACCTTAGCGGAATCTTTAGGAGGTGTAGAATCTCTTTGTGGACATCCTGCTACGATGACCCACGCATCCATTCCAAAAGAAGAACGCGAAAAAACAGGTGTCACCGATTCACTAATCCGGCTAAGTGTCGGAATCGAGGATATAACCGATTTAATAAAAGATCTGGAACAAGCCTTGGAAACTATCTAGTAAAAATTTTAGTTAAGATAAAAAACATAACCTAAACTCAAATAGTACATCCAATCATTGTGCTTATTGGCGGGTACTTTTGGGTCTAATCCATCTACTTTATTACTGGTAAAATATTGCCATCTGGAATCAATAATAAAATCTGAGTTTCCTCCGGTATTGATTCGGGTTCCTACAGACATCACTACAGAAAATGTGGTTTCCGGTTCGGTGAAAATTGCATCAGTTCTATATCTTTCCGGTAAAATAGTAGGATCGGTAAGATAATTACCCAACGAAGATTCAAAAGTAGGATGGCTAAAGTTTACCATAGCACCTAATCCTACAAAAGGAGAAAAACTATTCCCAAAATTGGCGCCAAAACTGGTCAAATCCATAAAATGATATTCTGTCACAAAGCCTGCATTAACTACAGAGCTACTGCCATGCATCGCTTGTAATTGTAAAGCGGTAGGAGAGTCTCCATCTATATAATGTTGCAAATCGGCACGCATATAAGAAATTTCTCCCTTCAATTTAACATGTTGCGCTAACCATTCTGCACGAGAATTCCATTCATTTTTTCTACTAAAAAAATTCATATAAAAGGCCGTACCAATAGCAAAACCTATATTTCCGGTTACACCACTTTTAAAATCGCCTTTTTCTCCATAATCCGTTTGGAAAGAAGCAACTCCCAGATGAATACCCGCCTCAAAACTGTTTTCAATTTGAGAAAACCCTTGAGTGCTTATCAAAATAAGCAATGTGAATACTAAAATTTTTAATCGCATAACAAACAAAATTTACAACACAAAATTAGTATTTTTTTTTACATAACGTGTTATTTTACAATAAATTCTTCAGAAATTGTCCAATTGGCTCTCACTTCAATTTCTTTTGAATAATATATCACTTTTTCGGGTTGTATTTTTTGGAGAAAATTTCCGGAATCCCATTGATGATTTCCGTTGGTATCAACGATGGCTCGTATGACGTAAGTTTTAGGTACTAATAGGGAATATTTTATAGTTTTTGTATCGGTCAAATAATCACTAGCAACCTGTTTTCCCTTATCTGTCAATAGTTCGACAAGGACGGGTTTTTTTTGGGGTAACACTACTTTTAAATCAATTTCTCCGTAATCTTCCGGTTTTTTGGTGTGGAATCTTATTTGCAAAGTATCATTGTATTGGCCTAAAAAATCGGTCACTGCTTTGGGGTATAAAGTTACGGCATAAGTGGTACTGTATTTTTTTTCAAAAGCAATTTGAAATTTATCTTTTAAAGGATTTTCAAGAATTTGAAAAGGAACTTTTGCAGAATCTTTGTCTATAAAGTTAATATATTCGGGTTGAATCTTCGCAATAGGGATATTGGATAAAACAAATAGCGAGTCTCTTAAATTCAAGGTCTGACGGACACTTTTCATCAATTGCAAACTGTCTTTTTCTTTAGAACGGTGCCGTACGACAAAACTATGGATGGAGTCCAAGATTTGCATTCCGATAGCCAAGGTATCCGATTTTGTTTCTTTATACCATAGGTGAATACTATCTGTTTCCCGGTCTTTATAACTAAAAAAAGAAACCGGATTTTTATCTTTATCAGACAAGCTTACCACTTTTCCTTTCATTAATTTTCCTTCATACGGAATTAATATATGATGGGTGCTCAATTCAATTGCTTTTTTAAAATGCAAAGCAGGTGTTTCTTTAAATAAAACCAATTGATAACTGGAATCCGAAGGTAATGAAACAGGAGAATTTACAAATGCAATTTTATCTACTTTCGGATCATAATGCATATTTTTACTTACATCCAATAATGCTATCAGCAAATATTTTCCTTCTTTTATATTGGTAATGGAAAATGCGGTAGTATCCAATGTGTTTGTAATATAATCGGGTTTCTGTTTATAAATCACCGAATCATTAAAAACACTGTCCACAGCGTACAATAACACAGAAATATCGGAACTCACTTTTCTTGAAAAAGCATCTTTCACGAATCCTGCCACTTCAAGAGAATCCAGATAATTCCCTGTAGAAAACAAATACTTAAAGCGTTTTAGAACATTCCCCTCCGAATTATCTACAATTGCATTTCCAAAATTGATAGTATAAGTGGTATTTTCTTTTAAGGTGTCTTTTATTTTAATAGAAATATACTTACTGGCAGTTCCCAGTGGGGTGATATCCGGTGGATATGTAAGAGGTGGCGAAATAATTAACTGCTTATTGAGATCTTTAAATTTAATATATTCATCAAAATAGATCTTAATCTTATCCGATTTAAATTGTACCGTACCAAAATCAGGTGAAGCACTAATAGTTACCGGTGGCTTGAGGTCTTTATCTCCTCCGGTCGGGTGTCCTACTCTAGCGCAGGTAACTAATAAAAAAACGATTAAAAAAAGAAAAAATACTTGTTTAAACATCGGTTATATAATTCTGAAAGCAAAGAAACAATTTTTATCTAACACATGTGTTATTCCAGTTGAAATTTGATGTTAAAAAGAACGGTCAAGTATATACCCAGTGGCGAACTTCCACAACACAAAGTTAATAAAAATTCCTTTACCTTTCGGTTTATCCAAAAACTTTATTTATAAGTACTTATTCGCCATTGGGTATATGCATTGTTGAACATAGGCTATATTAATTCCGCGTTTTGATTATCAAATTCAACGTTAAAATGAATTTTTACATTTAAAGCTCTAAATACTTTCAAGATAGTTTCAAATCGAGCGTCATTTAGATTATTTTCTATTTTTGATATTTGAGCTTTCTTTACTCCAACTAATTTCCCCAATTGTTCCTGCGTTAATTTTCTTTCTTTACGTACTTTTTTTATAGTTTCTCCCAAAATATCAAGACGTAATTCATTTTCAAATTTATCT
>CAYNFJ010000092.1:0-8476 GCA_964396505.1 uncultured Polaribacter sp. | reverse complement strand
TTATCAATACCATAAAAAGCATTATGAATTATCATATGGGGACCCCTCCCACACAGTTTGAAGTAAAGGGGCATACTTACACCCCACTGAGCTATCTAAAGGATTATTTACAACTAAATCCCGATGACTATGTGGATATTTTATCTTACAAACAAGCGCCTTTCTGGAAACAATGTGCGTATCAAGTTCCCGATAACTGGTGGCATAGTAAGGATTACTACAACATCCCTTTAGAAGATTATATGAAAGCGATGAAAAGTGCCATTAAAAATGGTTATTCTATGGCTATAGGCGGCGATGTCTCCGAAGTAGGTTTTTCCAGAGATACACAAGCGGCAATGATTCCCAGTTTTGATATTCCGACACAATATATTGATGACAATGCCCGCCAATTCCGTTTTTCAAACAAAACGACGACCGATGATCATGGAATGCACTTGGTAGGTTATACCGAAAAAGACGGGTTTATGTGGTTTTTAATCAAAGATTCCAGTTCCGGATCGCGTAATAATGATGAAAATGCTCCTGAATTTGGTTACTATTTTTTCAGGGAAGATTATTTTAAACTCAAGATGATGGATTTTACGGTTCATAAAGATGCAGTCAAAGATTTATTGAAAAAGTTCCACTAAGGTTCCTTTATAAAAAACACTACAATCCCTTGTAAAAGTGCCAAATAAAAGCCTTTTACAAGGGTTTTTTTTTGAGATGTACAAAGTAAATGACAGGTAAGGAGGAATTATTTGTTTTTTAATGCTAAATTTGTGTGTTTTTTTGGCTTTTTATTATACTAAAATAAATAATGTTTGGAAAAATTAATTATTTAAGAACACTTTTAAAATGGGTCGCTCGATTCAAACGCTCAGAACATACCTTTATGGTAGTTATGGCCGTTATCATTGGAATTGTAGGCGGTTATGGCGCCATCTTATTTCGATATGCGATTCGTTTTTTTCAAAATTTATTTTATAAAACTAAATTATTAAACATACACTATCTTTCCAACTTGGAATGGTATTATATTGTATTGATTCCTGCTTTGGGTGGTTTGATTGTAGGGCCTATTATTTACTTTTTTGCCAGAGAAGCAAAAGGTCATGGAGTGCCCGAAGTAATGGAAGCCATCATATTAAGAGGTGGGAAAATTAGACCTCGTGTGGTGTTTGCTAAAATTATAGCATCGGCTGTTTCTATCGGAACCGGAGGTTCGGTGGGTAGAGAAGGTCCTATTGTACAGATAGGGGCTGCTGCCGGTTCATCTTTAGGGCAAGTGTTCAAGGTGCGAGGTTCTGTATTACGTACCCTGGTGGCTTGTGGTGCTGCTGCGGGTATTGCCGGAACCTTTAACGCTCCGATTGCCGGTTCTATTTTTGCTTTGGAGATTCTCCTGAGTGATTTTGCCATTACCCAGTTTAGCCCCATCGTGATATCTTCTGTAACAGCTACGGTTATTTCCCGGCATTATTTGGGTAATTCTCCGGCTTTTACTATTCCAAAATATGAATTGGTCAGTATTTGGGAGTTTATCCCATATTCTATATTGGGAGTTTTAGCTGCTTTCTTGTCCATTGCATTTATATATCTGCTTTACAAATCAGAAGATATATTTGATACGATTAAAATACCGGAATGGCTCAAGCCGGCAATCGGAGGTTTAATCATCGGAGGAATAGGGGTTTTCTTTCCCCAAATTTTTGGGGTAGGTTACGAAACCATGGATATGGCACTTGCCGGTAAATTAGGTTGGACTTTATTACTCTTATTAATTTTTCTGAAAGTTGTAGCCACCTCTATAACCATAGGTTCGGGTGGGTCGGGTGGTATTTTTGCACCTTCTCTTTTTCTTGGTGCCAGTTTGGGTGGATTTGTAGGTTATTTATCAAATTTTATCATGCCAGAATATGCCGCTTCTCCGGGAGCATATGCTCTGGTAGGTATGGGTGCCGTTGCCGCAGCGACTATGCACGCCCCAATTACGGCGATACTAATCCTGTTTGAATTGACCAATGATTACCGTATCATATTACCCTTAATGACTGCCATTATTATCAGTGTGCTTATTAAAATGCATCTTAAAAAAGATTCTATCTATTCTGAAAAGCTGTCACGTAGGGGGTTGTCCCTAAAGAAAAAAGAAACCCATAATATACTGAGTGGTATTAAGATAGGGAAGATTGTAAAAAAAGATCCTGTTATCGTGGATCAGAACACCCCCTTTGAAGCTATTTTTAAAATGACTCAAAAGTCGCACCATCTGAATTATTTTGTCACAGATGCTGACAATAAGTTGATAGGGATATTATCTCCTTTCCAAATACGATCTATGGAATTGGAAAATCAGGGGAAAACAATTAACCAAGTTGCTAAAGATTTATTGATAGACAGAGATATTTATTTTACTAAAGATGATTCTTTGGATATGGTAGGGATGATATTAGATGAATTGGTGCTAGATGAAATCCCGATTGTGGATACTGCTGAAAACAAGAAGATTATTGGATATATTTCAAAAACAGAAGTAATTCGTGCTTTTAACAGAGCTATTATGAAAAAAAATATGTTGGAGTCCGTGTCTTCCTATATCACATCTACAGAAAAATTCAATACGATAAAAATGTTAGATGCCAATGCGTTGAGTGAAGTAGAAGTTCCGGGTATTTTTATCAATAAAAACCTATTGGAATTGAATTTGAGAAAACGCTACGATATTGAAGTCATTCTGATAAAACAAAATTACGATCTTGAGACACACGAATCAGAAAAAGTATTTGTCCCGAATACCAGTTACCGCTTTGCTTACGGTGATCGTATGTTGATTATGGGTCAGGAAGATGCTGTAAAACGCTTTACGCAATTAGTATAGAACCTATCATCATTCAATAATCAAGATGTTTTTTGCAGGCAAAAAATGCTCATTTTGAAAAACACAACATAGCATATATCAAATAATCAATCGAACCCCGCCCAATTCTTCAATTCTATACGGGAATTTATGACTGAGCGAACCGATAAACATAAAGTTGACCGGAATATTCCATTTTTTAGATAATTCCTGAATCAGTTTGGGTCCAAAAGTTCCGTTCAATTCTACAAATTCAATATCTATATCGGGGTATTCTCTATCTAAAAATTTAATATCTTCTCGAAGTTTTTTTAGGACAGGAGAATCGTTATCTTCCGGTTTATGGACGTGAACAATTTTAATTTTTTTGGTATGTTCATTGTCACGAATATACAGCATTACACGGTTCAAACTGGAAATATTGTCCCCTTTGGTGAAAAACACAAATTCTTGTTTGACAATATCATTGATTGTTTTGATAATGGATGTATTGATGTATTTCACCATTTTAAGAATAGCACGAAGAATCACAATACGATTGAGCATAATCATAATAAACCCAATGGTGATTAAAAAATAAGGTGTAAATACAGCTATATTACTGGGCAGAGGGTTCCCAAATTCATCTAACTTTGGTTTCATCAGTATATTTCCGGTCAAAGCAATAATCACAGCAATAATGGCTATCAATACGGCAATCCACGAGGCTTTTTCAGGTCGGGGTAGTTTGGTGCGTTTTACTTTGAGCAAGATATTACCAATACCAAACAATGCCATAACCGATAAGAATGAAATGGTATATACACCGGCCAAAAGTTTTACATTTCCCCGGGTAATCAATAATACGGATACACTTAAAGCAAAGAACATCAAAATGATACGATACGAACTTCCCTTTTTATTTTTCTTTAAAAAATAAGCCGGTAATATACGGTCCAATGCCATACGTTCCAACAATCCTGAAACACCTACATAACTGGTCAATACCGCTCCACTCAATACCAGTACTGCATCTACGGCTATCATAACACCGATCCAATATCCCCCAACATGTTCACCCATTTCTATCAATAGCGTATTTTGATACGCATCGCTTTGTAAGGTGTCAACATTAAACAAACTCAATGCAAAGAATGCCATCAATGGATTGATAATACTCACGATAACCCACATATTTCTTAAAGTTTTTGGAAAAACACCCCGTTCCTGTTCTTCTACGAAGTTAGCAGAACTCTCAAATCCGGATACACCCAACATCGATGCGGCAAAACCAAAGAAGATAGCCATTCCGATACTTCCTTTCATCGGTAAATGCCAATTTTCCAAAAATTGTCCAAAGCCGTGTGTGAGAAAATAATAGGCTATAAATCCGGTTAAGATTACTAAAGAGCTCAAGTGAAAGATAAAAATACCGATAGCTACTTTTGCAGATTCTGAGATACCCCCAATCACCAATGTGGCAAAAATACCCAATAATACAATGGTTGCTACTACGACCGGAAGACTGGGTACCAGATGATGTAAATAGTGCATCGCTTCATTACCCGATATTACCGCAGTTGCCATATAAGACAGGATAGTCAGGGTAGCGGCAACCGATGCCATTAATTTGCTGGTGGTATTTAACAGGGCATTATATGCCCCACCGTTTAGTGGTAAAGCACCTACTACTTCACCATAAATACGACGAAATAAAAAGAGGACAAAAGCCACGATCAGCAAGGTTATCCAAGCGTATTGTCCGGCATAAAATATAGATAAAGCCGATACATATAATACCGATGAACTAATATCATTTCCACAAATGGCCGTTGAGGCGAGTTCTCCTAATTTCTTGTGAATTTTCTCCATTTCTCTAAAAAATTAATAAAAAATCAAACAAAGATATTATTTTTATTGCATTCAACGGTACATCATACGAGTTTAATTCATTTTTGAAAGCCACATTTTTTTTGTTTTAAGGGAAAAATACTATCTTTGAATAAAATAATATTTTTATTTAAGCTGTGAAAAATAGTACTTCTTTACCTATCAATCAATGGTCGCAAGATGACCGACCCAGAGAAAAACTGCTATTAAAAGGTAGGTCGGCATTATCCGATGCGGAACTGATAGCCATATTGATAGGCTCCGGTTCCAAAAATGAAACCGCCGTGAGTTTAGCTAGAAGAATATTACAATCTAATGCCCAAAACCTGAATCAATTAGCCAAATTGAGTATTGCGGATTTACAACAATACAAGGGAATCGGCGAGGTAAAAGCTATTAGTATTATCGCTGCATTGGAAATAGGTCGTAGGCGCCGGTTAGAAGAAGCTATGGAAGTTCCCAAAATAGCAGATAGTCAGTCGGTGTTTAAGTTGATGCAACCTTTGATAGGTGATTTAGCTCACGAAGAATTTTGGATTGTATTTTTGAATAATTCCAATAAAGTACTGCAAAAATTTCAATTGAGTAAAGGAGGATTAACCGGCACATTGGTCGATATTCGCCTGATTTACAAAAAAGCGTTGGAAGTATCGGCTACCGCACTCATATTGTGTCACAATCATCCTTCCGGAAAATTGCAACCCAGTCCATCGGACATTGAAATAACCCGAAAAATCAAAGATGCCGGAAAATTAATGGATATTCAAGTACTGGATCACTTGATTATTACAGAAAAAGCGTATTTTAGCTTTGCCGATGAAGGGCGTTTGTAACAGATGCTCTGTAGTAGGTCGTTTTAATTTTTTTACACCAGGCTTTTGTTATTAGTATATACACATAAAATCACACCCAGACTCACCTATATATTTAAACATATATTTGTCCGTATTCTGCAAATACCCATTTCTTTTACCACGACTATAGAAGAATTTGTAGCGCATAACGGACCTAAGATAACCTATACCAAATCTCCTTTGGGAACCGAGTTTTTTATTCGCAATCACGCACTTCTTTTTGAACAAGGTGTAGGAGACATTAGCATTAATATGGGTCAATGGGAAGAAACCCCCTGTTTTTTTGCCACCGGCGAACTGTCCAGTATTCCGTATGATATTTTTGCGGCAAGTTTTTATCTAATGACGCGCTATGAAGAATATCAGCCCTTTGTATCCGATACATTGGAACGATTTACCGCCGAGAATAGTCTGGCATATCAAAACGGTTTTTTAGAGAAACCGCTCATTGATATTTGGGCTTTTAAATTGTTGGATAAATTAAAAGAAAAATATCCGGATTACACCTTTGACAAACGTTCGTATCATTTTATTTCCAGCTTTAATGTCAATGAGGCATTTGCCTACAAACACAAAGGCTTAATCAGGAATATAGGTGGTTTTTTTAGTGATTTGTTTCGGTTTAATTTTAAATCTTTTTCCAGAAGAGTTTTGGTGCTTTTGCGAATAAAAGAAGACCCTTCTGATTTGTATAAAAAGATAATTAGTTTGGGAAAACAGTACCGTGTGAAGACAATGTTTTTCTTTTTGTTTAGCGAATATACCACTTTTGATAAAAACATATCCTATTCCAATACAGCTTATCGATTATTGATTAAATCTATTATTGATTACGTGCCTTTTGGACAGTTATTCTCATTTTATACGATGAAAAACAATCAGAAACTAGCCAAGGAGAAAAAACGTTTAGAAGAAATAGTCAATAGACCCATTCTAAAAAGTCGGCAACATTACAATCGTTTTGAATTGCCCAAAACCTTTCAAAATTTGATAGATTTGGGTATCACAGAAGAGTATAGTATGGGTTATTATACTCATTGTGGTTTTAGAGCAAGCACTTGTACACCCTTTTATTTTTACGATTTGGATTATGAAATACAAACTCCCTTAAAAATATATTCGTTTGCCGTGATGGATACTACTTTACAAAAGAAAATGCAATTGACTGCAAAAGAAGCTTTTTTAAAGATCAAATCACTGCAATATGCGGTGCAACAGGTACAAGGGACCTTTATCAGTATTTTTCATAGTGATACCTTAAGTGATATGAAATCCTCTCAAGATTGGATGGAATTGTATGAAAAGATATTAAAATAGCAATCCAAAAATGAGTTCCAAAGAAAAAATACGCTATATAAAACGTGCTGATTTGGAAGTTTCCAAATACGATAGTTGTATTAAAAATGCCGTTAATTCCCGTATATATGCATACGCTTGGTATCTAGATATAGTTGCTGATCACTGGGATGCTTTAGTACTGGGTGACTATCAAGTGGTGATGCCCCTGCCTTGGCGCAGAAAATATGGGATACCCTATGTTTATATTCCTGCTTGGATTGCAGAATTAGGAATTTTTTTTAATGGTAATCCCATTAATGATTATTATGAGGAACTATTTGAAAATTTTATTGAGATAATAAAAAGTAAATTTTCACAAATAGATATACTTTTGGAAACCAAATTACTAATAAAGACTACTAAATATCCGATCAGAGTATCACAAAAATTAGATATTTCGAAAAATTATAGTGATGTTAAAAAAGATTATAGAAAGGGTAGAAAATCTGATTTAAGTAAGGGTAAAAGGAATAATTTGCAAATTAAGTGGAATGATGATTCGAAAAATTTAATACTATTGCATAAAAAAAACGTTGCTATACGATTGGAATTTTATAAGAAAAAAGATTACATTAATTTAGAGAGATTATTAAATGAGTTTCAAAAAAGAAAAAGAGGAATGGTTGTTTCGGTTTATGATAAACATAAAAATATAATAGCAAGTAGTTTTATAATTATCAATACTGATGAAATTATAGGTTTAGTTACGGCGACCGATGTAGATTTTAATAAAATAGGAGCTACAACTTTTTTGTATGATTGTATTATAAAAAAATATTCAAATCATAAATCGATATTTGATTTTGCAGGTTCATCCGTTCCTTCTATATCTAAATTTTTTAGGAGCTTTGGTGCTACAGATTTTGAAAGAATTCATTTCGTAAAACACCATTTTTTATATAATTTTTTTCATAAATATTCATAATAGTGGCTGTCATAAGGTTCTTAAAACATAATAAAATTGATCTTAATAAATATGATAAATGTATCGCTAAAGCGATTAATACGCATATATATGCTTATTCTTGGTATTTGAATATTGTGGCAGATGATTGGAGTATTTTGGTGATGGATGATTATAAAGCTGTTATGCCAATTCCATATTTAAGAATAAAAAAGTTTTTTTTTGTTAAAAAGATTGTACAACCTGAATTCTGTCAACAATTAGGAATTTTTATGCAAACCAAGCTTAATGCAGAAGAGTATAATTCATTTTACACTATATTTTTGTCATTGAAAGCTAAACAATATCATTTTAACACTATAAATTCTCAGTTTTTACAAGCAAATATTTTTTTTATCAGAAGAATCAATTATGAATTAGAACTAAATAAACCATATGATATTATTTATTCGAATTATTCAAAAAATTTGAAAAGAAATATTAAAAAATCTAACAAAGCCAATTTGATAATTAGTAAAGATATAGTAGATAATGATTTCTTTTTTCAACAAATGAAAAGTTCAAAACATCAACTTAACAGCTATCAGAAGAGAATTATTAATAAAATTATTTCTGAAATAAATCAAAGAAATATAGGACATATATATGCTGTAAAATTGAACGATGAAA
>CAYNFJ010000091.1:0-8642 GCA_964396505.1 uncultured Polaribacter sp. | reverse complement strand
ACGGTAGAGAAAATTGCCGGATTGCCGCAAATGTTGGTCAAATTCGATAGAAATAAAATAGCAAGATACGGATTGAATATTGCAAATATCAATAAAGTAATTACAATGGGATTTGCAGGGGAAACCGCCGGAAACATCTTTGAAGGTGAAAAACGTTTTGATTTAGTGGTACGTTTGGATTCCACACAACGCAAAGACTTGGATAACTTAAAAAACCTGTATATCGATTTGCCTTCCGGAGGAAAAATACCAATAAGTGAAGTAGCAGAAATAAAATATACAAAAGCGGCAGCTAAAATTTCACGTGACAATACCCGAAGACGTATTGTTATCGGAGTAAATGTGCGAGACAGAGATTTGCAATCGGTAGTGGACGATATTAAAAATGTGGTGGATAACCAAATAAAACTTCCCATTGGATATTATATTACTTACGGCGGACAGTTTGAAAATTTACAATCGGCAAAACAACGTTTATTGATTGTTGTTCCCATTGCATTATTATTGATTTTCATATTGCTTTATTTTGCTTTTAAATCGGTCAAAGAAGCCCTGATGATTTATACGGCAATTCCTTTTGCTACCGTTGGAGGCATTATTTTGCTTTGGCTACGCGGAATGCCGTTTAGTATTTCGGCAGGCGTCGGGTTTATAGCACTTTTCGGTATTGCCGTGTTAAACGGAATCGTGTTGATTGAACATTACAAAGAATTACGTAAAGAGCGAAAAGGAGTGGATTTGGACTTGATAATTACCGGTGCCAAAGACCGTATGCGAGCCGTATTATTGACCGCAATGGCTGCCGCTCTCGGATTTTTACCAATGGCAATATCACAAGGCGCAGGAGCCGAAGTGCAACGTCCCTTGGCAACAGTCGTAATAGGCGGATTGGTTACTTCAACTTTATTGACCTTGATTGTGCTGCCGGTCTTATACTATATTTTTAATACCAAAATTAAAAGACCTAAGATGAGAAAAAAATTAAGTGTGCTATTGATAGTATTTAGCTTTACAGGAATACAAGCACAAGAAAAACCAATGGATTTAAATGGATTGATAGAAATGGCTATTCAAAACAATTCCGGTTTGAAAGCATTGGAATATCAGGTAAAAAAAGAAAATACTTTGATAAATTCCGTCAGCGGCATTACTAATGCAAACGCTTATTATCAATATGAAAAAGACCGTATTACGGAAACAGAAGGCATCATCAACAGTTTTGGAATCTCTCAAAGTTTTGATTTTCCTTCCATCTATAAAACCCGTAAGGATATTCAAAAAACCAGAGCCGGTTTATCACAAAGCAATTATGAAATGCAAAAATTGAAATTGATTAAAGAATTAAAACAATCGTATTATCAATATCAATTTATTCACAATAAATATCTGATTTACAAAAAATTAGATAGTATTTATAATAATTTTTCACATAAAGCTAAACGTAAATTTGAACTGGGTGAAAGCAATTATTTGGAAGCTTTGACCTCCAAAGCCAAACAACGTGAAATTTCCATTGATTTTAGTCGTATTGCAGAGGATTTAAAAATTATCAAGGGACAAATCCAATTATTGGTACAAACAGATAAGGATTTGAAAATTTCTCCTCATACTTTACAAAAATATTCTCTTGCACTTGATACAGAAACCAGCCAATTAGTCGATGATTATTTGGGGAGAAAATATAGATTGTCAGCACTGGAAATCAAACGCCAAAAGAGGAAAATTTTACCGGGTTTTAGTTTGGGATATGAGACCGGGAAACATTCTATTTACGGCAATAATATTCAAACCATCCAAGCCGGATTAAGCATTCCGTTGTTTAATTTCAGAGCCAATAGAAGCCAAATAAAAGCGGCAAAAATTCAATTGGAATCTGTTGAAGAATGGAATACGGCATTTAAAAAGCAGTTTGATACCCAACGGTCCAATTTGTTGAAAGAATTAGAAAAACATAAGCAAGCACTGCAATACTATGAAACCGAAGGATTAAAACTATCGGATAGTATTTATAAAATGGCATCCACGGCTTATCAACAGGGTGAAATAGATTTTTTTCAGTTCATTCAAAGCCTGGAAAACGCCAACAGAATTCGTCTGAATTATCTGAACGAACTGAATTCATATAATCAAACTGCCATTGAAACACACTATTTTAACCTAATTACCAATAATTAAAAACATAGAAAAAATGAAAAAAATAATTTATATATCCATTTTATCCATTATTCTTTTATCGGCTTGTTCCGGTAAAAAAGAAAAGGAAACTGTCAAAGAACATGAAACACATGATTATATTGCAATCACCCAAGAACAATTCAAAGCAAATACGATGCAATTGGGAAAACCCGAAATAAAGAGTTTTGCCCAAACAGTCAAAGCTACCGGAATGATAGATGTACCACCCTCAAATAAACAAAGCATCACTTCATTTTACGGAGGTACCATTAAAAAATCCGGTTTATTAGTAGGAGATAAAGTGCGCAAAGGACAATTTTTAGTCAGTTTATCCAGTCCGGAGTTTGTCAATTTGCAACAAGAATATCTGGAAACCAAAGAAAAATCTGATTATTTGAAAAATGAATACGAACGTCAAAAAACACTTTTTGAAGAAAAAATCACTTCTAAAAAGAAATATTTATTGGCAAAAAGTGACTATTTAAAAAATTTGGCAATGTTCAACGGATTGAAACAAAAACTCTTGATGCTCAATATTAATCCGGTAAACATTTCACAAGGAAAATTAGTATCCAGTATCAATCTATACGCAAAGATTAATGGCTATATATCTAAACAAAATGCCAGTATTGGGAGTTATTTTGAACCCAATGATATGATTATGGAAATTGTCAATCCATCGCATTTACATTTGGAATTAAGTGTTTTTGAAAAAGATGCGACAAAACTCAAAAAAGGACAAGCTGTTTATTTTGGCACTTTAAATTCTGATAAACCCGAATACAAAGCCGAAATACATCTGGTTGGTGCCGCAATAGACAAAAAAACGAGAACCATAAAAGTCCACGGACATTTAAAAGATGAAAAAAACAATAAATTTCCCGTAGGAATGTTTGTCAATGCAGAAATAATAACCGGAGAAGATAACGCAATATCATTACCCGAAGAAGCGGTAACCGAAAATGAGTTGGAAGAAAAAGTAGTCCTTATTTTAGAAAAGAAAACCGATGATGCATATTATTTTAAACCCATTATTGTAAAAACCGGACGAATCTATAAAGGAAATATAGAAATTATTTCAGGGCTGTCAAATGATGTAACCGTTTTGACCAAAGGAGCATTTAATTTGGTGGGGGTTGAAGCAGGTGATGATCATTAGCATAGATATCTACTGAATGAATTTGTTACTTCCTTATAATAAATTAGAATTATTAATGCGAATTCTTGATGCCAAAAATGTATGGATATATTTACTTGTTTTTAATCCTGAAACAAGTAAATAAAACGATTTGTTGGGCTACAAGTTAGCAACTTTCGTACTGAGAGTATTTTACACAAAAATCCGTTCACAGTTTACAAACTTTGAACGGATTTTTACTTCAAATGAAAATTCTAAAGCCTAAAACTTGCTGATGCCTTCTTTCAGCCATTGGTGAAAAGCATCCACATCTGAATTGTATGAATAAGGAATGTTTAGCTCCTCTTCATTATGGTTGAGTAAGACATAATAGGGTTGTGTATTGGTTTTATAACGAACTGTCTGGAATTCGCTCCATTTATTACCCACCGTACGAATTTTTTTACCGGTAATCTCTGAAGTATATTGTTTGTCTTTAGGTAGTAATTCTTTAAAATCTACAAACAAGGAAATTAAAACAATATCATTATCCAGCACCTCCAACACCTTAGGATCTGACCACACATAATCTTCCATTTTTCGACAATTGACACAGGCTTTTCCGGTAAAATCAATCATCACCGGTTTGTTTACTTTTTTAGCATACGCCATTCCCAAATCATAATCTTCAAAACTGACAATATCGTGCGGTCCCAGATGTGCACCTGCGGGTAATTTTTTATGTACCCCGCCGGTACTTCGCTTGCTAAATCCTACTCCATAAGGAGATTCGGCATATTTTAATGGTGGTGGGAAACCACTAATCAATTTTAAAGGAGCTCCAAATAAACCGGGAATTAAATACAAAGTAAAAGCCAAAGCCAGTAAGCCTAATGAAAACCGACCTACAGATATCCTATTGCCATCATCATCGTGTGGCAATTTAATTTTTCCAAATAAATAGAATGCCATAGCCCCAAACACAGCTATCCAAATGGCTATAAATGCCTCTCGCTCAAACCAATGTGTATCCATAACCAAATCGGCATTGGATAAAAATTTAAACGCAAAAGCCAATTCTAAAAATCCTAAAAACACCTTAACCGTATTCAGCCATCCTCCTGATTTGGGCATCGCATTGAGCCATCCCGGGAACATCGCAAATAGGGTAAAGGGCAATGCCAGTGCTATAGAAAAGCCCAACATACTGACAATGGGTGCAATACCACCACTGGTTGCCGAAGCAGCCAAGGCCGTTCCTACAATAGGCAATGTACACGAAAAAGATACAATTGCCAGAGCCAATGCCATTAGAAAAATACCGATGATACCTCCTTTTTTGTCCACTCCTTCATCTACTTTGGTACCCCAAGAACTGGGTAACATAATCTCAAAACCACCTAAAAATGAGAAAGCAAAAACAATCAATATACCAAAGAAAATAAGGTTAAACCCTACACTGGTTGAAAACTCATTCATCGCATCGGCACCAAAAAACAAGGTAACCAAACTTCCTATAAGCACATAAATAACTACAATCGATAAACCGTAAATAATGGCATTTCTAATCCCCTGTGCTTTACTTTTACTCTGCTTCATAAAGAAGCTGACTGTCATCGGAATCATGGGAAAAACACAAGGAGTTAACAAAGCGGCAAAACCTCCTAAGAAACTCCAAAAGAAAATAGCCCAAAGACTTTTGCTGTCTTTGGTTTTTCCTTTGGACTCAGTCTTTTTATCAGCAGTTTGGTGCATTTCTGCAACCGGCATAGGTTCTATTTTAGTGGTAGCCTTGGACAGATCAAAGTTGAAATTTTCTTGAATTTGAATACACGAAGTTTTACACGCTTGTCCATAGAGCGTCACGGCAATTTCTTTTACATTTTTATCCAACAGACGAATCGGTTGTTTGAGCATGGCTTTATGCGAAAAGAAAATTTCTTCTTTTCCAAAAGTCTTATTAAATGCTTTCTCCGTAGGGCTTTCCAAAGCTTTTCCTTCAAAAACAAACAAGGAGTCTGCCTGATCACTATAGAACTCAATAGGTAAGGAAGCCCCATCCGGATTGTATTGTGAATACAAGTGCCACTGGTCTTCAATCCGGGCTTTAAACACCAGATTATAGGTAGAATCGGTTACTTTTTCAACTTGGGTTTTCCACGTAACCGGCTCTTCTAATTTGGGCGTATTTCCATACTGCGCCAAAGAAGAAACTGCCCATAACAGGACAATAGTATTAAGAATCTTTTGTATCATTACTCGTTATTTTAAGAATTTCTTTTGTGTTATTCGTTATTTTAAATCGATTATCCAAACGCTGCCCAATCACCCAAATAATTCTGTCCTGAGCATCGCAAAGTAAATAAATTTTTTCCTTTTCGATTCTGGAAATTTTTTGATTGATTAAAAAATCGCTTATCTTCATCTTACCTTGCATTCCCAATGGGTAAAAATAGTCGCCTTTTTTCCATTTTCTTACAGAAATAGGAAATTTTAACTTCAATTTATCAATATAAACCTCTTCGGAGGATTTGGTCATAAATTTCCCGTCATTGGGATAACTCTCCAGACGATAATTTTTTCCTAAAATTTGAAAACCGGAAGCTACCTCTTGTTTTACATTAGCACGATTATCTTCATCTATAACGCCTAACTTGATATATACCCTATCTTTTAACAAAAAATGGGTATTAGAATAAATCATTTTACCGGTTTGAGCCTGTGGCAATTGGTAGATATCATTCCATTGCGTAAATCCGTAATCCTTTAACAATTCGTATAATACCGCCTTATGATGCGGTACATTTTTGAGTTTCTCAAGATCCAATGTCCATACATCTCCCGATGATTTTAATATTTTTGGTTTGATGAAATGGATATAATCATCTATCAAGGTTTTCGCTTCTTTCAAATGCCCTTGTGTAATAGAAAAAGTACTGCGAAAAGCCGGATTAATAGCTTCTAAAACCGGAATTAATTGATGTCTCATCTTATTGCGAACATATTTAGTTGAAACATTGGAACTGTCTTCGCGCCACGACAAGCCTTGTTGTTGGGCGTAATTTGCAAGAGTCATCCGGTCAAAAGGCAACAAGGGCCTTACCACAGCCCCGTTGATAGGCGGAATACCGGTTAATCCATCCATACCGGTTCCCCTGCTCAGATTGATAAAAAAAGTCTCGATTACATCGTCCAGATGATGGGCGGTTAACACATAGTCAAAACCTTCTTTTTGTAACAATTCATCAAACCAGTTGTAGCGTATATACCGGGCAGCCATTTGAATAGAAAGCTTGTGTTTCTCGGCATATTTTACGGTATCAGCCTGATACATAAAAACCGGAATTTGTAATTTTTCACCTAAATCTTCTACAAATTTTTGATCCAGATCACTTTCTTCTGCTCGCAGATTAAAATTGACATGTGCCAAAGCCATAGACATATCCATTTGATATAATAAATGGGTGAGAACCACACTATCCAAACCGCCGGATAAGGCAATAAGCAACTTGGAATCCAATAGAAAAGAAAAGTTATCTTCTATATGTTTTTTAAAGGCTAAAATCACGTTGCTAAGATATATTTTTTTTACCTTTGTAGGGTGTTAATTATTCTTCTATTTACAAAGAGAATACGCACTTCCTCAAAAAATTAAACAAGCCGTTGCCGAAAAGCTTACGAGTAGGCATTTAATTTAAAATTCAACCCGATGAAAAAAATCGTTTTATTCTCATTGATTCTAAGTCTAACAAGCATCACTATCCAAGCACAAAACAGCAGGTTTGGATTGAAAACAGGTCTTAATTTTTCAAAATTCAAATCGGATGACAGTGCTGTAAATGATATGTCACGCAACCGAACTGCTTTTCATATAGGGGCTTTAATCGCCTTTAAAGTATCTGAAAAAGTAAGTATTCAACCCGAATTGTATTATTCCTCTGAAGGGGGTACTTTTAAATATCAAGAAGTGGGTGAAAATGGCATTACAAATATGAGAACCAATATCAGTACCAATTATATGAGTTTGCCTATAATGGTACAATATTATACCGGAAAACACCTGTTTTTTGAAGCCGGACCGCAAATGGATTTTCTAGTATCTGCTTCATCCAAGACCAATGCAATCAATCATTTTGAAGCAAATACAGCTGAGGTAGCCGATTTTATGGATAGCATGGAAAGTTTTAATTACGGTCTTGGTTTTGGCATAGGCTACCAAGCTGACAATGGTGTTTTTATCAATACCCGTTATGTAATGGGATTTCCGGATCTGTCTAAAGATGAATTTACCAGTATTAAAAACAAGGGATTTCAAGTGTCTTTAGGGTTTATGTTGTAAGTTGAGTTGATAGCATTGTTACACCAACACACCTAATAAAGTGCCGGCTATTTTAAAAACAGCCATGTTCTAACGAAGATTATCCTGTTTTTTTAAGATTTCTTTTTTTTGATTTTTAGGTAAAAATATACTATCTTTATAGTGTGTTTTAAAATCGTACTATTATGAAAAAAATAGCCAAACTCAAAGCTCACCAAGAAGCTGATAAACGTAAAAAATTCGGTAAAAAAGTAGTTAAAATTATTCCGGAATTAAAACCTTATGTGCGTCATCGTTTATTATTAGCGAGTTCTTTGGGCATTATCCCTGAAAACATGTATCGAGCTACCGGTGTGATAGATGATGCTATTATCCAACTCTACGAGAGTGATATTTCAATGCTGACCTCTACCAGCGATTTAAAAATTAAACTGTTTCAATTCGTTAAAGAAAAATTGGATGAAATTTTTACCAAAGAATCTTGGCATAAAAAATCTATCAGTACCGATAAAATTTTACATCAAGAACTCAATAAACTCAAAGAAAAATTTACCTTCAACGCCGATGAAGATTTTGTGATGAACGAAGAGTTAAGTGATATTTCTTATCATCAGAAAGATTTTACCAAACAACTTTTTCTATATGATGATAGTGAGCAAACGGTGATGCAAAGCCTTGGAATGGATCATATAAATGACAAACGTAAAAAAGTTTTTGCCAAACTGTACAATGTCCTATCCATAGAAGCTTCGGATATAGTAGATTTACATATTTTTGGTAAACTGAATACGCAAGAGATTGCGCAGATTGTTCAAACTGAAGAAGCTGTAATACGTGATATAATTTTACAAGTTAAAGACCGGATCTATATCATCATTACACAAGAATTAAAAATATAGCCACTGTGTTTTATAGTGCTAAAATCATCCTATATTCCAATGGATTTCAGAGATAAAGTTTTTTTGAAAGTGGCCGAGAATTTGAGTTTTTCAAAAGCCGCCGATGAGTTATTTATCAGCCAACCTGCTGTTA
>CAYNFJ010000090.1:6680-8735 GCA_964396505.1 uncultured Polaribacter sp. | reverse complement strand
ACGCTACATTGGCTTTTAAAAATGTTTGGTTTTCCAATTAAAAAAGGCGGTGGTATTTTTACCAGTGGTGGCTCTATGGCAAATCTTACTGCACTGGCAACTGCTCGAAATGTCAAATGCGGAGAAGATTTTTCAAAATCTTGTATTTACCTGTCCGATCAAGCACATTCATCGAATATAAAGGCTATTCGGGTACTGGGATTTAAAAAAGAACAAATTCGTATCATCCCTACGGATCTGGAATTTAAGATGTCATTAAACAAATTAAAAAATGCTATTGCCAAAGACCGTTTAATGGGCTTAAAACCTTTTTGTATCATTGCCTCTGCCGGTACGACCAATACGGGAACGGTGGATCCATTAGATGAAATAGCGCGGATAAGCCAACGTGAAAAATTATGGTTTCATATAGACGGTGCTTATGGTGGCGGAGCTATCTTGGCCAAAAACGGCAAGGAATTGCTCAAAGGAATATCCAAAGCCGATTCACTGACCGTAGATCCGCACAAATGGTTTTTTCAGCCCTATGAAATGGGTTGCTTATTGGTGAAAAATCATAAGTGGCTCAGCGATACTTTTACCGAAAAGCCGGAATATCTGCGGGATGTAGAAGGCAATAAATCGGAAATTAATTTTTATGACCACGGTATTCAACTCACCCGAAGATTTAGAGCCTTAAAGCTCTATATGTCTGTTAAAACTTTTGGATTAAACGCTTTTAAAGAAGCGGTTCAATACAGTATTGATTTGACCGAAAAGCTGGAAGAACAACTGCGGAAAAGCCCTAACTGGGAAGTCATTTCTCCGGCAAACCTTGCCGTAATAAACTTCCGCTATAATCCAATTTCTCATAATCTTTCCGAAAAAGATATTGATTCGGCAAATGAATATATTTCAAAAAAAATAATGGAATCCGGTGAAGCTGTATTGGTGACAACCATTTTACAAAATCAAGTTGTGTTACGTATGTGTTTAATCAATCCACGTATTCAATTGGAAGGAATTCAAGAGACGATTAGACAATGCGAAAGATACGGTCAAGTATTTCTCAATAAAAAATAAAATCACAGGAAGTACCATAACATACTTCCTGTGACCTAATTAACCAAATCATTAATCACTATAATTTATATTGGGCGTAGAAGCTATAACTTCTACCGGGTTCATAAATTCTATCACCTACTACATTATCAGTAGTGTTGATAAAACTAAAATTGGTATGATTATAATAGGCTGTATCAAAAATATTTAATACGGCGGCTCCCACTTTCAAGCCTTTTATAGGTTCAAAACCGAATCGTATATCGGCTGTGTTATAGGCAGGTGTTTCAACTGTTTCTCCAAATGAAGTAGCCAATTGATCTTGTTTTGCCACAAATCTAGTACGAAAATCCATCCAATAACTTTTTTTGGTGTACTTCACTCCTATTTGCGTACGCATGGGTGCTATTTGTGCCAAAGGTTCATCAAAAGTTTCATTGGTAGCTTTGGTATAAGCTATATCAGAAACAAATTCAAAATTTGAATTTATTTTATAATTAAAATAGGCATCAAAACCGGATTGATTGGCATCTACATTAATATATTGTTTCGCATACATAAATGGGCTCATAAAAACCTTATGAAAATCAGGATCCCCATCTCTTACCACAGCAGATATGTAATTTTTCATCATCGAATAGAATACACTTACGCCTAAATTAAAATGCGTATTTTTATGTTTATAAGCCAGTTCTATTTGATTATTTTGCTCTGGTTTCAAGAAAGGATTCCCGACATATTCATAGGAATCTTCTCCGATAGAAAAATGATAAATATAGCGTTCTATCATAGAAGCAGAGCGGGTTCCCAGACCATAGGACAATTGGACTTGATTTCCTTTTTTATGATACTTCAATGCAATATTTCCACTGATAGTAGTTTCAGAGACATCGTCAAAACCATCTCCATAAAGTGAGGCAAATCCCGGAACAATCATCCCTCCCATTATCGAGGTATCTTCAGCAGGATCATGAACTGTGGCACTGACAAAATCTGTTCTTAAACCGGCAGTAA
>CAYNFJ010000090.1:1487-6580 GCA_964396505.1 uncultured Polaribacter sp. | reverse complement strand
TCAACAGCAGAGAGGTATGATTTGACAGATATACTCTTAATTTTTTTTGAAACTTTTTGAATTTTATAATCAAATCCCAGAGAGTTACTATCATCTTTGGGGGAATCCATCGGTAAACCCGCATGTTTGATATCTTTTCCAAATTTTTGTCTCCAATCTATCTGGAAGCGTTGGTTAGCAGTCGGGTTATAGCCCAATTTCATGGAATAACTATTGTTTGTAAATGATGCCGGAGTCACTACTCCATTACCATCTGTATAATCCCCGAATTTTCTATTTTCCAAATTGATAGTTACATCATATTTTTCTTTGGCATATAACAGTTCTCCTCGAGTCATAAAATTGTTTCCATTGGTTTCAAAACCGGTTTGCAAACTACCATGAAAACCATAATCATCCGGAATAGGTGTTCTAGTTACCAAGTTGACTATCGCTCCAAAATTCTGTCCAAAACGTACGGTAAAAGGGCCTTTTACAACTTCTATTTTATGGACTTCTTCGGGTATAATATGGGCAGTAATCGGGTCCATTCTATTCGGACAGGCATTTACAATTTTAGTTCCCCCATCATATTTGATATTCATTTGTTCATACTTAAAAGCTCTAAACGAAGGTTCCGAAGCTGTAGCACTTCTTTTTTGAATACTAAACCCCGAAATATCATTAAAAAGCGAAGCCGCATTTCGTGGCTGACTTCCTTTTTTTGCATCATCTATCACAACAACAGAATGGGATATATCGTCTAACGGATCTGATTTTATAATTATCTCATCTAAAGATATCTTATTTTCGGTAAGTTTGATTTTTGATGCTTCTGATACAGGGACTTCAAAGGTCTGATAACTGAGGTGTTTTATTATTAAAATATCGTCTTGAGAAGCCGCTATTGTAAATCTACCTTTATTATCCGAACTGGAAAAAACTGTTTTTCCTTTGACTTGTATGGTGGCACCAGCAATAGGTTCAGTTGATTGTTTATCAACTATCACCCCTTTTACTATATTGTTTTGTGCTATTGTGATACTTGTGACAAACAACAAGAAAGCACTTAATAATACTCTTTTCATTTCTAAAAAAATTTTAATGATAATTTATTTAAATTCATAAATGACCTATTTAATATTGAAATACTACAAAAATTCACGCTAGTAGCCTACCTAATTCATCAGAATAAATTAACTAAATCACGAGAAGGTAATAGAATCAGGTATTGAAATACAAGCAAGAGTTTGTCTGTAAACCAAAACAAAACAGTAGTAAATGTTTGTAGTATTTCTTCAATAATATTCCATGATACATCCACATTTTCCCAAAATACCGTAATAAAGTATATTGCGATTAATGGGAATAAGCCTTGTAAACGTAAAAATGGAAATCAAGAAATAAATCGAGGCGGTTTGAATATAGAATTGCTATATAAATTAATCACAAAATGATTGGCAAAATCAGGATTTTTCGAAAAATCCGTATCTACAAGAATCGGGTTCTCATAGGTATAAAAGTCCAAGGTAGAAATGGGATAATCTTGCATATTAAAGGGAACTGTTGACACTGGTTTACCATCATTTCCATTAGGGAAAATGCGTTTCATAGCAGCATTGACATAACAACGTCCATTACATTCCAGATAAGGTTTATCCTTATTGATACACAATTCATTAGCTATATAATCATAGTTCATATAGTATTCTATAATAGGCATCATAGGACGTACCATAGCCATCAAATAGAAAAAGACAAACGCTATACCAAAAACTTGATTTTTCAAACTAATTTGTAATTATACCATCGCAAAAATATATAAATAAAAACAATTAAAAGACTTTTTTGTATTTTTTAACAGATAAGCACTTCTTTTTTTATAATTTAGCAATCTATAAACACAGATTTGAATGTTATCCAATGCATCAAAATACGCTATAAGAGCAGTGCTTTTTTTGGCTGAAAAAAGCTCTAAAGAAGAGAAATATGGAGCTAAACAAATTGCTGACGAATTAGAAATTCCGTTACACTTTATAGCCAAACTGCTTCAGCAGCTTTCCAAAGCGCGGGTTATTTCCTCAAGCAAAGGTCCCAATGGAGGTTTTTTTACTTCATCAAAAAACTTGGAAAACAATGTTTGTTCCATATTGGACGAAATAGAAACAGAAAACGTTTTTGAAGGTTGTTTTATGGGTTTACCAAAGTGTGGAGATGAAAATCCGTGTCCGGTACACCATATTGTAGCTCCGTTTAAAGAGGCAATACTCAGTAAATTCCAAGCGCAAAGTATCAAAGAATTTTCCAAGGAAATTAAAGAACGTGGTTCATACCTTTCATTAAAAGGAATTGATTATACATTATAATTCTTGCGTTGGTTCATACGCTTTACTTATTGTATTGTTAGCGCTTCCTAAAAAAACCTAAAGTCTGTCAATCACTTCACTAGTAGCACTTCCATAACTCGTTCTATCTATATCCATTATCAATCTACTCTGTAAATAATTCATTATATACACTTATTTTAATACCCTACACTTCCATATTAACTTGAACAACGAGCAGAAGGCATCCTTTTTTAAAAATATGATAAATATCATATATTTATGTGTAATAAATTCGTTACTTTGTTTTTAAATAAAAGACTATTTTATCTTTTATATAGTATTAACCAAATTTTCAAACGTATGTTATCAAAAAAACAAGCACGTGCTTTCTTTTTAGGAGGAACAGCGGTAACTTTCCTTATTTTTATTGGATTGACCATTTTCTCACTAGGAAAAGCACAGGATCAAAGTCATTCAGAGAATCTTACCCCTGAAGTTGTGCAGGGTAAAGAAATCTGGGAGAGTAACAACTGTATGGGATGCCATACCATTATGGGTGAAGGTGCCTACTATGCTCCCGAACTAACGAACGTTGTAGAACGCAGGGGCGAAGCGTATATCAAAGCCGTTTTGATGTCCCCTACCCCTTGGAAACCTAAAGGTCGCCAGATGGTGGCTTATGCTATGAGCGAAGAAGACGCTAACAGCGTCATCGCCTTCTTTAAATGGGTTGGAAATGTAGATTTAAACGGATTTGAGTATGTTGATAAAACAGTCTCGCCGCTTGCCAAAGTTAAAATGAAAAAATAATTTAAAAATATATACAAATGAAATATAAATCACAAAAAGTAGCCTATTGGTTTTTTGCCTTATCTATGCTACTTCTCATCTTGCAATTGACCTATGGATTTATCATGGGATTTGCCCGTTTGGGTTTTGACGGATTGCACCAGTGGATTCCTTTTAATACGGCGCACACGGTACACCTCAATTTATTAGTTGTCTGGTTGCTTTCCGGTTTTATGGGAGCCGCTTATTATATTATTCCCGAAGAATCTGAAAACGAACTCTGGTCTGTTCCTCTAGCCTATGTACAGCTTATTTCGTTGGCAGTAGTGGGTGTTTTAGCGGTTATTGGTTTTCACTTTAACTTTTGGGAAGGACGAAAATTTTTAGAAATTCCCAGAGTATTGGACTGGCCTGTAGCCCTTAATGTCATCTTATTCTTGGTTATCTTATTGATGACCATCATAAAAGGTAAAAAGAAAACCACCACCTCCTTGGTATTATATGGTGGACTGGTATTTGCCGCTTTATTATATCTTCCGGGAATGATTACCTTTGACAGTCAAGTTATGGACTCTTTCTTCAGATGGTGGGTTGTTCACCTTTGGGTAGAAGGTGTTTGGGAATTGATAATGGGTGGTATTTTGGCTTTCTTATTGATTAAACTAACCGGAGTAGATCGTGAAGTGATTGAAAAATGGTTATATGTGGTTGTAGGCCTCACCTTCCTTTCCGGAATACTGGGAACCGGACATCACTATTACTATATAGGTGTCAATAAAATATGGTTGATAGTAGGTGGTATATTCTCTGCTATGGAACCATTAGCTTTCTTAGCTATGGCTTTATGGGCTGTAAATATGTATCGTAAAGGAGAGAAAAAACACCCGAACAAAACCGCCATCTTATGGACTTTAGGTTCTGCTATCGTATCTTTCTTGGGAGCCGGTGTTTTAGGATTAGCACACACTTTACCTCAAACTAACATTTACACACACGGAACTTTAGTTACTGCTATGCACGGCCACTTAGCTTTCTGGGGCGCTTACGCTATGATTGTATTGGCTATGATAAGCTATGTACTACCCAATGTTACCGGAAGAAAATTATATGATACACCACGTGCCCGTTCAGCATTTTGGTTATCCAATATCGGAATGTTTGTAATGGTATCTGCCTTTGCAGCAGCCGGTGTGGCACAAGTATATTTAGAACGTAAATTGGGATATGATTTTATGGATGTACAAAATGAAATAAAAGTGCATTTTTGGGTATTAATAACCGGAGCTACTATTCTCTCAACAGGGATTATTTTATATATTATTGATTTCATCAAATATGGAACTCCTTCTGATGAAGCATTAGAAGCTTAATTGAAATAAGTTGTTATTGAAGAGGTTGTCTTTGCAAAAACGACAGCCTCTTTTATTTTAAAAATCAATCTATGCAAAATCAACCTTATTACAAAACCGTCGGAAAAGAAGTGGAAGTATTTCAACATACTTTTCAAAACAAACTTCCGCTCTTACTCAAAGGACCTACCGGTACCGGAAAAACACGATTTATCGAGTTTATGGCTTATCAAAATAAAAGCCCACTTATTACCGTAAGTTGCCACGAAGAAACATCTGCTACTGATTTAATCGGACGGTATATCATTAAAGGTGCCGAAACCGTTTGGATGGATGGGCCTCTGACTAAAGCGGTTAAAGAAGGAGCTATTATTTATTTGGATGAAATTGCAGAAGCCAGACCGGATGTGATTGTCGCCATTCATCCGCTTACCGACCACCGTAGGGAACTCTATATAGACAAATTAGGGATAAGCATCAAAGCACATAAAGATTTTATGTTGGTCGCTTCCTTTAATCCCGGATATCAAAAAGGATTTAAAGAACTCAAACCCTCTACCAAACAACGTTTTATTTCGTTGGCATTTTCCTATCCAACAGAAAAAAATGAACAAGAAATAATCATAAAAGAAAGCGGTGTTGAAGAAAA
>CAYNFJ010000090.1:0-1387 GCA_964396505.1 uncultured Polaribacter sp. | reverse complement strand
AACATTGATATCTTTCCTGCCGAAAGAGAAGGCGGTTTTAAAAATGACAGTTTCTTCTTACCTGAAAAAATACGGCTGTTTGCAACAAAAGAATTAAACAAAAATTTCTACCTGTACCGTACCGTTTTTTTGTCCATTCAAAAGAATCTACAGTACAATTACCCTTCAAATACCGAAAAAAAACAACTGGAAGAAGCTCAGAAAAAAGCCTTTGACAACAGACAAGCCATACTGTCTATCATCGAAAAAGAATTTACCGGACTTAAAGAAAAACACGATCTGTTTTACACTGCTATTTTAGAGAAAACAGCAAAAGATCAAATTCCTGATTTTACTTGGCTTTATGGAAAATGGATGATAGAATCCACAGAAGACACTACCGGAGACAAACTCCAAAACATCACGGACAAAGCCAAACTCTTGCAACGACAAAAAATAGCAACCATTATTAAGGCAAAAGCCTCAGAAGAATTAAAAAACATCAGCATTGATAAAAAACAACAAGAGGATAACGTGGTGCAAAACTATTTTGAAAAAATAGAAACCGCCGAAGAATTTGAAGGCAGTACCTGGAGAGATTTTGACGGCTCCGATGAACTGGAAGCCCATCAAGAAGCACTTGACGAAATGAATTTAAAACAAACGGTAAGAGTCGATGATCCCATACATTCTGTCTATCAAGCAGCATTTACTGAAAACACCCATGTGATGGAGAGTGCCGAATTAGAAGGCACTGGCACATTTTACTATTATGATGAATGGAATTACAAAACAAAATCCTATAAATCCGATTATTGCAAAGTGTACCCCAGAAATACCGTCAACACAGATAGCGACTACTATCACACCTGTATACTTGAGAATAAATCAACCCTCTATTCGCTTCGAAAAATGCTTACCTCTGTCAATAATAAATACCGTTTACAAAGACGACAACCCAGCGGAGACACATTTGATTTTGATGCACTTATCGATTTATATGTGGATATTCATAATAAGAGAACTCCCAGTGAAAATATCTATTTATCCAAACAAAAAAAAGAAAAAGATCTTTCTATATTATTATTGCTGGACATCAGTTTATCCAGTGATTCCTACGCCGCAGATAATAGGGTAATTGATGTAGAAAAACAGGTGTCTATTTTATTTGGGGAAATTCTCAATGAATTCAATGTAGATTTTTCTATAGATGCTTTTTATTCCAAAACACGAAACCATACCGCCTATTTTACATTAAAGAGTTTTGAAGAATCTTGGAATACCGCAAAATATAAAATTGGCACCCCACAACCTCAAGGTTATACCAGAATAGGTACTGCTTTAAGACATTCCGGAAGTCTTTTAGCACAACGCGATACCAAAAACAAATGGATTATCTTACTATCCG
>CAYNFJ010000089.1:0-8955 GCA_964396505.1 uncultured Polaribacter sp. | reverse complement strand
AATTATCACATTCGGCTTGAGTTTCAACAAAATGTGAGGTGGCATCTACATCCCAATCTTGATAATCGCCGCTTCCTGCTGTGGCATCTGTAGCATTGTCCACATAAATACAAGATAAATTAGGATTGTTAGATGCCTGCATTTTAGGATAGGTGTTGTTGCCGCTTTGATAGGTTCCGGATAGTAAACCGTTAGCACTATTTTGGATATGTAGTTCGGTTAATTGATTGAAAGAACAATTTAGTCTTTCCAAATTTGAATTAGTATCTAAATCCAGACTGCTTATATAATTATTGTGGCAATTTAGATATCTTAAATCGGTATTTTGGCTCAGATCCAGATTTGTTAAATCATTATTGAAACAATAGAAATATCTCAAGGCTGTATTTTGACTTAAGTCCAAACTTGTAATACTATTCGTATAGCAATACAAAGCTTTTAAATAGGTGTTATGCGTGACATCTAAAGTGGTTAGATTCATATAATAGCACGATAATACGATCAATTCCGTATTCTGACTTACATCTATCGTGCTTAGATTATTAAGTGAACAGTTTAATGAAACTAAAGCCGTGAAATTTTCAATTCCTGTCAAATCGCTGATGTTTAGATTGTTAATATCCAATGTGATCACACTTTCAATTCTGGAAGTCAATACATAATGATCATTGGCAATACCATTACCCATACTGCTTGCATCTCCTATGCTTACCACATTTCCATCGGCATCGTGGGTTTCCAGGTAATTTTCAAAATTTGCATCGGGTATAGCAGTCATCGTATAGGTATAACACTCGGCATCGGTTTCGACAAAATGAGCGGTTGCATCTATTTCCCAGTCTTGATAATCTCCTGTTCCCGCAGTAGCGTCGGTGGCGTTATCTACGTACACACATCCTAAATCGGGATTATTGGTCAATCTGAATTTTGCGAAGGTTTGTCCTCCGGAATTAAAAGTTCCGGCCAATAAACCGTTCTGATTATTTTGAATATTAAAAGAAGTGAGATTATTAGAGAAAGCCCACATTCTACTCAAATTTTCATTGGTAGCGAGAATTAATTCCTCCAATGCGTTCTCTTGACAATACAAGTTGCTTAACTGCGGGTTATTTGCTGTGTCCAGTTGTGTTAATTGGTTGCTATGACAGTCTAATTTCAATAAATTGATGTTATTGGAAATATCCAAAGTACTCAATAGGTTGTTATAACAATATAATTGACCCAAGTTAGGATTGTTTGTCAGGTTCAATGAGGCTAATTGATTGGTGTTACAATACAAACGACTCAAAGCCGCATTATTGGTCACATCCAATGCCGTCAGTTGATTGTTTTCACAATACAAACGATTTAAATCCGGGTTGTTACTAACATCCAATGTTGTTAATTGATTATTGTTACAGTTTAAATATCTCAAGAGGTTGTTTTGAGTAATATCCAATTGAGTTAATACGTTGTCATAAACACTTAGATCTGTTAGATGCTTGTTGTAAAACAGACTTATATTACTGATTGAATTGTGACTACAATCCAAATTTTGTAGTGAATAGAAATGTGCTATACCGGTTATATCCGCAATATTTTTATTGTCAATGGATAATGCGTTGACATGGCAGATTTGAAGGCTTTTTACGTAATCATCATTAGCTGTGCCATTACCCATACTATCCGGATCTCCTACGCTCACGCTATTGCCATCGGCATCGTGGGTTTCCAGATAATTTTCAAAGTTATCATCCGGTACTTGTGTTAAATGACTGAATACATACACTTTGTTTTCGCCCGGATAATTGCCGGTTGAGATGTTGTTATAAGCGGTATTTGATTCGGTAAGTGTCGTATTGTAAAAAATACTTGAATAGGTAACCGGCGCATAGGCTTGTGCCGGAGTGCCGGGTACTATTGAAATAAAATTATCGGCTAGATTTTCTCTTTTGATTCCGATAGAAGCACTTTGGCTTTCAGTCGAGTTGTTAGTGCCGTAACTAAAAGTAATATTGTTGGTCGTTTCATAAAGGTTTAGTTTGAAACTGACCGTACTACCGGCATTAAACCAGCTGATGTTTTTCCATTCTATAGTAAACACACGGTAAGGAGCGCTTCCGGTAACATCATACTGAATGCTTCCGTTGTCACTGCTTCTTAGATATAAGTCATCCCATAGCGGTGCTACAATATATGCTTGGTCAGCGGCTGTGCCGTCTAAAGCATTGTTGGCTGAAACATTGTATTCTGTAAAAGAGATAGCACCGTTGACACTGATGTTGAGTTTTTGAAAAGCGTTATCCCCAAAAACAAAATCAAATCCGATGGGGACATTTGTTTCTACACCATTATCAGAATCTCCGCCAAAATTTATAAGGGTTCCGGATGATAGGTGTTGATAGGGTTCTGTTTTTTCGTAAAAGGCATAATAGCCCTCTAGAATTTGAGCTTGTCCTAAAACAAACTGTAAGAATAAAATGACTAAAAGCGTAATTTTTTTCATAATGGTAATGTTAGATTAGAATAATTTGTTAACACTCCAAAAGTAGAACAGCTTTCTATATTTAAAAGAAAATGGTGGTACTCAAAAGGTACTCTTATTTCAATTTTTAGGTACTCAAATGGTACTCATTTTGGGTTTTTTTGCTCAAAAATGGATTTTTTTAAAAAAAGCCAAAAAAAAGACCGCGAATGTTTTACATCCGCGATCCAAAAACTAACTAATCCTCCCTCTTTAGTTAATCAATAACAAGTTTTTTGATACCATATCCATTGTTTGTAATGATTTTGATACTGTACATGCCCGAAGCAATGTCATTGACATCGTATTGTGCTTGTGGTGTATAGGTTCTAATCAACTTACCGGACATATCATAGAGATTGACCTGTTGAATGGTGTTGTTTCCTGCTTCAATGGTAAATTGCTCAGAAACCGGATTCGGGAAAAGGGCAAAGTCTATGATGTTGGCATCTGCTACATCCAAAATCACATCACATTCGGCAGTTGTTTCTACAAAATGCGATGTGGCATCTACATCCCAGTCTTGATAATCGCCGGTTCCTGAGGTGGCAGCTGTAGCATCTTCCACATAAATACAATGTAAGTTTGGATTGTTATTTGCTTTCATTCTAGGATATGGATTTCCACCTAATAGAAAGGTGCCAGCCAACAGATTATTGGCTCCGTTTTGAATATGTAATTCACTCAATTGATTATTATTGTGACACCATAATTTTTCGATATGCGGATTGGTATCAAGATTTAAATTTGACAAATTATTATCGTTGCAATATAAACTTGTCAAAGCCGTATTCTGAGTAAGATCTAAACTAGTCAGGTTATTACCGGAGCAATCTAATACTGCCAAGGCCGTATTTTGAGTACAATTTATAGTATTCAAACTATTCGTATGGCAAATGACATCGGTTAGTGCTGTGTTTTGGCTTAGATCCAATCCGGTTAAATTGTTATTAAAACAATATAGCACGCTTAATGATGTAAAATCTTCAATACCGGTTAAATCCGAAATTTGTTTATTGTATATGTATAGATGTGTCACACCACTGATATGAACCGTTGTAACATAATCGTCATTATCGGTTCCGTTTCCCATACTGTTGGGGTCACCAACACTTACGGCGTTTCCATTGGCATTATGCGTTTCCAGATAGTGTTCAAAATTATCATCCGGTACATAGGTGGTGGATAAGTAATTATTGCACTGGGCGGTTGTTTCTACAAAATGTGACGTAGCATCTACTTCCCAATCTTGATAATCGCCGGTACCGGCAGTGGCGTCATCTTTATTATCTACATAAATACAGTTTAGATTGGTATTGTTACCGGCACGCATCTTACTATAAGTTGTACTGGTCCAATCAGTAAAAGTGCCCGCTAGTAAATAATTGTTTCCATTCTGAATATGTAGTTCTGTCAATTGATTGTCTTGGCACCATAATTTTCCCAATTGTGTGTTGCTGTCTAGTTCTAAACTTATAATACTGTTGTTGTTACAAAATAATTCGGTCAAATTCGTGCATTGACTGACAACTAAGGTTGTAAGATTATTATTTTTGCAATCTAACTTAATCAAGGAAGTATTTTGAGTAAGATTCAGATTTGAAATACTATTGTCATTGCAATATAGGTTTGTTAAAGCCGTGTTTGCATCCACATTTAAACTACTTATATTGTTATTATTACATCCTAGTTTTATCAAAGCCGTATTATATGAAACATCTAAGGTGTTAAGCAAATTGTTATTACAATACAATTCAATTAATGCCGTATTATGACTGATATCTATACTGCTTAGATTATTGCTGTAACAGTGTAAAATACCTAATGCAGTAAAATCTTCGATACCGGTTAAATCAGAGATGTTTTGTCCGCCGATATATAAGGATGTTACATTTTCAATATTTTCAGTGAACACGTAGTTGTCATTGTCAACGCCGTTGCCCATACCATTCGCTTCCAGATAGGCTTCGAAATTATCATCCGGAACATAGGTTTGGGTTAGCGCGTTGCATGCGGCAGTTGTTTCTACATAATGAGCCGTAGCATCTACTTCCCAATCTTGATAATCACCGGTGCCGGCAGTAGCAGCAGTGGCATCTTCCACAAAAATACAAGTTAAATCAGGATTATTGGAAGCCTTCATTCTAGCTTGGAACGTTGAATAAAACATCATAAATTGTCCCGATAAGAGGCCATTTGCTCCATTTTGGATATGTAATTCGGTCAATTGATTGTTGTAACACCACAATTTATTCAGTTGGGGTTGGCTGTCCACATCTAAACTTGTCAATAGATTATCATTACAATACAATTCATTTAATGCGGTGTTTTGACTCAAATCCAGATTTGTCAAACTATTGTTACTACAATTCAATCCGGTTAATTGTGTGTTGTTTGTCAAATCTAATCCGGCAATGTTGTTGTTATTACAAGTCAGGTTTAATAAATCTGTGTTAAGACTGATGTCCAGATCACTAAGGTTGTTGCTTCCACAAGATAATATCCTTAAAGCGGTATTGCTGCTAACATCCAGATGGCTCAAATGGTTGTTGCGACACAATAAAGAAGTCAATGCCGTATTATGAGATACGTCCAGATTATAAAAATTACAAGAATCGATTCGTAAATATTTTAAATCCGGATTTTGAGAAAGATCTAGACTGGAAATATGATTGCAACCGGCTATGTTCAAATAGTGCAAAAGTGTATTGTTTGTAACATCTATACTGTTTAAACCGGGATTGTTTAAACTGTAAAGTTTTTTTAATTTCGTGTTCTGCGAAATATTTAAGTAGGTGAAATTATTAGATGCATTAGTACAGTCTAATTCTTTGAGTTCTGTGTTTTGTGATAAATCAAGACTCGTAAAATAATTGGCTCCACATCGTAGATATTCTAATGCCGTAAAGCTACTAATACCCGTAATATTACTTATGAGTCTTCCATAAATATTCAGGTTTTTCACGGTGTTTATATTGTCGGTAAATACATAATTATCATTGTCTATACCATTTCCCATACTGTTAGGATCTCCAATTTCTACCACCTTTCCGGAAGCAGTATGTGTTTCCAAATATTTTTCAAAGTTATCATCCGGTATATAAGTCGTATCGGCATTGGGAAAACAATCGGTCAGGGTTTTGGCAAAACCGGTTGTGGCATCTGTTAACCAATTTTGATAATCGCCGGTACCGGCAGCTGCAGCTCCGGCATCATCGACATAAATACACGATAAGTTGGTATTATTGGTAGCAATCATTCGGCTATACGTTGAAGATCCAATACTGAAAGTGCCTGCTAATAAACCGTTTGCACTGTTTTGGATATGTAGATTTGTCAAATTGTTATAATCACACCACAAAACCGCTATCAGTTCGTTTTGATCGATGCTTAATTGAGTGAGTTGGTTGTTTTGACAATACAATTTGCTCAAACTGGTATTATTAGAAATATCCAATGAAGTTATTTGATTCTGACTACAATCTAACTCAGATAGATTGTAATTATACGAAACATCTAATGTGCTAAGCGTGTTTCCGGAACAATTCAGTTGACTTAATGTCGTAAAATCGGTAATACCGGTTAAGTCTGAGATACTTAACCCGGAAATATCAAGGTTTGTAACAACTTTGATTTTAGAGGTGCTAGCATAATCATCATTGGCTATTCCATTTCCTAAACTCGCCGTATCTCCGACACTGACCGTGTTGCCGTTGGCATCGTGGGTTTCCAGATAGTTTTCAAAATTATCATCGGGGACAAAGGTTTCTTCTGTTGTGGTAAGGCTATTACAAGTGGCTACAGTTTCTACATAATGTGCTGTTGTATCTATCTGCCAATCATAATAATCTCCTGTTTCTGTCGAGGCATCTGCGGCATTATCTACATAAATACAAGTTAAATCGGGGTTATGTGTGGCGATCATCTTTTGATAGCCTGATAAGCCTAAATTATTTCCATTTTGCAGGTGCATTTCAGTTAATTGGTTATAATCACAATGTAAAGTATATATTTCCGGATTATTATCCAGATTTAAACCGGTTAATTGGTTATGCGAAACGTACAATTCATTCAAATACCGGTTTTGGCTACAATCCAAAGACGTTATAGAATTATAACTGCAATTCAGCTGTTGTAAGCCGGGATTTTGTGTAATATCTAAGCCGTTTATATTATTATTTTGGCAAGATAGCGTATAGATAGCCGGATTATGAGTTACATCCAGATTGCTCAGTGTATTTTCACCGCAAATCAATGTATGTAAAACTGTATTTTGTGAAACGTCTAAATTGCTAAGGTTGTTGTTGTTACAAAATAAATATTCCAATGCTGCGTTATGCGTAACATCTAGATTGCTGAGGTTGTTAAGGTTACAATAAAGTACTTCTAATGCGCTACACTGACTTACATTTAAAGAGTTTAGGTTGTTATTAAAACAATATAAATACGTCAAAGCGGTGTTTTGGCTTAAATCCAGAGAAGTTAATTGATTATCAGGACAAAATATGAATTCTAATAAAGTATTATGACTGACATCCAGACTGCTTAAGTGATTGTCAGCACAAAATAAGTTTATCAGCATTATATTCTGCGTAATATCCAATGCGGTTAATTGATTAAAACCACAACCTAATGTTTGTAAAGCGGTGTTTTGACTGACGTCCAAAACAGTTAATTGGTTATTTTCGCATTGTAATACTTGTAAAGCGGTGTTTTGACTGACGTCCAAAACTGTTAATTGGTTATTTTCGCAATGTAATACTTGTAAAGCGGTGTTTTGGCTTATATCCAAATTGGTCAAATTATTCTTGTAACAATTTAAATCTGTTAATGCAACAAAATCGGCGATACCGGTTAAATCCGAAATTTGTTGATCGTATATTAATAAATCTGTAACACCGCTGATATGGGTCGTTGTAACATAATCGTCATTATCGGTTCCATTCCCCATACTATTCGATGCGCCTATGCTTACGTAAGTGCCGTTTGCATCGTGGGTTTCTAAATAATGTTCAAAATTGGCATCGGGAATGTAAGTGAGGTGTTTAAAACTATAAGCGGTATTTTGTCCCGGATAATTCGTAGTAATATCAATCGTATTGTCAGCTGTGCTTGTACTACTGACAGCGGGATTTCCCGGAGTAATGCTTATAAAATTACCACTGTTGTTTGAAGCATTGATTCCTATGGATGCTGCTGTTGACGCACTGAGGCTGTTGTTTCCATAGATACAAGTAATATTGTTGGTGGTTTCTTCCAGTATCAATTGAAAGCTGACAGTTCCCACATTTTGAACGCCACTGATACCCATATTTTGCCAGTCTATCGTACAGGTTCTGTATGGAGCAGTTCCTGCTAATTGATACCATATTTTTCCGTTTTCGGCAACACGTTTTACTAGATCATCCCATAAAGGAGCAACAATATTGGCTCCTGTATCCGATAAATCGTTGTTTTGAGAAACACCGGTCGTGTTAAACGTGATGGCACCATTGACACTTATACCGATTTGCGAATATGTAGTTCCATCGTAATCAAAATCAAAACCCAAATTAATATTTTGATATTCGTTGTCAGCATCTACACCTTGAAATAATTCGCTTGCCGTAGCACTATCAAGTGGAGCATAGGCTTGGTTGCGCTCATAAAACACATAATAAGAATTTAATTGTCCAAAAAGATTGATGCTGAGTAATAACAAGATTACAGACAGAAGGTTTTTGAGAGATAAAGAGAATAATTTTTTCATAATTTTCTATTTTTTTAGCAAATCGTGTTATTGTACTGAAAAACCACGGGTATGTATGATGAACATACCCGTGGAAAATTAACTCAAACACATTTTAATTTACTTATTCTATAATGAGTTTTCTCAGACCATATCCATTGTTTGTAATGATTCTGATACTATATACCCCGGATGCAATGTCATTGACATCGTACTGTGCTTGTGGGGCATAGGTTCTAATCAACTTACCGGACATATCATAGAGATTGACCTGTTGAATGGTGTTGTTTCCTGCTTCAATGGTAAATTGCTCAGAAACCGGATTTGGGAAAAGGGCAAAGTCTATCATATTGGCATCTGCTACATCCAAGATCACATCACATTCGGCTTGAGTTTCTACAAAATGCGAAGTATTATCAATACTTGTCCAGTTAGCAGTACTCCAAGTGGCATCATCTACAAATATACAATGCAAGTCGGGGTTGCCTGCGGCATCAAACCTTGTAAAGTTTGTGTTATTTCCGTTTTGAACATTCAAATCAGTTAAATTGTTTAAACTACAATCTAACGAAACAAATGAAGGCAACATACTTAAATCCAATGAAACAATGTTATTCCAACTACAAGACAATGTTTCCAATGCCGTATTATTGCTTACATCCAAACTTGTTAAATCATTATATCCACAATCCAAATAGGTTAATGCCGTATTTTGACTGACATC
>CAYNFJ010000088.1:0-9096 GCA_964396505.1 uncultured Polaribacter sp. | reverse complement strand
AGTTGACTTACCAGCTTGGCGCGACACATTAAAAAAATATATACCGGATGAAGTTCAAGATTATTTTGTAGGCAATCAAAAAGAAATAAGCCTGCATTTTCCGGTTGTACAATATCCTACTAAAATCAAAAGTCTTAATTTGTCAAAAACACCTTTTTATAAAGGAAAATTAATGGGAATTAAGGGGCAGTATTTTATTTTTGAAGACGGAACCGTATTCAATGTACGCAGTCATGAAGGTTATGTTGTCCGATTATCAGTATAGACTGTATTCTTATAGATCAGCAGGATTATAATGCTGCATATCAAATAAAGAAGCCCCCATTGAAACCCGAAAAAGTAAGATACGATACCACTTTGAATAAGATATGTAAGCGGAATTAATACCATACTCAGTCCAAATTTATAGGTGTTTTGTAATACAATATCCTTTACTTTTTTTTGAAGTATTTTCCATATCATAATAGGAAAAAAGGTATTCAAACGAAAGAGTAAGGAAATTATAACTTGTAGAATACTTCTTCCTTTTTCCGGTAAATTAACCGGTTTTTCCCATTGTGTAGTTTCTCTAATTAATTGATTTGCCGTGTTAGGATTTAAAAAATCCACCCCTTGTGCGATTAGATTTTTTTCAATGATTCCATGTTGTTCCAAATCTTCAATATGTGTGGTCAATTTTTGGAGTTCTTGATAGACCTTGTCTTTTAAAGAATCAATGGCTTCTTTTTCTTTTTTCGGATTATAATAATCATTTACCAAGATGCTTTGACCATAATAGATATGGACACTACTGCCTATATGATGCATACTGGAATAGTTCAACCCTACCGGAATAATTTTTAATTTTTTGGAAGGATCTTGATCCAGGTATCCAAAGGCTATACGGGTAAAACCCTTACTCAGCGGTCTGACACGTCTGGGTAAACCGTGATTCCCTTCGGCGAAAATTAAGACACTTTCTCTTTGGTTAAACGCCCGATAACATGCTTCAAAAATGGCTTGATTTTTTTGAATACTATTTTTACCATCACGGATACGAAAGATTGGTAACATATTAATACTTCTCAGTAAAAAATTGGCAAGCGGGTTTTTAAAAGCACTGGCTCGTGTTAAAAAATGAAAAATATGAGTTTGGGTTACGGCTATTAGAATGGGGTCAATTAATCCATTACGATGATTAGCTACAAAAAGAAAGGCTTCGTTATCAGGATATTTTTCAGCATTTATGGCTTTTATTTCTTTAAATGAACTATGTAAACTTATTGAAACAAAGAAACGTACTATTTTATACCAAAGTTTTTTCATAAACTATTGATTGATATCAGTTGCTTTACTAAGTCTGCGTTTTTCTTTCATATTCCAATAAAAAGCAAGCGCCAAACCTGAAAAAATATCCCAAACACCCCAAAAAGCGGCCAATAAAGCCATTCCTCCAAGTCCCTGAAAAAAACCAAAGATCAATAGAAGTCCCAATCCGGAATTCTGAATACCCGTTTCAATAGCTAAAGTTTTACGTTCTTTAAAATCCAGTTTGAAAATACGGGCTGTTTGAAATCCCAATATATAAGCCAAAAAATTATGGATGATGACAATCCAAAAAACATAATGAATGTGTTTGTTGAAAATATCCCAATTTTGATGAAAAGCCAACACGAGTAGAATTAAAAAAAACAAAAAAGATAAAGGCTTGAGTAACTTGCCTATTTTTTCAGCCCAATGGGGTAAATAATGTTTTACTACCATACCGGCTATCAAAGGAACTCCTAGAATCAAACTCACTATTTTTACTAAGGCAAAAGGATCTAGACTAACTTCTTTTAACAGCTGTCGTGTGGGTCCGTACATACTGCCCCAAAATTCAAAATTAAAAGGCGTCATCACAACAGAAATAAGTGTGGCAAAGGCCGTTAGGCTTACGGACAAAGCCGGATTGGCTTTGGCTAGTTTACTCATATAATTAGACACATTTCCCCCGGGACAAGCCCCTACCATAATCAATCCCAATGCAATACTGGGAGAAGGTTTAGCAACAATGACAATTAAAAAAGTCAAAGCCGGCATCAGGATAAATTGTGAAAAAATACCGGTAAATACAATTTTAGGTTGTTGTAATAAGCGTTTAAAATCTATTAATTGAATATCCAGCGCTACCCCAAACATAATAATTGCCAAGGCAATATCCAATGTAAAAAGTTCACCCGGGCTAAAATTGATTCTGATTTGATCTATTTCGTTCAAAATAACAAAATTTAATTAGTAAAAGCATATTGGATGATATTGGCACCCATTTGTAAGGCTTTTAGTCTTATTTCGGGTGGGTCGTGGTGTACTTGCGGATTTTCCCAGCCATCGCTTAAATCGCTTTCGTAATCATAATAGCACACCAATCGTCCTTGGTAGAAAATACCAAAGCCCTGAGGTGGTTTCCCATTGTGTTCGTGAATTTTAGGGGGTCCTTCATTAAAATCATAGGTTTGATGATAAATCGGATGGTTAAAAGGCACTTCTTGAAATTCCAATTCCGGAAATATTTTTTTGAATTCCCTACGAATATAAGGGTCTATACCATAATTGTCCGAAATGTGAATAAAACCGCCTGAAGTAAGGTAGTTTCGTAGGTTTTCCACTTCTTCGTCATTAAAAATAACATTGCCGTGACCCGTGACAAAAACAATCGGATAATTGAAAATATCAGCCGATCCGGCTTGTACTGTTTTGGGTTTTGTTTGTATTTTAGTGTGAATATTTTCATTACAAAAAGCGATGAGATCCGGAACAGAAGTAGGATTGGCATACCAATCCCCGCCACCGCGGTATTCCAAGCTAGCGACCTCTTGCCCATAACTATTTATCCCAAATAACACAAACAGCCCTATTGTCAATATGCCGGTCAGCTTGGGCAACACTTCTAGGATATTTGTGAAAATCAGGTATTTTTTTCTCATATTGAATCGTTTAATAAATGGACTGTATGCACGGCTACAATCCCGGCTGTTTCTGTTCTCAAACGAGCAGTTCCCAAAGATACGGGAATAAATCCATTTTCTAAAGCCAGCGCAATTTCTTCTTGCGAAAAATCGCCTTCGGGACCTATTAAAATACACACATCTTTTTGAGGTTTCAAACGTGTTTGCAGGGCATTTCTGGACGATGTTACTTGTTCATTTTCGCAATAGGCAATAAATTTATCGTAGGATTTGTGTAGGCTTATAAAATCTTTAAAATCCTGTAAATTGTGCAAAACCGGTAGTTGAAAGTGCAAGGATTGTTTCATAGCCGTAATCAATACTTTTTGAAGTCGTTCCGGTTTGATGACTTTTCGTTCGGAGTGTTTGCAGCGTATCGGATAAATCTCGTCAATACCTATTTCTGTCGCTTTTTCCAGAAACCATTCAAAACGTTCATTGCTTTTGGTGGGTGCTATAGCCACACATAGTTTGAATGGTTTTTGATTGTCTTGTAAAGTAAAATCAAGCAGTTGTACCCGGCATTTTTTATCATGTGCATCCAATATTTTTGCCGTGACCAACAGCTTTTTGCCATTGGTGATATGCAATAGATCTCCTTCTTTTTTTCGTAATACACGAACGATGTGCCTGCTTTCGATTTTGTCAAAAGTAAACTCAGAATCCTGTTTGTCAATAGTAGGTTGATAGAATAATTGCACGGTGCGGTATTAAAGATTTATCGTCTGGGTTTTCTTCTACTTCTTTTTCTTTTAGCATCTTTAATCCTAATTTTTTTACGGCGTTTCTTTTTCTTTTTAAAGATTCTGCTAAAGAAATTTCCTTTTTTCTGATTGATTTTACCGCTGCCTACATCGTTATTGGTTTTTTTGTACATCACTTTATCCTTGTGATGATCCAATCGCCATGAGAAACCCAATCCTCCATATAAATTGAGATAATCAAACTCTATCTCGTGTCTGGCAAAAATATCTATTTGCATATCTTTAGACGGCAAATAAGCAAAACCGCCACCGAATAGAAATTCTTTGGAATCTTTTCTAAACATACCTTGCGTTTCACCAAAAATAGAGAACCGATCGGTCATTGAGTAGGAGAGTGTTGAGATATATCCAAAAGTGCGTTGCGTGTCTAATGTGAGATAATCGGCTACAATATTATTCACCCAAATCAAGTAAGGCGAAAAGTCATTTTGTAACAGCAGAACTACTTTAGGACTTAAGGAAGGTGCTTTGTATGTTGTCCCTAAAAAATTAGTATTCAATCCGGCATATAAACCGATGGAAGGGATGAGGCGTTTGGTGTCAAAAGCCCATTTCTTTTTCCAACTTCTGATTTCTTTGGACGGGTCTTTGTATTTGGGCATATAGAACAGGTATTTTGCCCCAAAAGTGAATTGGCTCATGCCACTTTGAGCATAGGTATGACCCGATGCTAGATCATCCATAATTTTGTCAGCTTGATACCGAAGTGCCAGATTTAGTTCCAATTTTTCCCAAATAAACCCACTTCTTAGAAATAAATCCATTCCATATGAATTGGATAATCCTCCTACAACCGATTGATTATTATGCTGATAAAAACCACCGGTTTCCAGTTGAAATACCCGGGTGCCAATACCAAAAGGACTTTCTGAAAATCCGGGACGCTTAGAGTTGATCACTTCTGTATATTGTCCATAACCGGTATATGCGAGCATCAAAAATAATAATACACTTAGATGTTTCATAAAATAAATTTAATAATCAAACTTTATATTACACTTAAATCTATGCCAAATGTAAGATTTTTTAGTAATAATAGGTGGTTTTATTTTTCTATCCAATGAATTACGCTAGAGAAATATTGGTAATCAGTAGGTTTTTTAGTCAGCCTAATTAGGTAATTAATACAAATCAGGACGGCGGATATAACCTCCTAAATGAGCTGTGTAACCAAAAATAATAACCAGCAATACCGTGATAACCAATAAGATCCAAGGAATGGATTTGTGGGGTTTTTCTTCTTGTGCATAATTGGCAATAGACATTACGCCTAACAATCCGGCTAATATACCTACAGAAAAACCAATACGTCCCCAAAGTGCATGATTTTCTACTATGTCTTTATTATAATCACTTATATGAGCTTTGACCCAAACAGCCGTTTCCGGTCCGGTAAAATAGGCGATACTTGCCGTTATTGCCATTAAAATACTAGCCCAATAAAAGCCCTTGTAAGTTGTAATATCCTGATTTCTAATAGCCTTGACGCCCAGATACAACACGATAAGACTTCCCAGTACAGGAAGATGGACAATGAGAAGATGTATTTGTGCCAAGTTCATAAAAAAATCAGAAGAGAAATTATTCTTTACCGGTTTTGATGGCATCTGAAGGTTTGATTCCCTGATCTACTTTTTCGTAATCTAAAGTAGAACCTCCCATACTATGCGGGATCATATATACCATCGTCATAACTACGGTTGCCAATAAAACGACTACACGACTTATTTTTTCTTTCTTTTTGGGTTTTAATCCGATAATGGCAATCGCCACGACCCAAGAAAGCCACATAATCAACATTTTGTTATCGGTAAAATCACCTCCATAGGGAAAGCCCGTCCAAAATTCGCCAAAAGCATACTTTTGTACAAAGGGTCCCAATACCATTCCGCCAATACTCATTCCAATTAAAGCAATGATAGCCCAACGGCGCATTGTTTTAGGGTCAAACAGCGCACTGAGTGCTGCCCGCATTCCAAAAAGGATGGCAAAAAACATCATAAATACATGTGGCCAAAGTATGCCTCCCGGTACGTGGTCTTTATAACGTAAAACAATATTATCTTCACCTTCTTTTGGTACTCTAAACTTTTGATTATCAATAGTTCCGGAAACAAAATATTCCATTTTTCCCGCAGCGGGTTGTTTGGGTAAAGTAGCGATATATTTATCTCCTTTTAAGACAAACGGCTTTACCGTCATCGTATCGGATGTTTGAAAACGTTTGTAATGCAAAAATACATTGAAATCGGTTGCCGGTGTTTTAGGTAAACTAATGCCTGCATTTTCCGAACTTTCATGGGTTCTGATCAGCCGGTACTTATAGTCCTTTCCCATAGCGGTAATAGTCCCTTTGACCGGATAGGTAGGTCCTGTAGTTCGTTGGTAAATAACGGCTGCAATGGTAATAATAACGGCAGCTAACCAGAGTATAAACTGTTTCATCGATTCCTGTAATTTGTTGTAAATGAACTCTAAATCATTAGAGACCGGCAAATATATAGATTTTTTTTCGGCAGAAAATAACGCTGAGAGTTAAAAAAGTAATCTTTATTACATTAAAATTCCCGTACCTTGAATTTTGATAAAGAATATTCTTATTTTTGCGTTTTTAAAATTATAAAATATGTCAAGTAACGAAGTAGCCATAAAATGGATAGACACCCTTGCTTTTGAAGGGGAAGTAAACGGTCATAAAATCATTATAGATGCCGATGCCAAAGTAGGCGGTAAGGACAGGGGGCCTAGACCCAAGCCTTTTATGTTATTGTCTTTGGCAGGATGTACAGCTATGGATGTAGCCTCTATCTTGGCCAAGATGCGTGTTCAATTGGATGATTTTACGGTAAAAGTAAAAGGTGAATTGACCGAAGAACATCCCAAACAATACAATAAAATGCATATAACTTATGAATTTTGGGGTAAAGATTTACCGATGGAAAAATTACAAAAAGCTGTCAGTTTATCCGAAGAACGCTATTGTGGCGTGAGCGCAGTGTATAAAAAAGTGATGCCGGTAACAGCAGAAATTGTAGTACACGAAGCATAAATTTTACAGCTAAAAGTCTAGCCTAAACAGTGTTTAGGCTAAACTTTCTACGTAATTAGATATGATTTCCGTGAGCACTTCTCCCTTTACCAATTGGTAAGGTATTTTACCTTCTTCCAAATCTCTTTTCATATTTTTTCCTACGGCGCGTACCAAAAAAACAGTTACATCCTGAAGTTGTTGTACCACTTCATCGTGAGAATGTTCTCCGTGGTGATGACCTAGACCCTGACCGTGATGGCCGCCTTGTCTGTGGTGCCCCTCGTTTCTGTCGTGATCGTGGTGTTCGTGTGTATTTTTTTGATATTCAACTTGGATGATTTGCCCGTTTTCGATGGTATAAAAAGCAAATTCTGCTGCTCTTCCGGTGCGTTTTGCAATGGTTTTGCGGTCGTTAGTTGCAATGGCTATTTTCATATGACATATTATTTTAATTACATCCCGGGAATACGGAACATACGTTTCATTTTAGTTTGTTTATAGTACCAACCCCAAGCTTTCTTAAGCCAATGTCCTACAATGGGCAAGGGGATCATAAATTCTTTTTTGCGTGTCCGGATGACAAAAGCCGCTCCGTCACCGGTATCCATTACACAGATTATATGCAATTGTTCCCAATAACTTTTCCGTTTTTCTTTATGCATCATCCGGTTATGAAAATTATAAGTACTTACATCTGCCATTACTTCGGCAACGTGGCCTTGTTTGGCAGCCCAAGGATGTTCGATAATCGCTGCACCATCACCTATGGCGTATATATCGCGATGCCCCTCTACACGGCAGAGTTCATTGATTTCTATAAAGCCGGCAGGGTTTAAGGGCAATCCTGATTTTTTAATCACATCCAGACCTTCACCACCGGAAATATAGAGTGTTAAATCTGATTCCAATTGTGTATTATCCTTAAAAACAATGGCATTGGGCGTAAATTTTTTGATTTTTTTACCAAAATGTGTTTGGACATGATAATGTGCAAAGAATTTGTCCATTTTATCATAAGCCTTTTGTCCCATACGTTTACCGGGTTCTGCCATCGGAGCAAAAAAGGTCAGCTTGATTTGATCTCTCAGTCCTTTTTCTTTTAAAAATAAACTGATATTGAATAAGAGCTCAAAAGCCGGCCCGCCACGTACCGAAGTAGCCGTTGGGTCTTTGGGGTTTCCGCCAAATCCAACGTGAATATTTCCATGACCTTTGGTAATTAGATTTTCCAGTTGTTCTTTTATAATCACCGATTCGTCCGGTTTTCCACAGATAGAATGGGTGTGTTCCAAACCTTCTATTTTTACTTTACCCATTCCTAAAGCGATAAACAAATAGTCATAAGAATGGGTGTTAGTATCGGTATGAATTTGTTGTTGTGTACTATCTATTTGTGTAATGTGTTCTATCAACACCTTGAATCCATGTTTCTTTCCCAGATCAAACAGGTTGAGCTGTGTATCTTTAAAACTTCGTTTGCCAACGGGTATCCAGATAGATACCGGATAGATAAACATATAATCCCTTTCGGAGATCAAGGTGACCTCATATCCGTATTTTCGCAGTTTGATGGCCGCTTCTACGCCGGCAAAACCACCTCCTAGAACGAGTATTTTCGTTTGCATAAAATGATTGATTTTGAATGTTGCAAAGTTATTTAGAATTATTCTAAATAATTGTGATAAAAGTGACAAGTCCGTATTTATATTAAAAATTTCATAAGATTTGTTACATTGCGTCAAATATTTCGACATATAAAAAGCATTTAGTAATTTTGTATTTTAGATAGATATTTATGCAAGAAGCCTCATTTACCGGATTGATACGAACACTCGCCATTTTCTTTATGATCTATTATGCGTTAAAGATTATCGGACGTTATGTGTTTCCGTTATTTATCAAGCGTACGGTCAGTAAAATGGAAGATCGGATGCGTGCCGAACAAGAAGCACAAGAACCTCCTCAAAAAGTAGGAGAAACCACTGTTGATAAAAAACCGACGCTTCGTCGTAAAACGACTGAAGATACCGGTGAATACATTGATTATGAAGAAGTAGAATAATATTTTTTAAAAAAATTCGGAATATTAAATATTGGTTGTATATTTGCCGTCCCAAAACAAAAGACTCACACTGGAGAAATGGCAGAGTGGTCGAATGCACCGGTCTTGAAAACCGGCGAGGGTCACACCTCCGGGGGTTCGAATCCCTCTTTCTCCGCATACAAAACCACAACGGATAGTTGTGGTTTTTTTTATGGCGCAACACGTCAAAAATTCATTTTTGACGTGTTGCGCCATAAAAAAAACGGAGCAGTCTCAAAACCTGTGGACTTT
>CAYNFJ010000087.1:0-9123 GCA_964396505.1 uncultured Polaribacter sp. | reverse complement strand
AAAGTGCTTTATATTGATCGGATTCTTGATGATCCATCTCTATTTTGTTTTTGAGTATCATACGTGCTCGTGATAAATTGGATTTTGAGGTTCCTTCACTAATGTGTAATGCTTGGGCAACTTCTTTATGCGAGTATCCATCTAGCACATACAGGTTAAAAACCAATCGGTATTGGTTGGGTAATCCCTGTATCAAATCCAACAAATAATCCAGCGATATTTCCTCTTCATCCACATTGATTGTAGTTTGTTCTTCAATCTGACTTTCATCATAAACCAGATTTAGAATATTCTTATCTCTATATTTTTGAAGGGCTGTATTTATCACAATCCGTTTCATCCATCCTTCAAAAGAACCTAGGTGTTTAAATTGTTTTATTTTACTAAAAATCTGAATAAAGCCATCTTGCAAATTATCCTCAGCCTCTGCCTTATTCCGCGAATATTTCAGGCACAAAGCGAATAGTTTACCGGCATACAGTCGGTAAATTTCTTCTTGTGCTTGTCGGTCATTGTCTGCACATTTTTGTATGAGTTTTTTTAAACTCATAAATAGTGGTTTTAGTGGTTTTAAACGGAGGAAAAAACCTCCGGGTTAGTTATCTTACTGCATAAATCTTCAAATTTATATATTTTTTAATCTGTTTCCAACTCATGTGTTTCAAATACATCATTTCCTTCATCGTCTGTACCTACCCAAAATTTAAAAACATAGGTCTTGGGTACACTCGGAGTAAATTGAAATGTAAAAGAACTATCCACCGTATCTTGTGTACAATTAACTCCATTCTGTACTCTGGCATAAGGCGTAATTATTCGCGTAGTATCATTGACAACCGTATAGTCAATATTATAAAAAGTATAGCATCCGTCCGGCAAGTGATAATCAAATTGTAGATTGTAATCTGTATTCAAACTCGCATTTTCCGGTACTTGGACATTCCTTGCCGGTACTTTTTCAAAATAAAAATCATCTCCAACATCTAAACTACAAGCTGCCAGTGAAACACCCAGCACCCATACTACCAATAATCGCATTACTTCTATTCTATTTTAATTGTTTTGTATCTTTTAGATAGTATATTATAGATATGGTTGCGTCTAAAAAACTATCTTTGCCTCTGAAATGAAACACCACACCAATATAGCTGATATTACACCGGATAATTTTGTCCAAAAAACATTGGAAATATTTCATTTTCAGGCAGATAATAATCCGGTTTACCGAGAATACATTACACACATAGGATGTGATAGAAAACGTGTGGATACGTTAGAAAAAATACCTTTTCTACCTATAGGTTTTTTCAAAACTCACAGCATTATTACCAAAAACCGTACGCCCGAAAAGGTTTTTCTAAGCAGCGGAACCACCGGAATGACTAGAAGCCGGCATCCGGTAGCAGATTTATCTTTATATACGGAGAGTTTTACAAAAGGTTTTTCGTATTTTTTTGGTGCTATAACAGATTATACTTTGATTGCTCTTTTGCCCTCTTATTTGGAACAAGGGGATTCATCATTAGTTTATATGGTTTCTAGTTTGATACAACAATCCCAAAAAAAAGAAAGTGGCTTTTATTTACAAAATTACGATACCTTACCTGATACCATTCATAAACTAGATAAGTCCGGAGAAAAAATACTGTTAATCGGGGTAAGTTATGCGTTGCTGGATTTGATAGAAACACACTCCTTTCAATTAAATAATACCTTGGTTATGGAAACCGGAGGGATGAAAGGGCGACGTAAAGAGATGATTAAAAGCGAATTGCACACTATCTTAAAAAAAGGATTTGGCGTGTCTAAGATTTACTCGGAATATGGTATGACCGAGTTGTTGAGTCAAGCGTATTCTTTAGGAAATGAACGTTTTTATACCCCTCCTTGGATGCGGGTGATGATACGGGAAATGGAAGATCCGTTTAGCACACTTCCAACGGGAAAAAGTGGGGGTATCAATGTGATAGACCTAGCCAATTATCATTCCTGTTCTTTTATAGCGACACAAGATTTGGGACGTCGCTATCCCGATAATAGCTTTGAAGTACTCGGGCGTTTTGACCATTCAGATATCAGAGGTTGTAATTTAATGGTGTAAATTTTTCACAAAATTTTCACATTAGAAAGTGTATCTTGCTGGAGTAAATCTAAAAATCATTTTATGGTACGCTTTTTTTCCAAAACACTGTTTCTCTTACTGCTTATTTCCTGTACTACATTACAATCTCAAGTTGAAACAAAACCGGTGCATCCTTCCACCCCAACGAGCTATTGGCAGCAACAGGTGGATTATACGATGGATATTCATATGGATGTCAACACTTATCGATATACCGGAAAGCAAGAATTAATCTACACCAATAATTCTCCCGACATACTCCATAAAGTATTTTATCATTTGTATTTCAATGCTTTTCAGCCGGGTTCTGAGATGGATGCCCGCTTACAGACCGTTCCGGATCCGGACAGACGTATGGTGGTAAATGAAGGCACAAAATCTCATCCTATTTATAAGAGTAGAATTAGTACTTTAAAAGACGATGAAATTGGATATATTAAAGTGGGGCGTTTGTTGCAAGACGGTGTCCCTGTAAACTATACTATTCAAGGGACCATTCTGGAAGTTACCTTGAAGAAGCCTATTCAACCGGGTGAAAAAGCTACTTTTACGATGGATTTTACAGCACAAATTCCCGTTCAAATACGACGTAGCGGCAGGAATAACAAAGGAGGCGTAGCACTATCTATGACTCAATGGTATCCCAAAATGGCAGAATATGACTTTGAGGGTTGGCATGCCGATCCTTATATTGCCCGTGAATTTTACGGTGTTTGGGGCGATTTTGATGTGACCATACATATTGATAAAAAATATATGTTAGGAGGCACCGGCTACTTACAAAACCCTCAAGAAGTAGGTTTTGGTTATGAAGATAATACCAAAGCATTGCAATTACCTAAAACAGAGCTATACACTTGGCATTTTAAAGCACCTAATGTACATGATTTTACATGGGTAGCCGATAAAGATTTTGTACACGACATCAAGACATTGGACAATGGAACGCACATTCATTTTTTGTATAAAAAAGAAGCTAAAAATAAGAAAACTTGGCGTAAAATGGAACCTATTGCCCTGCAGACTATGGAATTTTACAATAAATTGATAGGAAAATATCCGTATGATCAATATTCTATAATTCAAGGAGGTGATGGCGGTATGGAATATGGAATGTGTACATTGATAACCGGGAATAGAAGTTTTGAGAGTTTAACAGGAACCATGATGCATGAAATGGGACATGCGTGGTTTCAATTTGCGTTGGCAACAAACGAGAGTGAGCACCCTTGGATGGATGAAGGATTTACCAGTTTTATAGAAGTGCTGGCATCGGATAAGATTATGAAAAACAAAGGTGATTTTATCTTTGAAAATCCGTACAAATATTATACTTATATGGTACATACAGGAGCAGAAGAGCCCTTGACAACCCACTCTGACCGGTATGCTACCAATATGTCTTACGGGATTAATGCGTATGATAAAGGAAGTGTTTTTTTAGCCCAGCTAGGTTATATTATCGGTTGGAGTAATTTAGAAAAAACATTGAAAGAATATTATAAAAAATGGTCTGGAAAGCATCCTTCACCTCAGGATTTTATTCACGTCGCCGAACAGGTTTCCGGTTTGTCCTTGGGTTGGTATCTAAATGAATTTGTAGAGACCACGCATTATGTAGATTATGCGGTCAAACAAGTTTCCGGACAGCAAATCACACTGGAAAGAATAGGACAAATGCCTATGCCGGTAGATGTAACTGTAACCTATAAAGATGGTAGTAAGGAGAACTATTATATTCCTTTAAATCTAATGCTGGGAGAAAAACCCACACAATCAACCATCCTCCCCGATTGGGATTGGGGGCACCTAACCTACGCTTTTACTGCCAGCAAACCGGTCAGTACTGTCACCATTGATACATCATTCTTGATGGCAGATGTTAACAGGGAAAATAATACTTTGAAGGAATAACTTATTTTTTAAATAAGATATCAATAAGTGATTTCTTTTTTTTAGGTTTTCTTTTTGTAATGGTTTGTTGAGTAGGAGGAATTGCCCTCGCCATTTGCTGTGATAAAGGAGTTGTTTGCTGCATTTTGTATTGTTCAATCAAACTTTGGGTGTATTGATCTAAAGACATTCCTTTATCTTCCAAAAAACCTTCAAAAAAAGTTTGTGCAATTGCTAGACCGGCGTGTTTCTCTATCTTTAGCATTTTTTTATAGAGAATATCAATCTCAGGAATGGCCACCCTTGGTGCAGGTTTTCGATGACTTTTAATAAATAGTAAGTTCCCTTTTTTATCAGTACTAAATTCAAAATCAGTGATAAACCAATAGTAGCGCCCATCTTTTGCCTTATCTTTAATGATAAAATGTACATTTTCCATTTTATTCATTTTCTCAAGCACACGATTTAATATCGCTTGAGGAACCTCTTCGTGAACAAAATTGCGATAATTTTCTCCAACTACTTCATGTACTTCATAGCCGGTTATTTCTGTAAAATAATCATTGACATAGTCTATGATTCCTTGATCTGTAAATTTACAAACCATGACCTTATCAGGGTCTAACATTATCTCATGATTAATGGGTGTAAAATTCAGGTCGTCCATATTTAAGGTTTATTAAAAGTTTTGTCTCATAAAACAAAAAGCAAAAATACAAATATTTTTACATAATAGTTTATTTAACAAAAATAGACCTGAAAATCAATAAATTATATTAGTTAAACATGCGTTTAAAAATGCCCCCTTTTTTTTCTTTCTTAATCCTTTTATTAAAACCAAAATAGGCGTCCAGACTTGTTTGATCCGCTTCTAGAATAGAAAGAATAAAGGTATCATAATCTATTCCTTTTTCTTCTAAAAGACCTAGAAAATATTTTTTAGATGCCTCAGGACTCTGTTTCTTTTCTATTACCAAGAGTGTCTTGTATAATTTTTCAATTTGAAAGACCGCCTTAGCAGGCGCTGCCTTTCTTCTAGCATAATGTGAAATTATTTCGCCTTCATCGTCGTATTTAGTTTCAAAGCTTGTCAATACCCAATAATAACGACCGTCTTTGGCTAAATTTTTTACCAAAGCATGAATATTCTCTCCTCTATGAAGGCGTTCCCAAAGTAATTTAAAAATAACTTTAGGCATGTCCGGGTGACGAATTACATTGTGGGGTTGACCCATCAATTCATATTCCTCATAACCGGATATTTCCATAAAGTAATCATTGGCATATTCAATGATACCTCTGGCATCGGTTTTAGACATAATAACTCTAGAGGGATCTAGCTTTATTTCCCTGTCTAGTGGGGTGGGTCTTACTAATTTATTCATAACATTTACTTTTGGGTGAACAAATTAGGAAAAAAAAAGGATTTTCAAAGGTAGCATATTTTTTATAACTAATAATAAATTAGCTAAACAATCTACCTATTATACCTCTTTTTTTAGAATTTCTTTGCTTCTCGGTGTTTGGTACATCAAAATAAGTAGCCATTACTTGTTTATCAATATTCAGTAGATTCAAAATAAAATCATCGTAGGTCATTTGTTTTTCTTCCAATAGTCCCTTAAAATAATTTTCAGCCGTCTTCATATCTTGTCTAAGCTCTATAGCTCTTAATGTTTTATAGAGTTTTTCTATTTCATAAACAGCGCTTCTAGGAGCTGCTTTTCTACGAGCATAATGCGATACAATGGCCCCATTTTCATCAAATTTTGTTTCAAAATTAGTCAGTACCCAATAATAGCGACCGTCTTTAGCTAAATTTTTTACAAAAGCATGGATGTTCTCTCCCTTATTGATACGTTCCCAAAGTAATTTAAAAATAACTTGAGGCATGTCCGGATGACGGATGATATTATGGGGCTGTCCCATTAATTCATACTCTTCATAGCCGCTAATTTCCATAAAATAACTATTGGCGTATTCAATAATACCCCTGGCATCTGTTTTGGACATAATTGTTTTAGAAGGGTCTAAATTGATTTCTTTATCAATTGGAATCGGATGCTTCTGATTTACATTATTCCCAGAAATATCACTATGATTTCCAATCTGATGCTTTTTTAATAATGTTTCAACTTTGTTGTTTGTTTCTCTCAGTTTTTTTTCATCTAAAGTGTACATATTCTATTCTTTTTTTTTGGGTTATTAAAAAATTAAAGTGGTGAGGGAAAAAGTGCGCAAATGTACATAAAAAAAACAAATTGAATTGTAATTTTTATTATATTTATAAAAGTGAGATCAAATATAGCGCAAATCATCTCATTATAAAAATAGTTAGCAATTTTTATGCCAATTATTTATTACAAACACCTCCATTGCTTTATTTGAGAAACCTCTGGAGTTATTTTGTAATAAAATTCCTAATTCAACTTATTGATTCAATAGCATTCTAATACTAAGCAATGTTATTCAAATTGCAACGAAGTAATGCTACTAATATGTGTAATTCCATTAGGAGCAAGCGAAACTTTACTGCAATTCGATATCAAACTGCGTTAATTGTTTGAATTGTTTTAATCGATTATTAATCGCTTCGTGCGTGAGTGAAAGCATGCGTTCGGTTCCAAATTTTTCGACACAAAAAGAGGCTAGATTAGACCCGGCTATAACGGCTCGTTTCATATTCTCAAAAGAAATATCGTGGGTGTTTGCCAAATATCCTATAAATCCACCGGCAAAAGTGTCTCCGGCTCCGGTCGGATCAAAAACCTCTTCCAGAGGAAGTGCCGGTGCAAAAAACGCTTTGCCGTCATGAAATAACAAAGCACCGTGTTCTCCTTTCTTAATCACCACATATTTGGGTCCCATTTGGTGAATTTTCCGGGCGGCTTTTACTAAAGAATACTCCCCACTCATCTGGCGGGCTTCCTCATCATTGATTGTGATCACATCTACTTTTGCCACCACTTCCATCAATTCATCCCAAGTATGATCCATCCAAAAATTCATCGTATCCAAAACAACCAACTTGGGACGTTCGGGAATCTGTTTGATTACCGCCATTTGTACGCTGGGATGCAAATTTCCAAGCATCAAAAAATCAGGATTTTGAAAATTTTCAGGAACTTTTGGATCAAAATCTGCCAAAACATTTAATTCAGTACTCAGCGTGTCCCGCATATTCAAATCATTGTGGTATTTTCCTTTCCAAAAAAAAGTTTTCCCGGATTCAATAATTTCAATTCCGGAAGTATCAATGTTCCGCTTTTCCAGTTCTTCTAAAAACGATTTTGGAAAATCACCCCCAACAACAGATACAATACCACTTTGTACTTGATATTGTGAAGCTGCGATAGAGATATAAGTAGCTGCTCCACCTACAATTATATCTGTTTTTCCAAACGGAGTCTCAATTGCATCAAAGGCAACGGTTCCGGCAATTAAAAGTTTGCTCATGCGCTTTATTATTGTGTATTTTTGCAAAAGTAAGATAATTAAATGAGTTATTTTACAATCTGATTAGTAACTGATAAAAAAAGAACAGGAGTATGGATGAAATACAACAAGAAATAATAGAAGAATTCCAATTTTTTGAAGATTGGATGGAACGTTATGAATACATTATTGAATTGGGAAAATCCCTGGCTCCATTGGACAAAACGCTTAAAACGGATGCTAACATTATTAAAGGATGCCAATCCAATGTGTGGATTACGGCACAATTAATCGATGGAAAAGTGCAGTATCAAGCCGATAGTGACGCGATCATCACCAAAGGGATTGTCGCTTTATTATTACGGGTATATTCCAATCAAACACCCCAAACCATATTAGATACTCAACCGGATTTTATCGACAAGATTGGGCTCAAAGAAAACTTGTCTCCTACGCGGGCTAACGGATTACTCGCTATGATTAAACAAATAAAACTATACGCATTGGCATTTCAAACCCAATCGGAATAAAATCGTATAAAGTAGTACAATTATTGATAATAATAACTTACTTTTGCCCTTATTTAGAATCATTATAAATGAAAGACGCATTGGATATAGAATCACTAACTAACGAAATTATAGAAGTGATCAAAACAATTTATGATCCGGAAATTCCTGTAAACATCTATGAATTGGGATTGATTTACGATGTTTTTATCAACAGGGAAGAACGGGCTGTTAAGATTATCATGACCCTTACGACTCCCAATTGTCCGGTTGCCGAATCCTTACCTCAAGAAGTAAAGGACAAGGTAGGCGCCATAGAAGGCGTGAACGAAGTACTGTTGGATTTGACATTTGACCCACCTTGGTCCCAAGAATTGATGAGCGATGAGGCTAAATTGGCTTTAGGTTTTTTATAGCATAACTCTTTTTTTTATATTATTTTAAGAATTAGTTAAAATCTAACCTGTATTTTAATGAATTGTTGCTAAAATCACAAAAACATGTATTTTTGCGCGAATTTTAAACTCAAAAAAATGAAAAAAATAGTAACATTATTATTTGTATTTAGCTTTGTAGCTCTAATTGCTCAAGAAAAAGAAGCCCCTAAACAAGGTTGGACAAAAGGAGGAAATTTTAGTATTCTACTCAACCAGTCCTCTTTTAAAAACTGGGTTGCCGGTGGTGATAACGCCTTTGCTGGAAACCTTACCATTAATTACGATGCCAATTTGTTAAAAGGAGATTGGACTTGGGATAACAAGTTTATTGTAGCCTATGGAATGGCCAATTCAGAGTCCAAAGGAACAGTAAAAACCGATGACCGTTTTGAGATCAACTCATTGGCCGGTAAAAAAGCCAAAGGAAACTGGTATTACTCTTTGTTTGCCAATTTCTTAACCCAATTTACCGATGGGTATGATTACGCCGTTTCAGATGAAATTGCCATCTCTAAATTATTTGCTCCGGCTTACTTGTCATTTGGACCCGGTATGTTGTGGAAAAAAACCGATAATTTTAAGATTAATCTTTCTCCGGCTACCGGAAAATTAACCATTGTTACCGATAAAGTTTTATCTGATGCCGGAATGTATGGTGTGGATCCCGGCAAAACCGTACGTACCGAGTTAGGTTTCTATCTAGGAGCCTATCACAAGGCCAATTTGA
>CAYNFJ010000086.1:0-9182 GCA_964396505.1 uncultured Polaribacter sp. | reverse complement strand
TAAAATAAAATTTAGACAAAATTTAGTAAGCCTAGTTTGTTGGATTTTTAATCCAATGCGGACTCATTCGGTATTACTTTTTTCGGCGATGGAAAAAAGTAAAATAAATGATACGTTACGTTTATTAAATTTATAATCTAATGCCGACTCATTTGGTATTACTTTTTAAAAAGTAATTTATTTATACCATTTAGTCTTACAAGGTTCTATTTTACTTCATAAATGGCGCTAAAAATACCATAATAATCAACTCCGGGTCACCCAAAATCAAGCTTGTAAAATTAAAAATAGCTAATTATCAATATGTTATGATTATAGAGCTGAAAAAGTGTCGAAAACAGGAAAAATAAAGGGAAAAATCAAACCTACACGATACTTCCTCGCACTCTTTTTTTTAATTTAGTTTGTACGTTAGCTAGTATTTCATAATGAAGCTATTTTCTGTTGAGATTAAATAAACACACCTCCACTCTCAAGAGGAGAGCTTGGGATACTGCTATTGCACCTATTTGACAAGGATTTCTTTTGGATAACAAAGAAAATATTTAGTTTGCGCTTGAGTCAATGCCGATGATTTAAACTGAACATCTACCTCTAACCATTCTTTAATAGTACCGTCTTTCAGCAGTACATTAATAGGCCCAAACTCGGTATTATACGCTCGATTACTGACCTTTCCCGTAAAATAAAAATAAGCGCTGTTCGTCGCGTCGATTCCTTCTAACGATTGCGTTTTTTCTTGAATTGCATCCAGATAATCGGGAGAAAAAATCTGATCGGAAAGCTCTATTTTAAGCAATTTTCTATCAATAATCATTTGAGCGAGCGACGACAAAACAAAGTCATCGTGAAACTGCCATTCCTTTACTGCCGACCATACGTCATAATCATCCAAGAAAGCGAATTTACGGATAAAAACACTTGAAGAAACCCCTTTTGTATTGGTTTCAACCAAAAAATAGTACAAGGCTTCGCTCGCCTTTACCGGCGTACCATTGGACAATAAATAACGGGCTCTTTGTAACAATTTGAGCAATAATTGTTCTGCCAATAAACCCGTTTTATGAAAATAAACCTGCCAATACATAAAACGACGGGATAACAAAAACTTTTCAATGGAATAGATTCCTTTTTCTTCAATGAGCAGTTGGTCGTTTTTAACACTGAGCATGGCTATCAATCTATCGGAATTTATACTCCCTTCTACCACACCTGTATAAAAACTATCCCTTTTCAAATAATCCAATCGATCCATATCCAATTGGCTGGATATCAATTGATAAAAAAACTTCCGGTGATATTCATTCTTAAAAATACGAATTGCCATACTCAGTTGCCCCTCAAATTCCTGATTCAAAGCTTGCATAAAATACAGGGACAAATCTTCATGGCTCACCTCTTTCAAAAAGAAATGTTCCAAAGCATGCGAAAAAGGACCGTGTCCTAAATCGTGTAATAAAATAGCTAGATATAAGGCTTGTTCTTCTTCATCAGAAATCACAGTTCCTTTGGAACGCAGAACCGATACCGCCTTATTCATCAGGTGCATACAACCTATGGCGTGATGAAAACGGGTATGATGTGCCCCGGGATACACCATTGCCGATAATCCCATTTGAGAGATTCTGCGCAGGCGTTGAAAATACGGATGTTCAATAATATCAAAAATTAATGTGTTGGGAATTGTAATAAATCCGTAAATTGGGTCGTTTAATATTTTTAGTTTGTTGGTTTTTGACACGTTTCTTTATTTTACATAAAATTAACTAACAAATGAAGCTATAAATTACTAATCTATACTTAACAAGAAAACAAAGATACAAATATGAATCAAATACATATCCTTTGGGTCGATGATGAAATTGATTTACTCAAACCACACATTTTATTTTTAGAAAAAAAGAATTATAAAATCACTACGGCGACCAACGGTGTAGATGCATTGGATTTAATTACAGAAGAACCTATAGACATCGTTTTTTTAGATGAAAATATGCCGGGTTTAAGCGGTCTGGAAACCTTGGTACAGTTGAAAGAAAAACGGCGCAATCTACCGGTTATTATGATTACTAAAAGTGAAGAAGAAAACCTGATGGAAGAAGCCATTGGCAACCAGATAGCCGACTATTTAATCAAACCACTCAATCCGAATCAGATTCTATTGAGTTTGAAAAAAAACCTAGACCTCTCCCGATTGGTATCTGAACAAACCACCTCCAATTACCAACAAGAGTTTCGAAAAATAGCGATGGATATGGCGATGATTAACTCGTTTGGAGATTGGATTTCATTTTACAAAAAGCTGGTTCACTGGGAATTACAACTAGAGAACATCAACGACACCGGTATGTTAGAAATCTTACAAAGCCAAAAACAAGAAGCCAATTCCCAATTTTTTCGTTTTATAAAAAAAAATTACAAAGAATTGTTATTTGATGATACTTTACTCTTTTCACATCGAATGTTTTCTAAAGTTGTAGTACCGATTGTACAAAAAAAACCTACACTGTGGATTGTGGTGGACAACCTACGTTATGACCAGTTCAGGATGATGGAACCCATCCTAAATCAATATTACAAAAAACAAAAAGAGCACGATTATTACAGCATACTACCCACTGCCACCCAATATGCCAGAAATGCCATTTTCTCGGGTTTATTACCTTTGGAAATGGAACAAAAACTTCCGGAATTTTGGCGGAATGATACCGATGAAGGTGGAAAGAACTTATACGAAGATGATTTTTTAAAATATCAAATAAAACAGCATCGTCTGGATATAAAACATGCCTATTACAAAATAACCAATCTCAATTCCGGAAAACAATTAGCTGATAATTTTCAAGGGGTAAAAGACAATGATTTAACAGTCGTTGTCGTTAATTTTGTCGATATGTTATCACACGCCAAAACAGAGATGGATGTTATCAAAGAACTAGCCGGTGATGACAAAGCATACCGCTCTCTCACCTTGAGTTGGTTCAAGAACTCCCCTTTGCTGGAAATAATCAAAAAGGCTGCTGATATGGGGCTTCAATTGGTTATCACCACCGACCACGGCACCATTAACACACAACATCCTACCAAAATCATCGGGCCTAAGGATATCAGCTCCAACTTGCGTTACAAAACCGGTAGAAGCTTATCTTACGAAGAAAAAGACGTGTATGCAACCGACAATCCCAAGGAAATAGGGCTACCACAATCGGCTCTCAACGCCTCCTTTGTTTTTGCCAAAGAAGATTTATTTTTTGCCTATCCCAACAATTACAATCATTATGTAAAATATTATAAAAACACGTATCAACACGGAGGAATTTCACTAGAAGAAATGATTATACCTTGTGTGGTTTATACGCCTAAATAAATTAAAAATCCATCCCTCAAGTCTATTTTGAGGAAGTCTTTGCGGTTCACAACTAATTCTTGTATTTTTGCTGTATGAATCAACTATTTTCTTTAGACGAAATAGAAGCGGTTGCCAAAGAAGTTTTAATGGCTAGTTCTCATAAAATATTTCTATTTTACGGCAGTATGGGTGTGGGTAAAACCACCCTGATTAAAAGTATGGCGAAAATACTGGAAATTCAAGATACGGTCAATAGTCCCACCTTTGCCTTGGTCAATGAATATCGAACTGCCAAAGACGAACCGGTCTATCATTTTGATTTTTACCGTATAGATGATGAGGAAGAAGCATTGGATATGGGTATAGAAGAATATTTTGACCAAGATGCGTATTGTTTTGTTGAATGGCCGGATAAAATCAAAAATTTACTACCTTTAGACGCTGTATCGGTTTTGATGACAGAATTACCGGATGGCAAAAGACAAATTCAACTAGAAAACCTATGAGCAAACAACCTAAAACACCTTTTAGCAAAAGTGAACTACTTCCACAAGCAGAAATGTTGGAGATTGCCAAGCGTAAAGGAAAGTTAATCATCGGGATACCCAAAGAAACCCATTTTCAAGAAAAACGCGTCAGTCTTACACCCGATGCCATTGCCTCCTTAACTGCCAACGGCCATAATTTTGTGGTAGAAACCGGTGCCGGAGAGGGCGCCAATTATTCTGATACCGACTACTCAGAAGCCGGTGCAAAAATAGCCTATGACCGGAAAGAAGTTTTTGAATGCTCAACTATTCTCAAAGTTGAACCGCCTTCATTGCACGAAATAGAGATGATTAAACCTCAAAGCGTTTTATTTTCTGCGCTTCAATTAAAGACACAAAATAAAAAATATTTTGAAGCCTTGGCTAAAAAACGAATTACCGCTTTGGCTTTTGATTATATCAAAGATGAACAAGGCTCTTTTCCCATTGTAAAATCACTGAGTGAAATAGCAGGAATTGCCTCTATTCATATCGCTTCGGAATTGATGAGCAGTGCGCATCATGGCAATGGATTATTGTTTGGCAATATCAACGGAGTGCCCCCGACCAATATCGTGATTTTAGGAGCCGGCAGCGTAGGCGAGTTTGCAGCAAGAACGGCTTTGGGAATGGGAGCTATTGTCAAGGTTTTTGATAACTCAATTACCAAATTACGAAACTTGCAACAGATTCTGGGAGGAAGCCTCTATACCTCTACCATCCAACCCAAAACCTTAGAAAAATCACTACGACGTTGTGATGTTGCTATCGGTGCATTACGCGGAAAATTACGAGCACCCGTAGTAGTTACTGAAACAATGGTAGAAAAGATGAAAAACGGGGCAATTATTGTAGATGTAAGTATCGACCGCGGAGGTTGTTTTGAAACCAGCCAATTGACCAATCACAAAAAACCGGTCTTTACCAAACACGGTGTAATACACTATGGCGTACCAAACATCCCCTCACGATATGCACGGACTGCCTCGGTTTCTATCAGCAATATTTTTTCTCCTTTTTTACAACATATAGCCGAAGAAGGAGGTTTTGAACAGGTCATTCGCTATGACAAAGGCTTACAAAGCGGTATGTACTTTTACAACGGTATTTTAACCAATAAAACAGTTGCCGATTGGTTTCATTTACCCTATCGAGACATTAACCTATTAATATTATAACTTGTGATGCAGCTTCCTGAAAATTTTTTTAAACGACTGGGATACTATCTGATTGGATTGACTATCGGTATTTTTGCCGTCAATTATTTTATGAGCAAAAAAAAAACCAGTTTTGATTATCTGCCCAACGCCCGGACTTTAAAATCCATCCGTAATAAACCGCATCTTCTCTATTCGGATGCTGTAAAAGATATGATGCAAAAAAATCATATCGATACAACGGCTGTCACCAGTTTATTGTATTATGGTAAGGTCATTTTTAACAAGAGTAATCGAGGAAAAGCACCTTGTCACACCTATTTGATAGCACCTACTAAAAAATCGGCTGCAATCAGTATTACTGTAAAACGTTGTGATAGTGTGGCTACCATTCTAGATATGACATTATCAAAACAACCTTAAGACGACCGGATGCAAAAAATTGTAATTCTAACAGGTGCCGGCATGAGTGCCGAGAGCGGTGTCAAGACTTTTAGAGATTCCGGTGGTTTGTGGGAAGGACACGATGTGATGGAAGTAGCTTCACCCGAAGGATGGCGACGAAATCCACAATTGGTATTAGACTTTTACAACCAACGCCGTAAACAATTACTAAGCGTGCAACCCAATGCCGGTCATTTGGGATTAGCCGATTTAGCGAATAATTATGACGTTCAAATCATTACTCAGAACGTAGATGATTTGCACGAACGAGCCGGTAGCACCCATGTTTTACATTTACACGGTGAATTGTTCAAAGTACGAAGCACCCATAATGAGCAGTATATTCAAGAATGGAAAGATGATTTGAACCTAGGTGATTTGTGCCCTGACGGGAGTCAATTAAGGCCTCATATTGTATGGTTTGGCGAAGCAGTTCCTATGTTAAACAAAGCGATTGAAATAGTTCAAAAGGCTGCTGTTTTTGTGGTTATTGGAACCTCTTTACAAGTATATCCTGCTGCCGGTCTATTAAATTATGTTCCCGACGGCATACCCATTTATCTAATCGATCCAAAACCCGCTGTGCATGCCACTGCTTTTCCAAATCTACACATTATTCAAGACACCGCTACCCGCGGGGTTTCCCGACTGGTATCTGAATTAAAATTCAAAAAGTAATACGATGATTTGCCAAACCATCGTATTACTGAATCAATTTAGATTTAAACCCTGTGATTACTCTATTAATAATTTTTTTACGCCATTGCCCGAGTTTGTCATTACACGAACCCAATAGATTCCTTTACTCAGCTGTGATACATCATAGCTATCCTGAGATGTATAATGCGCCACTTCCCTTCCTAAAGAATCAATGATACTCACCTTATCCACTTTTTCCGGTAGTTTCAAACTAAAGCTATCTTGAGCCGGATTTGGGTATATCTCAAAATTCAAATTATGCTCTATATCATCCAATCTCAGCGTTGTATCATAAGCAGCTATTTGAAACTGTCCCATAGGGGTATTCGGAAAACTATATACAGGAATGAATAAAGAAGTACCCGCAGTGACATCTCCCGGAGTAATTTCTATTTTCGAAAAGGTATCCGTAGCGCTCTTATCATCATTGCAGGCTATTTCTGTGGAACTATCATCACATGCAAAATAAGCTGCCATTATACTATCATTGAAATCAGAACCGGGTTCAGGTCGGGTTTCAATGGTGAGCTGTCCCGATGCAGGAACGACCACCTCAAACCAAACCTCCGGTTGATCAGATCCAGCACATGCATCTATCCCGTAAGTATGAGTAGCATACCAATTATCGGCAACAATGGCTTGTTCTTCAAAGCTAGCCCCTACGGTCAGTGGTATAGCATCGGAACAGTTATCATTTGGTGGTGGTATGGTGTAAGCAGCTATTTGAAACTCACCTGATGGAGCACCCGGAAAGCTATAAGCGGTTACATACAGTATTTCACCCGGTGGTTCATTCAATTCTACTTTAGAGAACAAAGTAACTATATCAGGATTGTCATCATTACAAGCAATCTCTGTAAAATCACCACAACTACCGCCGAAAACAGCGATTACACTATCATCAAAAACAGAACCGGTTCCCCTTGTTTCAATCACCAATCTTCCGGACTCAGGAACCTCCAGCCAAAACCAAATTTCAGGTTGATCACCAGATATACAATCCGGATCAACACCGGCTGTGTGAGAAGCATTCATATTATTTACTACCAGATTATGCTCAAAAAAATAATCTCCCACAATTAATTCATCAGCATAATCACAAAGATCATTGGGAGGATAATATTCACTTAAACTTATAGTCATATCACCTGATTCTTGAGTATCCGTTATAGAACCATAATCACCTATATTAATCCAATATTGGGTTCCGGCTAGCAAGGTACCTATAAAAGAATCTGTATCTCCATTTGTATCATCATATCCGACACATTCAAAATTTGAGCCATCAAAACTGTAAATTCCTATTTCACCGTCATATTCTGTAGCATAGGCAGTTATTTGGTACACAGTGCTTATATCAGGTGTAAAGGTGTACCAAACGCCGTCGTTCATACCGTCACAAATATTTATATTCCCAGTATTATTAGTAGTACCATCCATAGATTGTGTATGGACATAAGGCAGTTCGTTTGGCGTGATTTCAATCGCATGATCATAAGCATCATTTTCCGGTGGTATGATCACTTTAACATTATCGATACCACAACCCCATCCCCAAGAGCTATCCACATCATCAAAAACCCAGGCAATTTGAAAATTAGTAATATCAACAACTGAACCATTTAGCAACGATGCCAGATCTAGTTCTTCAGAAACAATATAGTCTGTTGTTTGTGAATAATCTGCTAGTTGAACACTGTGATAATTTTGATCCAAGGCAAATACATGAAGATGATCCCCAAATTCATTATCTCCACCGGCTCCTTTGTTATTTAACATATAATCAAACCGCAATATCAGTCCATATGTCGAACTCCCATCTATAAATGGACTCACTATACCCCTTGCATCATGGTGACCACCGCCTGCAGCATTATCATCAAAAATAGCGGCATTACTATAGAAATCAGAAACGTTATAATTCTCATTCCCCGGCATCACCCCGCTTCCAAAGGTCCAAGGTTGTGTTCCATCTCCGTCCCAAAGCCCTTCAAACCAGCCCGTAGGGATCGTACTAGCTTCAAAATCTTCTTCTAATAGTATCTGCGAATAAGCCGTTGGGAAACATAATAGAAGGAGAATTATCAGTAATTTTACTGATATACCTGTGTTCGTAAATGGTAAATTTGTTTTCATAATACTCTATTTTTTTAGTTAAACTTATGACACAAAATTCCATCAAAAGACAACAAATCACTTGCAGTATTTATGCAATTCCTTATAGTATTTATGCAAATAACTGTATTTGTTGGGCAGTAAGACCCCGGAAGCTAATTTCGATAACTGCTGGGCGACACCCCGTATTGTTCTTTGAAGATATTGGAAAACCACGCCGGATTATTAAACCCGCAATCATAGGCTATCTCAGAAATATTTTTATCGGTAGTCTGTAACATTTTTTTAGCTTCTTGTAAACGAACTCTACGAATAAATATAGCAGTAGATTTTCCGGTTATCGCTTTGAGTTTACGATACAATTGTGATTCGCTCATAGCCAATTTATCTGAAATATAGAAAGCATTGATATGTGGATTGGATAGCTCTTCTTGGATGATTTTTATAATTCTACTTACAAAAACAGCCTCTTTATCTTGCTGTTTCTTTCCCAGAGTCTGCATAGCACTATTCGATGCATAGACCTGTTGTAATTTTTTTCGAAGTAAAATCAACTGTTCGACACGAATACGTAATTCTTGCTTATTAAAAGGTTTGATTAGATATGCATCGGCGCCTTGTTTAAGTCCGGACAAGCGATCTTCTTCCAAGGAACGTGCCGTTAACATAATTACCGGGATATGTGAAGTTCTGATATCATTTTTTATAATTGCGGTCAATTTTAATCCGTCAATTACAGGCATCATCAAGTCGGTGATAATGATATCGGGCACCTTATCAAAAGCCATATCTACCCCCTGCTGTCCGTCATAAGCAAATATGATATGATAATTATCTTGCAAACAAGAGGCTATATAATGTGCCATATCATGATTATCCTCTACCACGAGT
>CAYNFJ010000085.1:6226-9248 GCA_964396505.1 uncultured Polaribacter sp. | reverse complement strand
GACCTATTTTTTTTGGGCAACAATATGAACATCGATTCGTATGCTGTCTCCTACGACATAACTTTCTTCTTCGTCTTTTGGACTAGGATTACGGGCCGATAGGTAGTAAATTCCCCAATCTGTACGGTCTATTGTAAAATAATCTGTATCCAAATAGATACGATTATTTTCAAGCGTAATTTTTCCGGTAAAATCATAACAAACACCATCCCCAAAAATAATAAAATCACCACTGATTTTATAGTGGTTAACAGATATTTCTTCTATTTGGTGTAGTTCAAAAGTAGCAGTTGGAAATAGACTCACATTAAAAAAATCAGCAGATTTTAAGACGTTGTTGAGTGTGCCGTTTAGCAATTTATTTTCAATATCTAAATCTTGAATACGGTTCATATCAACTTTAAAAGAGGCGTGGGTTATGGCACCTTGATAGGTTTCAATAAATCCCTCTTTAAATTTTACATGCCCATGGTGGTAATTACGCCAATTGACTTTGCTTTGTGTCGTATCTAATAGATAGACCATATTATCTTTACGCAAACTGTCTTTTTGAGGTAATGCATTGATAAAAAGGAAAAGCAAAGTGCCGGAAAGTATTAGGTATGGCAAAATTCGTATCGGTAGAATCATAATGATTGATTTTGAAGCTTCAGAAAAGCTTTGTTTATTGCTTTTGCCATATTCCGGTAGCCAGTCCTTTATCGTTGATAAAAGGTTTAATAGCATCGGGAATATTAATGGCTCCCTTAAAATTGGTGTTTTCAAATTCGGTTCCAAAAAAGTTACAACCCTTCAAGTCGGCACCTTCAAAATTAGTACCTTGCAGGTGGCCTCCTTGAAAATTGGCATACCACAATCTGGAATTTATAAAGGTAGATTCTTCCAATCCGGCTCCGGTAAAATCAGCATACGAAAAATCGCACGAATCCAGATGTGAACGCAATAATACAGCTCTGAACAATTTGGCTTTTACTGCTTTAGAACCGGTTAAATCGGCATCCAGAAACTCAGAATCTTTCATTAAAGCACCTGAAAAATTACAATGTCGTAATTTGGCAAAATGTCCTTCCATACCAAACATATTAGCAGCGACAAAATTGCTGTTATTTAGATTGCAATAGTTTACTTTTACGTGAAACAAACGGCTTTGTTTAAAGTTGATACTATCCATTGTAGAACCGTCAAAGATACTCCAACGTACATCAGCAACCCGAAAATCGGATTTTCTAAAATTGCCATCTTCACATCTGCCGGAACGGATAGAAGCTCCTCTAAAATCGCCTTCTATGACACTGGCTTTAGGCCAATAGACTTCATCCAAAGAATCCCGTCTGAAATCATCCCCATTTTGGGGTACCGCTTTGATTCCTTCATAGCGCTTATTGCCATTGGAGAGAAAAGTTTCTTCATCGATAATTTTATCGAGCTGATCGGCTTCTAAAAAGATAGCCAACTCCGGAATCTTAGTTGTATCCGGCTTTTCCGGAAATAATAGGCTTACTGCATTGGAGCGTCCTTCTCCACAAGAGAAAAAGAGGCTCAAAAACATGGCCAATCCGATACTGTATGTTATATATTTCATTTTATCCTAATCTTAAATCTTGAATCTTGAATCTTGAATCTTGAATCATCACACCACATCATTCCGGTTAAAATACCGATTGCCAAAAAAGGCAAAAATAAAGCCTAACACAATAGGGTAGAGGATAGAAAATACAATAAATACACTTCTGTTTACAGTGTCCAATACGTAGTAAGAGGCCGTGCCCATGACTGTTAATTTAGGGTCAAATAATATCAGGCTTCCGGTTCTAAATACCTGTAATGGGTTCAGCATTCCCAGTCCGATAATCAAGCCCGGATTTCCGCGCATTCTCAGTAAAATACCAATCAGGATTAAGTCGATAAAGGCGACTAAAAATAACCAAATGATAAAAGCCGTACTTACCGCAATGTCTTGAGAACTGGCGCGAGCTGATATGAACATACTCAGTCCCAAAAAGAAAAATACTAAAGAGGCTAGTAGTGCACTGTACAAGAAAAACAGTCCCCAGGGTACATCTATATTCGTTATCAATGCCCATAAAACGGCTCCTAAAAGTGCGATAAAAACCGGGGTGTAAATAATTAAAAAACGTCCTAAGAGTTTTCCCCAAAAATAGCTACTAAATGAGATGGGTAAGGATAAGATATATTCCATGACAGAGTTTTCTCTATCACCTACTACAGAGCGTACTGTCGAAATCAACACATAGATTGGTAATATGGCCATGCTAATCTGCATAAAGGTAACCATCAGTCTGCTAAGTCCCACAAATCCAATAATTTGCGATTCGGTAATTCCTGAGGTAAACATCACGGCTACAAATCCGCCAAAGAGAAGACTATATGCCCAAAACCAACGGGAACGTAGGTTTTGCCGGATATCCGAAGTGATTATTTGTTTGATAGTATCTAGGTTTTTCATGGTGTGTTGTTGTAGTTAGATTGTTTCTGTTTTTTTGATTGTTTATTCTTTTTGATTGCCACCACATTTCCCGGGTCCGCATTTCATCATGAGTTTTTTCTTTTTGATAAAACGCTCGCGCATAGTCTTTCCTTCATCAATACGTTTTAGAACTTCATCAAATGTGAAGACCTGCATGGTATCCGGTTTTTCAGCATAAGCGGCATATCCGTAGCCCATAGGGGTTTCTATCCCATAAACATAAAAAGCTTTTGTAGCATCGATCCAATTGGAAGGAACATTCTTTTTAGAAGCATCTCCAATCCAGAATTGTACTTTATTGCCTTTCCATTGATTCCATTGTTCTTTGTTACGCATATCTTCTGCAAGACAACCTACATCATCATACCAACGTACTTCTCCAAATTCATTGATGGCTTGTACATTATAACGTTGGTCTGTTAATCCCATTCGACATACAAAACAGGCGTCTCTATCAAAATTAATGGCTCGTGGTTTGAAATCTTCGTGATGGCTACATGCACTTAAAAGAAGTATAAAACCGAGTAGTAGTGT
>CAYNFJ010000085.1:0-6126 GCA_964396505.1 uncultured Polaribacter sp. | reverse complement strand
CCTTCTACTTCGTCAATTCGATGGCTGCTAATAATCATCAGGGCATTTTTATCAAATTTATGTAGATAATCAAAAAGAATGGTTCTGGCTTTTGGATCCAGGTTTGCAGCGGGTTCATCCATCAATAAGATCTTAGGATTTCTTCCCAACGCAAATGAAACCAATAATTTTTGCTTCATTCCTCCGGATAATTTCATAAAGGGCTTGTTGAGGTTCGCCTTGACATCCAATCCTAAATTTTCACTGATTTCTATGAATTTTTCTTGATCTGTATGTGTCAAAGTCCCAAAAAACTCAAGCATTTCACCCACTGTCATTTTGATAGGTGGCGGTATTTGTGGCACAAATCCGATATGCTGTAATATTTTTTCACGTTCAGTTCTGGGATTCATCCCTAAAACAGCTATAGTACCGTCATATTTATAAAGTCCCAGTATGCTACGGATAAGCGTCGTTTTTCCGGCTCCGTTCTGTCCTACCAGTGCAATACGCTCTCCCGCCATAAAATCATGACTGAGATTTTCAATGACGGTCGTCTTCTTAAATGACTTAGTCAAATTTTGTACTGAGATAAGTGCCTCAGGATTTTCCATGGTATCTTGTTTTTAGTTGATTTTTTTAGTTTTATCAATATTATGTAATTTTATCAAAACCTTTAATGGTCAGTTTGAGGGCATCGCCATAACATACATCGACACATAAGCCACAGTTTGTGCAGTCGGCACCGGTAACATGTACCTCTTTGGTGGCTTCCCCTCGTTTTACAAACCATAGCTCGTGAGGTACCAAGCAGACATCTTGACAATCCCTACAGTGTCCACATTTACTCAAATCAAATTTTACGCCTACCGGTGATACTTTTTTCAAGGCACTGTATGTGACACCAATCGGACAAACATACCGGCACCAGAAGCGTTTGGCATAGACTATTTCAAAAAGCAGTAAAGCAAAAATCCACAGGAGTAATAAACTGGGTCCATAGATGATAGATCGTGATATAATTCCTACCGGATTGATGGTTTCAAACACGAGTGATTTAGTTAGGAAAGCCAATAATAAAAATCCGACCCAAAAGATATATTTAATACGGATATCGTAGGTGTGTTCTTTTATTTTTTTCTTTTTTACAAAATAATTGTGCAGTTTTTCGGCATTTTCAGCTAAAAAATGATAGGGGCAAAGCCACGAGCAAAAGGTACGGCCACCCATTAAAAAATAAAACATCAAAATGACACCAAGTCCAATAAAAAAATTGGTAGTAAGCATGGCAAAATAGCCGGTACGACTACCGATAAACATTTCTTGTAACGCGTTGTAAGGATCCATTAGATAAATTCCAAAAAAACGGGAACCACTCAACGAGCCTTCCAAAACACTCAAATCAAAGAAAAAAGAAGCCCAAAATAAAAAATTCATAAACAATAACACAGCCCAGCGCTTGTTACGCCATTTGTGTTTGTTGGGTTTACGTGCTTTCCATTCTTTAAAGGTAATTCCCAATTTTGAATTGGGCATTTCTTCTCTTCGTTTAGCCGGTAGGGGTTGTAATTTTTTAACTTTTATCATCAGAAAAGAATTTTAGGCGGTTATACTTTTTTCAATGCTTATACTTACGGGATTGGATGGGCATAGCATGACACAAACACCGCAGCCCGTACAGGCATCCAATACTTTGGGTTGCATTTTACCGGAGCTGTTGTCCATTACAATAGCAGTTTCGCCAATAGGACATTCAGTAACACATAAGTCGCATAGTTCACGGTTAAAAACATGTTGATTGACGGGACTGGCTTTACGCTCTTGGCGTTTTGGATTTGGAGAACGGTACACCCCTTTAAAATGCTCATCACGCGGACTTCCTTTAAACCCTTTGCCTTGAGCTGCCAGACAAGTATCCAAATTAATTTTAGCGATACCCATATTGGTATGTGCTTTCATCGCTTTGGATTGCGGGATAAACAGGTTGTAGTCAGGATCTCCGGGTTTATGAGTTTTGTCGTAGGCCTCAATGGCCTTTTCTCCGGCTTCTTTAAATGGAATAAAATTTAAGGCGGCCGTAGGACAGGTTTCTACACATTGCATCGCATCGCACGAAAAATCACAAGCTTGCTTTCTAGGATCAATGTACGGCGTACCGTAGGACAAACCATCATTGATATCGGCTAATTTAACAGCTTCTATCGGACAGATTTGTACACAAAGTCCACATTTAATGCAGGCATATATAAATTCATCTTCAATCATAGCACCTGGAGGGCGTAACAAGCTACGATCCTTTATAGTGGTGATATGTTTTAAATAATTGGCACCCACACCAACAGCACCGATGGCGGCTACTGCCCAGGCTCCATTCTTTAAAAACTGTCTTCGATTCAGAGCTGATTTTGATTCCATATCTTGTGAATTATTAATGTGTGTAAAGTTATAAAGTTTCTTTTGGATAGAAGTGCTATTTTTCTAAAATGAGTTGTTGATCTGTTCTTTTTGTTCTTTCCATTTATAAAGGGGTTTTTGATCTCTTAAAACAAATTTAGGTTTCGAAAAAGGAGCCAAACGTTCCAAAAAATCCAAAACTTCCAAAATAGGGGCACCATAAAAAAAACTGACATTTCTATTAAATGCCCATAGATGCTCGCTGTAACTATATAAACTGTAAGGAACATCTCCAATATTGTCTTCGTTCTTATCATAACCTTGATAATCACTCCAATAATTTCCTGAGAATTTATTGTTATTGGCAGTTTTTCCGTTGGTATGTACTTGTACCAAATTATCGTGAAAATAATTTCCTTCAATTTCATTTCCTTCTAAATCAGAATGAAATTCCATTCCAATGTTGCAAAAAGCAATTTCATTGCCTTGTATGGTATTTACTTTTTCAGGTACAAAGGGTGAGATGTCAAAATGGATTCCTTTAGCTGAATATAAAAATCGATTGTTGAGTATTTGATTGGAAGAAGTTTCTTTCATTCCCAGACACATACCTGAGGTACCGGTAGATCCTTCAATAAGGTTTTCTGTAATAATTGTTTTTTCGCTATACATTAAAAATATGCCAACCGAGTTATTGATGAACTCACTGTGGTGAATCCTGTTATTATGAGAGTACATAAAGTGCATGCTATAGCGGTTCCCAATTCCTTTGTTTCCTTCAAAATGATTTTCTGACGAATACCAGATTACCATATCTCTTACTTCGTGCCAATAATTAAAATTGACAATGTTATTGGTAGCATACCATAATCTGATTGCATCACCTTTCAAAGCCAGTGGTTTTCTACTGATAGAGGATATATCATTGTGTAGAATATGGCAATCATTAGATTTGAAAATATCCACCCCAAAAAGACATTCATTGATCAGACAATTTTTCACAACCGTGTGATTAGCTTCCACTATTTTTACACCGGCATCCAGCCTGTCCGGAGAATCACCGGAATGTGTAATATGCAAATTTTGGATGGTAACATTATCGGCTTTGACAATAAGAACCGATTGATTATCCATTCCGGATATAGTTGCTTTACTCCCTCCGTCAATTACAATGTTCGGAACGTTAATTGTTGCCGGACCCGTGTAGAAACCGGGCTCGAGTTTTAAGGTATCACCGGGTTTTAAATCACGTAAAAGCGTGTTTAAAAATACCTGATTTTTATTTGATTGAAAAGGTATGATTTTAGTACTTAATCCCGATATTTCTACCGGTTTGTTTTGAGCAAATACTACCCATTGCGTGGCTAGCAGTAATATGAGTATTCGTCTTCTCATATAGTAGTTTGTTTTTAGATAGATTATAGTAAAAAAACTGTCTCTATAAATAGCTGTTTTTACAGTAGCGAAGGTATGGAAAAATCACCAACTAATTATAAAAGTATTTAAAGAGACAGTATTCTTTATATTTATTTCAAATAGTATAGCTTAGATACTATTCAATAGGTTTAGCATTACTTATCTTGTAAGGCTAATGATTTCTTTTTAAAGAGAAATGCAAATACAAGTAACACAAAAACTAGAAAAGCTACAAAAAATCCATAATAAGGATAGGATACTGTTTCGAATTGTGCCACTTTCCCGTGTCCGAATATGGTGGGCATAAAGGGTTTGATACCGCTAAAAGCACCTCCTCCATGTAAATCTAGATGATGTCCATACCAATACATTGAATACATATATAGAATTAGGAAATAGAAGGGCAACAAGGCAGGTAAAATGGCAAATATCCCATTGGTCTTTTTAGGTGTTACAATAAAAATAATGATCAATACAATTAAGAATACAAATATAAATTTTGAATTGACCAATATTCCATTGAGAACATTTAAATACTTAGGTGTCACATTGATTTCTTTCGCTTCACCGGTTTCCGGATCAATCACGTCTTCGCCATTGGCATCTTTTACAGTGTCAAATACCCAATATTCCGGAACCATTTTTTTGTTAGATGCAGTGTGTTTTTTATATACACGGCTGTTGATTCCGCGTACTATCGGGAACATTCCTATAAAGTGATTAATCGCATTCATTTCTACTAAACATTCGGCACCTTCATTGGTTGTAATTTCAGCACGTTCTTTGACCCCTTTGCAGCCATTATAGACTCCATTGTATCTGAATTCAATACGAATTCCTTTGGGATACATAGATTTTGGATATTGACGACTTTGCAAAGCCACCCACCAAATAGGCATAAAATATACGGCAATCATCAGTATAATTGCCAAACCGCCAAATACTTTGTATAACAGCCCAAATTTATTGGATTTGTTTTCCATAATTAATAATTTAATATTGTTTTTTAGAGTTGATTTTTTAAATAAATTAAAGGAAAAATCCGAGTAAGAAAAAACTTACCCGGATTTTATTGAATTAATTATTTTGCTTCGGCGCCTGCTTGGCTAAGCATATATTTGATGGCATTTTCAATATCTTCATTGGATAAATCAGCAAATCCACCTTTAGGAGGCATCATACCTTTTTTACCTGTGAATCCATTGATAGCATGATTTTTAAGCACACTTAAACCTTGTTTTGCTCTTGTAGCCCAACTCTCTTTATCGGTAAGTTTAGGCGCTCCGGTCACACCTGTAGCGTGACAAGCTGAACATTTGGTGGTATAAGTAGCTTTACCATTTCCAAATTGTTCTCCACCGTTATCAGAAGCTGTGGCACCATTGTTATTCTCTTTTGCTAATTCTTTTGTCTTAGCTTTTAGATAAGCAATGATTTTCTTAACATCTGCTTTGGATACATTTTGATTAGGCATAGCCAATTTATAATGTTGACGCATCGCTTCAATATCATCATCTTTCATATGGCTAGCAGGATTGACGATCCATTCTTCCAACCATTTGTCATTACGACGTTTGTCAACCATATTCAAGTCAGGTCCATTGAATTCACTTCCAAATTTATGACAAGCACTACAACCGTAGTTCAAGAATTCCAATTCACCCGGTAACAAGTTTTCCAACTCAATAGCAGATGGTTTGAAAGATTGCATTTTCATATCGTAATTGATTCGATCGGTATAAGCCAATACACGGTTGTTTTCTGCATTTTGATTGAATTTAACAGATAAGTAACCTACCAATTGTCTCTTAGATGGGCTATTCTGTGCATCTAATAAGATAGGATATTTACCTGATTTTTCAGCTACAAATTTAATAGTAGCCGTTTCACCCGGACTAAAATGGTACATCTTATCATAAGCAGAAAGTTCATAGACATAATGGTCTAACTTGGTTTGACCGTGATTGGTCAAGTGGATAGAAACTGTTTGTCCTTGCTCAACATTGATATCACGAGGTGTTACCTTTCCGTCTTTAATAGTTCCATATACATGAACTGTTTTACCACTCACTTTTACGTTTTCTGCGCCCAAAGCTGTAAAATATTTTGATTTTTTATCCGTAACAATATTGGTTCCTAACGGATATACAGCTTCTGATTTATATTCATCTCTTCTGACCATCACAGTGTAATGAGGCTCACCCATTGGTAAGGGTAAATCATAGATAACAGTAGGGTCACCATCACCACTAATATCAATCAATTGGTGGTTTTGAGGATGCAAAGGTCCTACCGGATTGAAACGGTCAATAGACAATTTGTTTAATGAAATCAAAT
>CAYNFJ010000084.1:0-9406 GCA_964396505.1 uncultured Polaribacter sp. | reverse complement strand
TGTTTAAAAACAACAAAACCACACTCGCGTGTGGTTTGCTGTTGCTCCTCCTCTTGGGCTCGAACCAAGGACCCTCTGATTAACAGTCAGATGCTCTAACCAACTGAGCTAAGGAGGAATGTTTCTTTTTTCGGACTGCAAATATATAGGTTTTTCTTTTTTTAACAAGCATTTTTAAAAAATATTTTTGAGCTACTCATAATTCATTACATTTGAAGAATTAAAACAAATACTCATGAAATTATTACTCATTTATTGCCATACATTTTCATATGAGCCTCAAGTAAAAACCTTAGAAAATTTTCCTGATTTTCAAGGCAAAACACAACTTGACAATGTATTGGTTGCCTTTATTCAAATGGAAGAAAAGGATGAAGTTATCGCTCAAAAAATTGAAACTAAATTGGTGAAAAACCTCAAATGGGGCGCCAAAAAAAACAATACAAAACGCATTGTATTACATTCTTTCGCTCATTTATCAACCAGCAAAGCTACGCCTGAAAAAACCAAAACTTTATTTGATGCCGTCGAAAAAAGACTTCAAAACGCCGATTATACAACTTCTCAAACCCCTTTTGGGTATTTTTTAGATATAAATGTAGAGGCTCCCGGTAAGTCCGCTGCCCGAATTTTTTTAGACTTTTAGGGTTCTGTTGAAAAAAATTTAATTCTTAATTTTTAATTCTTAATTTACTAGTACCTTTGCAAAACTAATTTTATAATACGTATTACTAATGGCACAAGATTTATACCAAGCTCCTGATTATTACCAATTGGACGAGCTGTTAAACGACGAATATAAACTCATACGTGAAGCAGCCCGTGAATGGGTGAAAAGAGCGGTTTCACCCATTATTGAAGAAGCTGCTCAAAAAGCAGAATTTCCTACACAAATAATCCAAGGATTAGCAGAGATAGGGGCTTTTGGTCCCTTTATTCCGGAAGAATACGGGGGAGCCGGACTGGATTATATGAGCTATGGATTGATTATGCAAGAAATAGAACGGGGTGATTCCGGTGTTCGTTCTACGGCATCCGTGCAAACATCCTTAGTAATGTATCCTATTTATACATTTGGAAATGAAGCACAAAAACAAAAATATTTACCCAAACTGGCTAGCGGTGAAATTATGGGAGCCTTTGGACTGACCGAACCCAATCACGGATCCAATCCCGGCGGTATGGAAAGTAAATTTAAGGATATGGGAGACTATTATTTGCTAAACGGTGCTAAAATGTGGATTTCCAATGCTCCTTTTGCCGATATTGCCGTAGTCTGGGCTAAGGATGAAGCGGATAATCGTATCAAAGGTTTGATTGTAGAACGAGGAATGGAAGGCTTTTCTACTCCAACCACACACAATAAATGGTCCCTTAGAGCCTCTGCAACCGGTGAGTTGATTTTTGATAATGTCAAAGTTCCAAAAGAAAACTTATTACCTGGAAAAACCGGATTGGGTGCACCCTTGATGTGTTTGGATTCTGCGCGATATGGGATTGCTTGGGGTGCCTTGGGTGCCGCTATGGATTGTTATGATACGGCATTGCGATATGCCAAAGAACGTACACAATTTGGTAAACCCATTGCTTCCTTTCAGTTACAACAAAAAAAATTAGCTGAAATGATTACTGAAATAACGAAAGCTCAATTTTTAACTTGGCGATTGGGAATACTTAGAAATGAAGGGAAAGCCACTTCTGCTCAAATTTCTATGGCCAAGCGTAACAATGTGGATATGGCTTTAAAAATTGCCCGTGAAGCACGTCAAGTTTTAGGCGCTATGGGTATTACCGGCGATTACTCTATTATGCGACATATGATGAATCTGGAAAGTGTAGTTACCTACGAAGGTACACATGATATTCATTTGCTGATTACCGGAATGGATATTACCGGTATTCCTGCTTTTGTGTAAAATAACTTGCTTTTTAATACACCCACCTTTGATTGATTAATTAAAGGTGGTTTTTTTATGGAATATTTATTTTGATTGAATAGAAAACAATTCTAAATATCAACGCATTAGGCATATTAATATATTGATTATTAATTACTTATATAGTTGTTATTATTTTTGGCACATTCCTTGATTTAAGCTAAGCATAACAACTAAACAAATCATTATGAAATCAATATCCGAACAATACGAAACTGCTAAAAAGAAAGCATTACAGTTTATGCAAAAAGGGCAAATAAGTGCTTATATCAATGCTTTGGCTGAGATGAATAGATACAAAAATCTACTCCTTGCTATTCAAGCCAATTAAACTCAATCAATTGTATCAAATCCGGTGTATTTTACCAATACCTCCGGAACTTTGATACCGGATTCTGTTTGGTAATTTTCCAATATACTGGCTAATATTCGCGGTAACGCTAAAGCGCTTCCATTTAAGGTATGAGCTAATCTGCTTTTTCCATTTTCATCTTTATATCTTAGCTTTAAACGGTTGGCTTGGAAGGATTCAAAATTGGAAACAGAACTGACTTCTAACCAACGTTTTTGAGCTGTTGAATATACTTCAAAATCAAAAGTTAAAGCGGAAGTAAATCCCAAATCACCACCACACAAACGTAGGATTCTAAATGGTAATTGCAATTCCCGTAAAATACCCTTCACGTGTTGCACCATTTCATCCAAAGCTTTATAGGAGCGGTCGGGATGTTCCAATCGAACAATCTCTACTTTATCAAATTGATGTAATCGGTTTAAACCACGTACATGCGCTCCATAGGAACCTGCTTCCCGTCTAAAACAAGGGGTGTAAGCTGTGTTTTTAACAGGAAAATCGGTTTCTTTCAGTAATACATCACGGTAAAAATTAGTGACCGGAACTTCTGCCGTAGGAATTAAATACAGGTCGTCTTTAGCATCATGGTACATTTGTCCTTCTTTATCCGGGAGTTGTCCGGTGGCTATTCCGGAAGCTTCATTGACCAAATAAGGAGGTTGGACTTCCTGATAACCCGCCTCAGAATTTTTATCTAAAAAATAAGCGATCAAGGCCCGTTGTAATTTAGCACCCTTTCCTTTATAAACCGGAAAACCGGCGCCGGTAATTTTAGTACCCAATTCAAAGTCTATGATATCATATTGGGTTGCCAAATCCCAATGTGGTTTGGCATCTTTATGCAATGTAGGGATTACTCCTTCTTTATAAATTTCTTCATTATCCTCATCTGTAGAACCGGTAGGAACCGTAGGATGCGGAATATTGGGTATTAAATACAATACCTGCTGTAATGAATTTTTAAGTGTTCCTAACAAATCGGAATATTCCTTGATATTCTCCTTCAGGACACTGGTTTGTTCCTTTAATTCATTGGCCTTATCAATAGCTCCTGTTTTGAATAATTGTCCTATTTGTTTGGACAATTTATTCATATCGGCTTGAGCGGTTTCCAATTGGGTTTGTACCACTTTTCGTTCTTTGTCCAAATCCAATACACGATTAACTAAGTCCTTTGCATTTGTCAAATTGCGTTTTTGTAAACCTTCTAAGACCTTTTCTTTATTATTTTGAATAAAAGCAACTGTGAGCATATCTATAAAATTAAAAAGTCAAAAGTACAAATTATCCGTATACAATTTGTTTTTTATGAATTTTATGATCGGCGGGTTCCTCTTCGATACAAAAAAGTATAAATTTGTCAGTATATCACTAGTAACTAGTGACTTATCGTCATATTTTTTTAATAATCTATCTATTAATTCTGCCATTTTTTCATTTTTTTGCTTTGGTATAGCTTTTGGAAATGGCATTTGTGAAGTAAAAAAGAATGTTTAACTTAAAAATCTTATAAAAATGACACTTGTAAAACACAACAACGGATTAGTTCCCAGCTTATGGGAAGATTTATTTGAAAGTGATTTTTTCAAAAAACCCACAGTCGCACAAGCCGGATTATCAGTACCCGCAGTAAACATTAAAGAAACTCCGGAAGAATATGTTATTGAAATGGCGGCTGCCGGAATGAAAAAAAGTGATTTTGACATTCACTTAGAAAGAAATATCATTACGATATCTTCTGAAAAAAGTGCTGAAAACGTCGAAGAAAATAAAGATGAAAACTACACCCGTAAAGAGTTTAGTTATGAATCTTTTGAACGAAGTTTTGTATTACCGGAAGCGGCTAACCGCGAAGACATTAAAGCCAAATACAAAGATGGCGTTCTAGAGGTAATAATCCCTAAAAAAGAAGAAGCAAAGTTGCTTCCTAAATCTATCAAAATTTCTTAATTAGAAGATTCCAAAAAAATAGAAGCGAGGCACGTATGTCTCGCTTCTTTGGTTACTAATATAATTGTTTAACTTAAAAATGAGATGGTATGAAACGTATTGGATTATTGGTTTTGTTTCTAATAGGTGTTACCGCTTGCCAAGCGCAAGATAAAGATAAAACAATGGCACAAAAACAAGAAGAGCCCAAAGGAAAATGGCAGGTGCACCGGGAATATGATGAAAACGGGAATTTGGTAAAATATGATTCTATCTATGTTTGGTCATCCTCAAATATAAAAGAATTTCCAAAAAATCAAAATTTAGACAGCTTGATAAAATCTTACAAAAGGTATATGGGAAAATCCGGTTTTTCACCGGAACAATTTGATTTTTCAGCATTTGAAAACCCCGACTCCTTATTCAATAAAAATTTTTTTGATCAGCGCTTTTTCTTTGATAATTGGATTGAATCCGATGGTAAGAGAATTCAACAAATGATGCGACAAATGGACTCCATACGAATGCGATTTTTACAAGAGCGTTTTCCGGATAAAGCCATTATTGAAGATAAAAGGATATAAATAGGATAATTTATCGTTATTGAAATACTATATCCTACACCAAAGCAGACTGTAAGGGTCTGTTTTTTTTTATTCAATATGAACAATGTGTTAAATAATTGACAGACATCTGTTTTTATTACATTATTACTTATATTTGTACACTCAAAAATTTTAATTTAAACATACAATTATGAAAAAAATTTACTTTTTAATGCTTGCTTTATTGGTAAGCTCTTTTTCTTTTGGACAAGGAACAGAAGATTTTACAAATTCCAATGCTACAAGTAGTTATAGTGATGGGTCATTTGTAGGAAATAATGGTATTACTTGGACTTATGTTCAATCACGTGATGCTAATGGAGATGCAAATGGTTCAGGTATTGCTTTACCGGCATTGATGTTAAGACGTTCATCTAGTAATAGTAGTGTTACTTCCAGTACTATTTCCGGGGGTATTGGTGATTTTTCTGTGAAATTATATAAAGGTTTTACCGGAGGAGGTAATCGTCAAGTAGAACTTTTTATCAATGGTGTTTCTCAAGGGGTTTCCACAGCTTTTGATGATTTTGATGAACATGTTTTTTCAGTAACCGGTATTAATATTGGAGGTGATGTCATTATTCAATTGGTTGATGTTACCAGTAAACAAATTATTGTAGATGATATTACTTGGACAGCTTATGCAGGTGCTGCCTCCCCTTCACTAACAATTACTTCTCCGACAGATGGTCAAGAGTTCAATCCTGAAACCACGTCATTAGATGTTACTTTTGTAGTTCAAAACTTTACGGTAGCTACTGCAGGAAATGGTGATGGACATATCCATTATACCATAGATTCCGGTAGTGTGGTCATGAAATACGATACCGATCCCATCTCATTAACCGGATTAGCTCCGGGTACTCATACCGTTTATATGGAATTGGTCGATGACAACCATCAACCTTTGAATCCTGCTGTGAATCAAACCGTTAGTTTTACCATAGCTTCTTATACCGATGTAGCCAATTTAGGAGAGCTTAGAGCCGGAACTATCGGAGCCTATTACAGGGTAACCGGAGAAGTAATTGGAACCTATGCACAGAGTTACAGAAATCAAAAATGGGTACAAGATGCTACAGGAGGTATTGTGGTTGATGATGTTGCCGGTGTAATAACAACTAGTTATAACGAAGGAGACGGAGTTATTAATTTAAGAGGTAAATTAGGAGAATACAATGGAAATATGCAATTGGTTCCCAGTGCTGATCCGGGTGTTAATTCTACCGGTAACGTCGTTACTCCTCAAGTGGTTTCTATTTCCAATTTATTAGCAAATAGCGAAGATTATGAATCAGAATTGGTTCAAATAGATGGCAACGTTACCTTTGCAGATGCTGATGGTACGGCTACTTTTGCTACCGGAACAGTATATGCTTTAAACGGTGCTACTGATACTTACAATATGAGAACTTCTTTCTATGATGCCGATTATATTGGATCTGTAATTCCTACCGGCAATGTGACTATGATTGGTATTATCGGTGAAAGATCCGGAAATGAATATTTTATTACTCCTAGAAATCAAACGAGTGATTTATTAGGTTTAAGTCAACAAAGCATCATTGGTTTTGAATTATTTCCAAATCCTGTAAATAACGGTATTATCAACATTACTACTCAGGACAATTTGGATAAAAACATTCAAATATTCAATGTCTTGGGAAAACAAGTATTTGCTACCACTATTTCAGGAACTCACGTGAATATTTCTTCATTGAATAGTGGTATTTATATTATTCGTGTGGAAGAAGCCGGACGTTTAGCTACCCGTAAATTGGTAATTGAATAAGGTTTATATAGATAAATTACACGTATTTTATCAACACAAAAAACACGCTTACAAAAGGTAAGCGTGTTTTTTTTTATCTTTGTTGAAAAATAAAAAGATGCTTGATACCATTAATTTTCAAAAAATATTGTTTTTAGATATTGAAACTGTTCCGGAAACTGCCGATTTTGACAACTTATCTGAATTAAAACAAACCCTTTTTACCAAAAAAACAGCCTACCAACGTAAAGAGGATGATATAAGTCCATCAGATTTTTATAATCACGCCGGGATTTGGGCAGAATTTGGTAAAATAATCTGTATCTCTGTTGGTTTTTTTACGATGGAACAAGAGCAACAAAAATTTAGAGTGACTTCTTTTTCAGGCGATGAAAAACAATTGTTACAAGATTTTAAAAAACTTCTAGACACCCATTTTAATACAAAAGAACATCTACTCTGCGCTCATAACGGTAAAGAATTTGATTTTCCCTACATTGCCAGACGTATGATTATCAACCGGATAGATTTGCCAGAAAAACTCAATCTTTTTGGAAAGAAACCCTGGGAAGTACCTCATTTAGACACATTGGAACTTTGGAAATTTGGGGATTATAAACATTATACTTCGTTACAATTACTCACTCAAATTTTAGACATTCCTTCTCCCAAAGAAGATATAGATGGGAGTCAAGTAGCCGAAGTATATTATCGGGAAAATGATTTGGAACGGATTGTAAAATACTGCGAAAGAGATACGGTAGCCGTAGCACAAGTACTACTGCGGTATAAAAATAAACCCATTTTATCGGATAAAGATATTATTGTTGTAAAAGCGGAATAGGCTATTTCCTCAACATTCCGATATGAGGCAACCCATCTTCCAGATACCCCAAGCCAACTTGTTTAAAACCGTGGCTTTCATAAAACTTTTTTAAATAGGTTTGTGCACTGATACGTATGGATTTGTCTTTAAAGTTTTTCTCTATAAAATCAATGGCTTGATTCATCAACTCATGACCTAATCCTGTAGCACGATAATCCGGTTTGACAACCACCCTGCCGATTGATATTTCTTGAAAATAATCACCTGCTTTAAAAATACGTAGGTATGCCACAACTTCACCGGCATCTATCCCCAATAAATGTTGTGCCTTTTGATCTTTATTATCCAAATCTTGGTAAGGACAGTCTTGTTCTACGACAAAAACTGTTGCCCGTAAGCGTAATAAACTGTATAATTCTTCTTTAGTGAGTGCCGAATAAGACTTTAATTTCCAAACCATAATAGCTGTTTTCTATGCATCAAAAGTAAACAACAAATTAGAACTGTAAAAGAAGTTACACTATAATAAGGTATAATAGTTACTTTTGTTCACATAAAATAATATATGATGAAACATATTGTATTACTCTTACTTGTTTTTGTAACAACACAAACCGCTTTAGCTCAAGACAAAGGTATATCATACGGAATAACCGGCGGTGTTCAGTTGAATTCTGCCATTCTTCCCGAATTGGAACTCAATGACAATGTCAATGCTATTTTATCTGGAGATGATGTAGTGAAGGGAAAACCGCAATTAGCCGATTTTAAACTCAATTTTAAACTCGGTGGGTTTGTAAAATATGAAGACGGTTTTGGTTTTACTTTGTTTGAAACCAACTATACTCCCACCAAAATATACAAAGAATTTAAAATCAATACCGGAACGCCCTATATTCCTAATTTCACTTATATGAAAATAGATGAGCAATATTCCTATTTGGATATTTCACTATCCTACAATGTCTATTTGTACAAAGGATTATACTTTGGTGTAGGCGCCACACCTTCTTTCTTGTTGAATTATTCCGGAGATGTCGCACCTCAAAAATCCGATTTAAGAGCTTTTGCCGGTTTAGGGATTAAAGTAAATGAAAAAGTAGCGCTTAGTTTACGGGGCGAATTGGGGATAAATGAAGTGTATAAAGACTCATATATCCATCATATTATGATTCCATTGAGTATCAGCCTTTCTCTTTAAAAGATTAAAAATAGAATAAGTAGGAAAACCGGTTTGAAAATAAAGATTCTGGCCGGTTTTCTCCTGTCTTCGAACCTGGGTCACCCATAGTTAAAAAGTATAGCTCACTAATTACTTTTTTATTTTTTCTTGATAAAAAATAAATAAAAAAATCAAGCCTAAACCATGCTTCCTCGCGCTCTTTTTTTTGAAAAATAAATCTAAAAAAAGAGACATCTGCCTCAAGCAGATTAATGCAAGCACTTTTTTTGATTTATTAATTTCAAAAAAAATTCACTGCCTCTGCTCCGGCTCGCCGTTTAGGCATTGCCCACGCTTTTTAAATTCGTATTGAATTTATACCACCGTTTCAATTGAACACGGATTTTGAAGGGCATATCTAAATTTTGGCAAAATTTAGTAAGCCTAGACTTTTTTCTTACTTTTTTCGGCGATGGAAAAAAGTAAAATATATGATACGTTATGTTTATTAGATTATTAATCTAATGCCGATTCGTTCGGTATTACTTTTTAAAAAGTATTTTATTTATACCATTTAGTCTTACATGGTTCTATTTTACTTTATAAATGGTGCTAAAAATACCATAATAATCAACTCCGGGTCACCCAAAATCAAGCTTGTGAAATTAAAAATAGCTAATTATCAATGTGTTATGATTGCAGGGTTGAATAAGTGTCGAAAACAGGAAAAACAGAACATTTGGGAAAACCGGTTTGAAAATAAAGATTCAGGCCGGTTTTCTATAAAAGTAAAACAAATATCATTGTTTCCAATGCGAAAC
>CAYNFJ010000083.1:0-9474 GCA_964396505.1 uncultured Polaribacter sp. | reverse complement strand
CCGGTTTTGGTGAAGTGTTGTAGTGTTTATTAACGTATCTTTGTGGTATGTTTCATATTGAACTTCCAAATTTTTCCATAAAAAGACTTGCCATAAAACTAAAATCTTCAACAGAAAAAATTGTACAATCAGGTCATCCGTGGGTCTTTTCCGATAGTATCATAAAACAAAATGCAGAAGCCACATCGGGTGATATGGCTATTATTTTTGATACAAAAAAAAACACATTCCTAGCCATAGGATTATTTGATCTCGATTCTCCTATCCGAATTAAAATTTTACAAGCCAACAAACCGGAAACTATTGATAAAGAATGGTTTAAAAGAAAAATAAGTGCGGCTTATAACCGCAGAAAAGAGCTGTTTAAAACAGATACCAACGCTTATAGACTTATTTTTGGTGAAAATGATAGTTTTCCGGGATTCATTGCCGATGTTTATGACAAAGTTTTGGTTGTGAAATTGTACAGTACTATTTGGTTCCCATATTTAAGAATGATACTTCCGGAATTGATTGCTATCAGTCAATGTACAACAGTGGTTATGCGCTTGAGTCGTCAATTGCAAAGGATCGATAACAATTTTGGAATTACAGATGGAATGGTAATTTACGGAGAGTTAGAAGAAGAAGTAGTAATCTTTAAAGAACATGGTATCCTTTTTTCAGCCAATGTTATCCATGGACATAAAACCGGTTATTTTTTAGACCACAGACACAATCGCAAAAAAGTAGGCGCTTTAGCCACTAACAAAAATCTTTTAGACGTTTTTTCCTATGCCGGAGGATTTTCTGTTCACGCATTGGCCAATGGAGCTAGTGAAGTTATTAGTCTGGATATAAGTGAGCAAGCACTGGAAATGGCTAAAAAAAATGCCGTTTTGAATACCTATAAAGGCATTCATAAAACTATAGTAGCCGATGCTTTTGAAGGTATGCAAAAGATGATTGATTCTAGTCGAAAATTTGATATTGTCGTGATCGATCCACCTTCTTTTGCAAAGCGTAAAAATGAAATAGAAAGAGCGATGAACAGCTATAGCAAATTGGTAAAATTAGGCGTTCAATTGGTGAATAAGAATGGGATCTTTGTAATGGCATCTTGTTCCTCTAGAATTGAGTCCATTCCTTTTTTTGAATTAGTCGAGAAATCTATTTTAAATGCCGGAAAAAATTTCCAAATCTTTGAAAAAACCTACCACGATATAGATCATCCTATAACTTTTAAAGAGGCATCTTATTTAAAATGTGGGTATTATAGGATACAATAATCATTTAGTATTAATCATAGACAATATATCGCTACTCAACCCGTGTCAATAATTTAGCCAAATTCTCCGTAGCCGGGATTCGCTCTAATACCATTTTTAAAAATACCGTAATGGGAATAGCCAATACCAAGCCTACCACTCCAAATATAAATCCCCAGATAGCCAAACTCAAGAGTACGGATATCGTGTTGATTTGAAAGCTTTTCCCTAATAAAATAGGCTCTAAAACGCCACCTACTCCTACTTGTGTGGCGATTAATAAGGATGAGAAAATTAAAAAATTACCGGTAGTTTGTATTTCAACAAATCCGAATAACACCAGTACGATGGTAATTACAAATGAGCCTAATAGTTGTACAAAATTCAATAAAAAAGCCATAAATCCCCAAAATATGGCAAACTTAACCCCAAAGGATAAAGCGATAATAGCAAACCCGATTCCGGTTAATAAACTCGTGATAAATTTTACCTTGATATAACCGTTTAATGAAGCTTTAATCTCTCTAAAAACGTGAATACTGTGTTTGTTGTGATCGGTGACGCGGTTTAAAAAATTTTCAAATAAATGCGCACCGGTTAAAAAGATAGCCAAGAAAAACAACATCATAAATAGTCCGGTGATAAAAGTGCTGATCTGATTCAAAAGTTTGGCCGAATGTTTCTCTGCAAGATCTTGAAAATCAATGATGTTGGTATGGGTTTCCGGATTGGGAATAATCCCTAAATAATGTTGAACTTTAGCCAAAATCGGATTGATTTTTTGATTGGCTTCGGTTAATATTTCACCTTTGGAATGCAATAACTCGATACTTGTATTCTTGATGACCATTACATTAATCCATATAAACAGTACGCTGACTACTACAATGATGACCAAACCCAACCAATTGGGTATTTTCTTACTCTCAAACCAATTTAATACAGGCAGTAGGAGTAAAGCGATGAACAAGGCGAGAAATAGGGGTATAAAAATAAACGAAAACAAACGCAATACAAAAAGCACAACTACTGCCGCAATAATCAACAGAGAAACCTTAATAATCTTGATGTCTTTTCGTAAATAATCCAATTCTTTATTTCTTTAATTAATAAAGTCCAAAATTAACCAATTAAACCAATATCCAATCTATAACATATAAAATTAACAAAAAGATTATGTGTTTTATATACACAAACCTCCATTTCTTTTTACATTTGCTCTCCAAAATTATAATTTGATGAAAAAAATATTCGTACTCTTGCTTCTTTCGATTCACACGCTTATTGTAGTGGCACAAGACTCTATTCCCGATGTTTTTACCAATATTTATTACGATAAAGACTGTAAATTATATCATCAATTCAAACATAAGAAATACTATGTTGCGGATAATTTCACGCCCTTAACCTTGTCCAATTTACAAGGAAACCCCCAAGCAACGCCCAATGGAATACATTTTAATTTTAACAATCCTAATATGTCGGGAACACTCTACTACGGATTGATAAATTACAAAGATTCCAAATATCCCACACCGGTTTGGTTTGGTAGAACAGTCCATATTGCCAATGGAGAAGCGCAAGTCAATATATTAAAAAGACTATCCGGAAGATACGATATGAGTGATTGGCAAAACGCAGGCAAAGGAACACTGGGATATAGAGTGAGTAATGCTAAAGGAAACATATTGTACGATGGAGTTATTGGCTTCAATTACGATAAGGATCAGGGTTTTAGCATCGCTACAACCTTACTAGAAGGTCCCTTTATCAACTTGTTAAAACCCACCGAAGTAACCATCTCATTTGAAACCAATAAGCCGGTACAAGCCTCGATTCAAGTTGAAAACAATGTATATGCCGATGCAAAACCGGTAAAACATCACGAAATTAAGATTGACCAATTAAAACCGGATACTCATTATTCATATACCGTAGATTATCAAGATGCTAAGCAAAATTATACCTTTACAACAGCTCCCTTGCCGGGAAGCAGAAAAGCTTTTGTTTTTGGTTATACCAGCGATTCCAGAACCGGTCAAGGTGGTGGTGAACGGGATTTGTATGGTGTCAATTATTACGTAATGCGTAAAATGGCGGCTTTGGCTAAATACAAAGAGGCGGTTTTCTTGCAAGTAACCGGTGATTTGGTCGATGGATATATGAATAATAAAGAGGAGATGAATTTGCAATATGCCAATTGGAAACGCGCCGTCGAACCCTTTGCACATCATTTTCCGATTATTGCTGCAATGGGGAATCACGAGGCGGTCGGTAAAATATTTAGAGGAGAAAAAGGGCGATGGAAAGCCTTTATCCCTGCTTTTCCTTTTGAAACGGAATCTGCAGAGGCTGTTTTTGCCAAAAACTTTGTCAACCCGCACAGTGATTTAATCAGTGAAGATGGTGCTTATTATGACCCCAATCCCGATAAAACAGATTTTCCTCCCTACGATGAAACCGTGTTCTATTATACCTATGATAATGTGGCTATTATTGTGTTAAATTCCAATTACCTTTATACACCGGCTCTAAAATACAATGCTACGACCAGTGGTAATTTACATGGTTATATTATGGATAATCAATTGAAATGGTTGGAAAAAACCTTACAAAAATTAGAAAAAGATACTACCATTGATCATATCTTTGTCACGCAGCATACCCCGTCTTTTCCCGATGGAGGACACGTAAAAGACGATATGTGGTATAATGGCGATAATTCTAAACGGGCAGTTATTGCCGGTAAACCGCTGGATAAAGGGATTATAGAAAGACGCGATCAATATTTGGATTTATTGATTAATAAAAGTACCAAGGTAGTGGCAACTATGACCGGTGACGAACACAACTATAACAAAGTAAAGATAACACCTACTACCAACATCTATCCTGATAAATATCCATATCCCAAGCTAAAACGTTCCAGAACTTTGTGGCAAATTAACAATGGAGCTGCCGGAGCGCCATATTATGCGCAAAATAAATCAACTCCATGGAATAATGCCGTAAGCGGTTTTTCTACACAGTTGGCGCTAGTCCTTATTTATGTAGATGGACCCAAAGTAAGCGTAAAGGTGATGAATCCGGATACCTTAAATATGATTGATGAATATATCCTCAGGGAATAAAATAGCGTACATTATTCGCAAATGGTAATATCAATTCCCAAGGATTTAATCTTTTTTACAATGTCCGGAGCGATATTATGATCGGTTACAATGTGATCGACTTGTTCTATTTCACAAATTTTCCCAAAACTTTTTTTTCCAAATTTTGTGGAATCAACCAGTACAATAACCTCTTTGGCCGAAGCAATCATCTGTTGGTTTAAATGAGCTTCCAAGGCGTTTGTAGTAGATAAACCATAATCTAAATCCAATCCGTCCACACTTAAAAACAGTTTACTGCAAGCAATATCTTGTAGAATCTGTTCAGAGTAATGGCCTATTACTGAAAAGGAATTGGATCGCAAATAACCGCCCAATTGTAAAACTTCGATATTCTCTCGCTTCGCCAGTTCCATAGCGACATTCAATGCCGCAGTCACTACTGTCAATTTACGAATGGGATTGATAAATTTTGCCATAGCCAATACAGAAGTTCCGGAAGCTAACAGGATGTATTGGTCATCTTCTATCATTTTAGATGCTTGCAAGCCAATGGCTGCTTTCAACGGCGCATTGATAAATTCTTTTTCGTTGACAGACCGGTCATTTACATAGGGACTTTCCAACGAAGCACCACCGTGATTTCTATACAAAAGCCTTTTTGCTTCTAAAAGTTTCAAATCCTTTCGAATGGTTACGGTCGATGTATGCAAGGCTTCACTTAATTCAAGTACTTTTACTTGCTTTTTTTTTCGTAATATCTCTAATATTTGTTGATGACGTATTTCCATAAATTCCTGTATTACTGTGCAAACTTACAAAATATTTGTTATTTTTTTAAGATGGTTTATAAATTGGTTAATAAATAATGTCGTTTATTTTCTGTTATTCTAAAATTAATCCATACTTTTGTATTGTTTCAAACGAAAGATAAAGAAACTAATATATTTTCAATAGTAACCATCTAAATAATGAAAAATATCCCAAACAGAACAAAATTAATAGATAGAATTACAAATGAAAAACGTTGGGATATAGTTATAATAGGTGGTGGTGCTACAGGTTTGGGCGCAGCAGTAGAAGCGGTTACTCGAGGCTATAAAACACTTTTACTGGAACAATATGACTTTACAGTAGCGACCTCCAGCCGCAGTACTAAATTGGTACACGGTGGCGTGAGGTATCTGGCGCAAGGGGATATTGCTTTAGTGCTAGAAGCCTTAAAAGAAAGAGGTTTGCTGTTAAAGAATGCACCGCACTTGGTCAGTAATCAATCTTTTTTAATACCGGCTTACACTTGGTGGTACAAGCCTTTTTACACCTTGGGACTTACGTTTTATGATTTGTTATCGGGTCGCTTGCGTTTTGGAAAATCTGTACCCTATTCCCGTGAAAACACCTTGCAAAAAATTCCGACATTGATTCGTTCTAAATTACGGGGAAGTGTGTTGTATCACGACGGGCAATTTGATGATGCCAGATTGGGAATTAATCTGCTGCAGACCTGTATCGAAAATGGAGGAACAGCTCTCAATTATTGTAAAGTTACCGGTTTTTTAAAGAAAAATGGCAAAATAACGGGAGTCACTGCTGTCGATATGGAAACGCAAGCTACATTTGATATTCAATCCAAAATAGTATTGAATGCCACGGGTGTTTTTGTCGATCAAATGATTCAAAAGGACAATCCAAAAGCCCAACATATTGTAAAACCCAGTCAAGGGGTGCATATTGTCATTGATCAAAAGTTTTTACAATCTGATTATGCCTTGATGATTCCTAAAACCAAAGACGGTAGGGTGTTATTTGCTGTACCGTGGCATCATAAGGTGATTTTAGGCACTACCGATGTTCCTAAAGATAAACCGCTTATTGAGCCACGAGCAACAACTGAAGAGGTAGATTTTATCTTAGAAACTGCCGGTCGATATTTGGAACATAAACCCACACGTAAAGATATAAAGAGTGTGTATGCCGGACTTAGACCGCTGGCGGCTCCTAAAAAAGGTAAAAATGGAAAAACCAAAGAAATATCCCGCAAACACAAAATTATTACGGCTCCATCGGGTTTAGTTTCTATCATTGGCGGTAAATGGACCACTTATCGTGAAATGGGTGAAGATGCCGTTGATAGATTGTCAAAATTGGCCGGACTTCCTAAGAAAGAATCGATTACAGAAAAATTTCATATTCATGGCTATAAAAAAGAGGTTAATCCTAAAAATCCTTTGTACTTTTATGGCGCTGATAAGGAAGGTATAGAAGGTTTAATCAATGAGCAACCTCATTTAGGCGACTATATCAGCAATGATTTGAAAATCAACAAAGCTCAGATTGTATGGGCAGTGCGGTACGAATACGCCAGAAAGGTAGAAGATGTTTTGTCTAGACGAACCAGGGCTTTACTCTTGGATGCGAGGGAAAGTATGAGAATGGCTCCGGAGGTGGCTCAAATTATGGCAGATGAACTGGATTATGACGAGCAATGGGTGCAGGATCAAATCAATGAATACACTATTTTAGCAAAAGGATATTTAATAAATGACTAATTATGTTTCAATTTTTAAAAATACCACCGGTAAAACCGAGTATTCCTGAAAATCAAGTTGATGTTACCTATAAAAAACTGCGTTGGCAGGTCTTTATAGGTATTTTTGTGGGTTATGCCGGTTATTATCTCATTCGTAAAAACTTTGCACTGGCTATTCCAAATCTTATTGATGAGGGTTTTACCAAAACGCAATTGGGTTTTGCTTTTTCATTTCTTCCGATTGCTTATGGGGTCAGTAAATTTGTGATGGGTAATGTATCTGACAGGAGTAATGTACGTATATTTATGCCTTTGGGGTTGATGTTGTCAGCATTGGTAATGATTTTTATGGGTGTTGTTCCGATAGCGACTAAATCGATCTTGATTATGTCTGTCTTATTGTTTTTAAACGGATGGTTTCAAGGGATGGGATGGCCTCCCAGTGGTCGGTCTATGGTGCATTGGTTCTCTTTGACTGAACGAGGTACTAAAATGTCTATTTGGAATGTGGCTCATAATGTGGGAGGGGCAGTTATGCCGTTGTTGGCAATTTTTGGGATGGAACTTTTTACGGATTGGCACGCCAAGTTTTATTTTCCGGGAATGATTGCTATTGTGGTGGCAGTTTTTATTTATATTTTATTGAGAGATCGTCCACAATCTGTAGGTTTACCTCCAATTGAAGAATGGAAAAATGATTATCCGCTTGATTACGATAAAAAATCGGAGCAGGAAGATGTACAGATTACTGCGATGGAAATCATCAAAAAACATATTTTACCTAATAAATTATTGTGGTCTATTGCCTTTGCCAATGTTTTTGTTTATTTGGTTCGATACGGTATTCAGGATTGGGCACCTACCTATTTGATAGAAGTAAAAGGTTTTACACAAGATGCAAGTAGTTGGGCGTATTCGTGGTATGAAATAGCAGCTATTCCGGGAACATTGCTCTGTGGTTGGTTGAGTGATAAAGTGTTTAAAGGTCGTAGAGCACCGGTCAGTATTATTTATATGCTACTGATAGTAATAGCCATTTTTGTATATTGGAAAAATCCGGTAGGACATCCTATGGTTGATTATGCTTGCTTGATCAGTATCGGATTTTTGATTTATGGACCGGTTATGTTAATAGGGGTTCATGCTTTGGATTTAGTGAAAAAAGAAGCAGCCGGTACTGCCGCCGGATTAACCGGACTATTCGGGTATTTTATAGGGACTTCTATTTTAGCGAACCAATTGGGCGGTTATGTGATTGAGAATTACCATTGGAACGGTTATTTTATGATGATGATAATTGCCAGTATCGTAGCGATTCTATTTATAGCCTTGACTATTCAAAAAAATACAAATTAAATTATGAATAAATTAATGATATCAATCTTGCTGATAACTAGTGTTTTAGCAGGATGTAAACCACAAAAAAAAGATATTAAATCACAACCCAATACTATGGATTCAACACAGGTTTACCGGCAATCTGAGGCGGCTCAAAAAGTAGCTTCGTATTTAAAAAAAGATATGATAATAGCCCACAGAGGAAGTACTTATTTTACACCGGAAGAAACAGAACCGGCCTTTCGTTGGGCTCGGAACATTGGGGCAGATTATTTGGAATTGGATGTTCAATTGACCAAAGATAGTGTGTTAATTGCTTTTCATGATACAAACTTGAGTCGTACGACCAATGTGGCTAGTGTATTTCCTGAACGTGCAAAATCAGAAATTGCTGCCTTTACATTGAAAGAATTGAGAAGTTTAGATGCCGGAAGCAAATTTAATGAACAACATAAAGACAGAGCCAGAGCGGCTTTTAAAGGTTTAACAATATTGACATTGAAAGATGTGATAATGATAGCTGAAGGGTATCGTATTAAAAGGAATAACGGGAAACCCGTAAAAGAGGTCTCCAATGGAATATGGACAGGTCATTATTTGTACGAAAAAGATCCGGTGGATAATGGTAACAGACCCGGTATCTATGTGGAAACCAAAAACCCCAAGCCCGGTGTCGAAAAAGTCTTGTATGATGTTATTACAGAAATGGGTTGGAATACGGCCAATCATCCTAAAACTATTGCTACTCAAAAAGATAAAGTGGCGGTTGCCGATTCCAAAGCACGATTGGTCTTACAATCTTTCTCGACTAACAGTTTGTTGGAATTGGAAAAATTACTACCCAATGTGCCTAAATGTTTGTTGTTGTGGAAGCCGGATATGAAAGGCGACATTCATAAAGCATACCGCAAAGCAATAGATTTTTCATTACAAAACAATATCGAAATTATAGGACCCAGTATTGCAGGAGCGCCTAATAATTATGAAGAACTAACAGCCGATTGGATGGCAGAGATAATTCATAAAGCCGGCTTACAGATACATGCCTATACCTTTGATACGAAACAACAATTTGCAGAATATCACAAGAGCGTAGAAGGGGTTTTTACCAATCGATCGGATTTGGCATTGGATTTTTACAATCGAAAAAATCATAAAGACCCCGAGCAAATATTGATTGATTTAGGATATTAAACGTCCCGTTTTTTTCGGGTACTTAAAACATCTGCTGTCAAATAGTAATTTCGTC
>CAYNFJ010000082.1:0-9492 GCA_964396505.1 uncultured Polaribacter sp. | reverse complement strand
AAGACCAATATCTTCCCCAAGATTCATTAGCCCAAACACCTCCTAAAAATGTTCCAATAGATAATAAAAACAACCCAATGGTCAGCGTCATTTCATTGATATAACTCAATTCTTTAATCGTATCAGTCAGTTTATCTTTGTTTTGCGCTGTTCTAACCAAAAATAACAGCAATACAAAGAATCCTAATAAAGCACCCAAACCTAAAAAACCATAGCTCGCCGTAATAACCGCCACATGTACCATTAACCAATAAGATTTAAGCACCGGAACCAGATTGGTCATTTCCGGACTCATTAGATTTCCATGGGCTATTCCCAATAAAAAACCGGCAAATAAAACCGCTCCTGTAATGATAAATTTGGTTCTGTTTTTGGTAAAAATCAAACCGGCAACAATAATAACCCAAGCGATAAATACGGTAGCTTCATAACTGTTACTCCAAGGTTCATGTCCGGAAACATACCAACGAACTCCTAAACCTATGGTATGCACCACAAGCCCAAGAATCGTGATACCAATAAGTAATTTAATACCATTTACAACCCATTTTTTATTTGGTTTAAACAAATCTATAAAAGTAAGAATAAGGAGTAGCAAACCCAGATTAAAATAGAAAATCAAGAGTTTAAAAAACACATTGTATCGATTGTATCGTATCTCCAAATCTATTTTTTTTGCCGGTGGCATTACAGCAGCTCCTACCGTTTTTTGATATTGTGAAATAATATCTAAATAGCTATCTGCCTTGGTATAATCGTGGGTTTTTACTGCCTCTGCTAAAGATTGCATATAGATTTGATGCATCTTAAGTACCATCGTATCTTGTCCTACAAAAGCAGCTTGGTCTACTCCGGCATACCACTTGTTATTTGCATCTCCTCTTTTGGGATAAATATGCATCAAGCTGCCTCTTAACAAACTGTACCAGATATTAACCCGTTCATCCAAATCGATAATTTCCTTATCGGCTGCCGTACGCTGTGATTTTTTCTTTCGATACGATTGTGCGACCAAATTTTCCAAATAATAACGCCCACTTTTAAAGAAACGAATCATATTGGTGTGTTTATCCTTAAAACCTAAATCTTTTACAATTTTAGCACCTTTTCCCAACATTTCGGTATGTGACATAATAATGGGCTCAGCACTCCAAATCTCCGGGTTTAATTGAGCAGAGAGCATCACTTGCTCCGCAGTCAATCCTTTGTAATAATCTTTTTTATAAATTTTACGCAAGGATTCCAGCGCATAGGTATTCACAGGTTTAAGGCGACCCCCGTGGTCTTGAATAACCAAATGTGCAAATTTATCGGCATGTGCCTTACTTACACTGACTTTTTGTAATTCTGATGGCGTTAATCCGCCTGAGGGATGGTTTTGAGAATACCCCCAAACCCCCAAACTCAAAAACAGAAGTAATAAGGCGTTTTTCTTTTCGGTAATTCTTTTTAGTTTTTTGTTCAAATCACTAAATCGGGTTCCTTTCCAAAACAGGGTAAAAAACATACCCAATCCCATTAAGAAATAACCGATATACGTGATTAAAGTTCCCCAATAGTCGTGATTAACCGATAGGATTGTACCTTTTTCATCTTTATCATAAGAAGATTGAAAAAAGCGGTAACCCTTATAATCCAAGACATGATTCATAAAAATACGGTAATCAAAAATTTGATCTGTATCCATCACCGTAATCTCACTAGCATAGGAAGAAGCCGAATTGGTTCCGGGATAACGTTCTAATTCAAAATCACGTAATTTTAATGAAAAGGGTATTTTAATTTCTTTAGAACCGTACGAAATGATAAAATTCAAACCGTTTACCGTTACTTTTTGTGGAGGCGTTATACTACCACTTGTCCCTCTTACGGTCACGGTTTTTTCATCATTACCCGATTGCACCCTAAAGGTTAAAGCATCATACGGATACATCATTTGTTCTTTTTTTGGGGCTGTTTGTAACACCACCTTTCCTTTTTTAATTTCTTTTATAACAAAACGCAATTGGTCAAATGAATAGAGTTTTTTAATTTGCAAAGGAACTAAAGAGTCTTGGGCAACAGGATTCAAATCACGTGTTTGCATTTCCATATAAGTACCATCAAACGGAGATTGCAACATTTGTTGACCGTTTTGAACTGTAAAATTCATTCCTCCTTTAATCGGTTTATTATAGGTAAATAGAATATTACGAATACTCTTAACCGTACCTTCTTTAAGAAATATATCATTGCGTGTTCCTCTACTGGATTCTACAATATGAATATAAGAATAGCCCTTGTCATCCGGAATTAATTCTTCTTTTGCTTTGTACACATAATCTATTAAATCAATACGAAAAGGGGTTTTCTTATTTCCTTTTCCAAATGCTTCAGTTAAATGATAGGAATTTCCTCCAATACGGGAAAACAATACAGGAGAATTCTCTCCATACGTTTTCATCACTTCATTATCATCTACACGGGTCATGATATAGGTTCTATCAGAATATACACTTGAAGACACCTTGCCTTCACGAATAGGCATCATACCTTCAAAACTAAAATATCTGGAAACAAAAGACCCCAACAAAGTGATAATAAAAGCGATATGAAATAGAAAAACCGGCCATTTTTCACGTCGATAAAGCCGGTATTTAAAAATATTTCCTATAAAATTTACGGTTAAAAGCAGCATCAATACTTCAAACCATTTGGTATTATAAATCAATGCTTTAGCTGTAGGGGTGCCATAATCGTTCTCGATAAATGTAGCCGTAGCCATCGCAAAGGCAAAAGCTAAGATAACTATCGACATCAACCGGGTGCTAAATAGAAAATTAAATATATTTTTTTGTTTCATTAGTAGTGTAGTTAAAGGTACAAACATACGTTTTTCTTATTTCTTATGTAAATAATAAGAAACCTTATGAAAAAAACATTTTTTAAAGATCCAATCCCAATTCTACTCCTAGCTTTTCAGAGATTATTTTTGTAATGCGGTTTTTCAATACCGGAATACGAATTTTATCTACCACCTCATTATTAAAAGCATACAGTAATAGTGCTTTGGCTTCTTTTTTAGGAATTCCTCTTTGTCGCAGGTAAAACAGTGCATTTTCATCCAATTGCCCGATGGTGCAACCATGTGAACAAGCTACATCATCGGCAAAAATTTCCAATTGCGGTTTGGAATTAATGCTAGCATTATCGGTCAATAATATAGAATCATTTTGTTGAAAAGCATCCGTTTTTTGTGCTGCAGGTTCTACAAATACTTTTCCGTTAAAAACTCCGGTAGATTGATCATCGTATATTCCCTTGTACAATTCGTGGCTTTCGCAATGCGGTACCTGATGATACACATTGGTTTGATTATCGACATGTTGCATCCCGGAAAGCATACTGATACCGTTTAAATAAGATTGTGCACCGGAACCCACTTGATAAAAACTGAGATTATTACGGGTTAAATCTCCACCAAATGAATAGGTGTGAACCGAAACGACACTTTGTTCTTTTTGCTCCACAATAGTATGATCTATCAAAGAAGCTTTGGAGTGGTCATTTTGTATTTTGTAGTAATCTATATGGGCTCTTTTTCCGGCAAACAGCTCGGTTACCGTATTGGTAAGCACATTATTTTCGGAAAGACTTTGATGCCGTTCTATTATTTTTACTTGAGAATTTTCATCGACAATAATCAGGTTTCGAGGTTGAAGCAATACGTTTTTATCGTGTTTTGTGGTAAAATATACAATCTGTACCGGCTTTTCGACCAACGTATTTTTTTTGATGTGAATAAAGGCTCCTTCACTACTAAAAGCGGTGTTTAAACAACTTATTCCATTTTCTTTTTTAGAAGAAATCTTATTAAAGTAATGCTGAAGAACAATACGATATTTTGTTTTATTTATTGCAGAAGATAATAGGCATATATCCATTCCTTCGTGTGTGGTTTCGGATAAATACGGATTGAAAACACCATCGATAAATACAATTTTATAGGTATCGATTCCTTTAAGAAAAAAGGAATCTACATCCGAAATTTGCAATTCATGTTTGGGAAGTTCCGGAAACAAGGTATAATCGTTTTTGAGTAATCTTTTAAGAGAGGTATATTTCCAATCTTCATCTTTTTTAGTAGGAAAACCCAAGTTTTCAAATTTTTCAAAAGCTTTGCGTCGTATCTGATGAAAATCACTTGTAACATCAGTAGTTACTTGATTTTCAAATGCTAAAAAGGAAGCTATTAGTTTATTTTTCATGGTTTTATGTAATTCGGGATTTGAAATTTGAGATTTAATCATTAATATTTCCATCTACCGAACCCATTCATATCCTTTAGCTTCCAATTCCAATGCCAATTCTTTGCCACCGGTTTTTACAATTTTACCATCGGACAAAACGTGAACAAAATCCGGTACAATATAATCCAAAAGTCGTTGATAATGTGTAATTACAATCACGGCGTTGTCTTTGTTTTTGAGTTTATTTACCCCTTCGGCAACAGTTTTTAGCGCATCGATATCCAATCCGGAGTCTGTTTCGTCGAGAATGGCTAATTTAGGTTCCAACATCGCCATTTGAAAAATTTCATTTCGTTTTTTTTCACCTCCGGAAAAACCTTCATTTAAGGAACGCGACAAGAATGAGCTCTTCAATCCTAACAATTTGGCTTTGTCTCGAATCATTTTTAATAATTCGGCTGCCGGCATATCTTCTAAGCCTTGTGCTTTTCGCTTGGCATTGATAGCAGTCTTAATAAAATTGGTAACCGTAACTCCGGGAATGGCTACCGGATATTGAAAAGACATAAAAACACCTTTATGTGCCCGTTCTTCGGGTTTCATATCCAAAAGGTTTTTACCATCTAATGAAATACTGCCCTTGGTAACTACATAATCTTCCCGTCCGGCAATAACCGATGAAAGGGTGGTTTTTCCCGAACCATTGGGTCCCATAATGGCGTGAACTTCTCCGGCATTTATTTCCAAATCAATACCTTTAAGTATTTCTTTATCACCTATATTGGCGTGTAAATTTTTAATTGATAACATACGTATTTAGTTTTTAACATTAGATTCCGTAGTGGAATTGAGTTTGATTTTTAGTTTATGAATCAGTATTAGGGCGAGTATTCCTCCTACAAAAGATACGAACATATTTATGATAAACAGTTTATAATGAATCGTACCGTTTTGAATGATATGTTGTGGATCAAACCCCATTCTTCCGATAGATTTTATCAAAAAAATACTACCAAAAACACCGGCAATAGTATTTCCCGTAAATCCAAAACTGTATTTTGGAAACCAATAGCCCCCTACAATAGCGCCTGTAATACCTATTACAATACTGAATAATGCGATGAGTGTTGCTGTCATTGTATTTCTTATTGATGTCCGTAATCCATTTTATCTATTTTCCCTTTCATTATTCTTTTTTGTACAATCATATAGACAAAAAGTAAAATAAATCCGACAATCCCCCAATTCATAGCAACCGATAAACCGTAATTCTCAGCGGCTGTATTATAGATTGTCAAAGAATCATTGACCGTATTGGTAGAAGGGAGTAATACCGGAAACATAGAGGCCAAAGAAGCCGTAATCCCTCCAATTATAACCAGTGTTGAGAACAGAAAGCGATAGCTGTCCTTTTTAAATTTTTTATCTAAAAACAACCCGATTATTCCGGCAAAATATAGAATTGGAAAGATGATCAAATAGGGTCTATCTATAAAATTTTGCAAAGCATTGGGCTTTACGACTTGCCAAACAGCCAAAGAAATTATAGTCAATACAACTAAAACTATATTGAGCTTAAAAATCAAGCTTTTCAAAGATTCATTGATTGACGATTTTGTTTTTAAAATAATCCAAGCCGACCCATGGATACTCAAGACAACTACCGAAATAATTCCTATGATTACAGTAAACCAATCTATCACACCCGGTGTTTCACTCAAAGGACTGAAACTGCTATTCCAGAGCGGTAAAAAAAAGTTTTGAGCCTCATAAACAGCTTTTCCGTCAATAACACCACCTAAATTAACACCCCGAACAATATTTCCCAATGCAATACCAAAAAACAAGGCTAGTAACAAGCTGGAAACACCAAAAGCTTTGTCCCATAGATCTTTCCACATTTGAAAACGAAACTGATTTCTAAATTCCAAACCGATAGCTCTAAAAACAATGAGCCATAACACGATAATAAGTGGTAGATAAAATCCGCTGAAAACCGCAGCGTAAAAATTAGGAAAAGCCATAAATAACATCCCTCCTGCAGCTACTAACCAAACTTCGTTAGAATCCCAAAACAAACCGGCCGATTTTGAAATAACAATTTTATCTTTCTCTTTTTTTGCAAAGAATAAATGTATAATTCCGGCACCAAAATCATAACCGTCCAGTACAAAAAATACGGCTAATACGATTGCGATAATTATAAACCAAAAAATTTCCATAATCTATTGTTTTAAAAGTTTAGGTCCTTGATGAATGGTCTTACCGACCAATACCAAAAACAACAAGCCTAATAACATATACAAACCCACAAATCCTAGTAATGTAAAGAGTGTGTTTCCGGAAGAAACTGTTGGGGAAATACCCTCTTGGGTCTTTAATAAACCATAAACCAAATAAGGTTGTCTGCCCAATTCCGCCACATACCAACCGGTAAGATTGGCAATGTAAGGAAACGGAACAAAAAACATAATAGCCCAAAGTATCGTTTTGGTTTGAAAAAGTTTTTTACGCCACAGCAAGAATACAGCTAATCCCATTAAGGCTATAAAAAGGGTTCCTAAACCCACCATAATATGATAAGCATAGTACAAAGCAGGTACATTGGGGGGAAGTTCTTCTTTTTTAAATTGATCCATACCCGCTATCTGTTTATTCCAATCCTGATAGGTTAAGAAACTTAATATTCCGGGAACGGCAATTTTATTATCTAACTTTTTCTCCACCATATTGGGTTGTCCGATTAGAACAATTTCTGCTCCGGCATCTTCTGTATTAAAAATCCCTTCCATAGCTGCAAAAGAAGCCGGTTGGTATTTTACGACATTTTTAGCATTCCAATCTCCTGTAGGAAAAGCTAATAACAAGCTGGAAATCAATCCGAAAATAACTCCAGTTTTAAGAAATAACTGCCCATAAGCTGTTTTTTTATTACGCAATACATAAAAGGCTCCGATGCTTGCCACTACAAAAGAAGAAGTAGCAATGGATGCTACTTGGTTGTGTAAAAAAGCCGGAATCAACCACGGATTAGAGAACAATGCGCTAAAATGTGTAAGTACGTATTTTCCATTCTCTAAAATTTCAAATCCCACCGGATGTTGCATCCAGGCATTGGTTGCTAGAATAAACCAACCACTAGCCCAAGACCCGAGAAAAACCAAGAAACCGGTTAGAAAATGTAGTTTTTGTCCCATCAGTTTTTCACCGAAAATAAAAAGGGCTAAAAAGGATGATTCCAAAAAGAAGGAAAACATTCCTTCCATAGCCAGCGTTTGTCCAATGATACCACCGGTGAGTTCTGAAAATTTAGACCAATTGGTACCAAATTGAAATTCCATCGGAATACCGGTAACTACGCCCATTGTAAAATTAATAGCAAAAATTTTCATAAAAAACTTAGCTGCTTCATTGTATTGCTCCAGCCCGTTTTTGAGGTACATTCCCTTAAAAAATACAATAATTAAGGATAATCCCATAGTCAATTGTGGGAATATGTAATGAAATGTGATAGTGAATGCAAACTGCAACCTATCGTAAAATAACATATCTTCCATTATTACTAAAATTTAGTGTTATTTATCCTACAGAATTTTCCAAGGAAAGTTCTAATAATTTTTGCGCCTCTACGGCAAATTCCATCGGAAGTTTGTTTAAGACTTCTTTACTAAAACCATTGACAATAAGGGCTATAGCTTTTTCGGTATCAATACCGCGTTGATTGCAGTAGAAGAGTTGATCTTCGCCTATTTTACTGGTTGTGGCTTCATGTTCTATTTGCGCACTGGAATTCTTGGTTTCTATATATGGAAAAGTATGCGCACCGCATTGGTCACCCATCAGTAAGGAGTCACATTGCGAGAAATTACGGGCATTTTTAGCATTTTTAGCTACTCGTACCAATCCGCGATAGGAATTCTGTGAATGTCCGGCAGAAACACCTTTGGAAATAATGGTGCTTTTGGTATTATTCCCCAAATGAATCATTTTGGTTCCCGTATCGGCTTGTTGGTGCATATTGGTCACGGCTATACTGTAGAATTCACCTATGGCATTATCGCCTTTTAAGATACAACTCGGGTATTTCCACGTAACGGCACTACCGGTTTCTACCTGTGTCCACGATATTTTAGCGTTGTTATAAGCAATGGCGCGTTTGGTCACAAAATTATATACACCGCCTTTACCATTCTTGTCTCCAGGATACCAATTTTGTACGGTAGAATATTTGATTTCGGCATCATCGTGAACGATAATTTCCACTACGGCAGCGTGTAATTGATTTTCATCACGTTGGGGTGCCGTACAACCTTCCAGATAACTGACATAAGCTCCCTTATCGGCAATGAGTAGTGTGCGTTCAAATTGTCCGGTTCCTCCTTCATTAATTCTAAAATAGGTCGATAATTCTACCGGACAGTGAACCCCTTTGGGAATATAGCAAAACGAACCGTCGGAAAAAACAGCCGAATTCAATGCTGCATAAAAATTATCGGTTCGTGGCACCACAGATCCAATATATTTTTTGACCAATTCCGGATGTTTTTCAATGGCTTCGGATATCGGACAAAAAATAATTCCCTTATCTTCCAAGGTTTTTTTAAAGGTGGTTGCTACCGAGACCGAATCTACTACAATATCCATAGCCACACCGGAAAGGCGTTTTTGTTCCTCTATGGAAATACCCAATTTTTCAAAAGTTTTTAGCAATTCCGGATCTACTTGATCCAAAGATTCCAATTCTTTTTTTTGTTTGGGAGCCGCATAATAGCTGATGGCTTGAAAATCGGGTTTTTCGTAACGAATATTAGCCCAATCGGGTTCTTCCATTTGTTGCCATATACGAAAGGCCTCTAAACGCCAATCGGTCATCCATTGTGGTTCGTTTTTCTTTTTGGAGATGGCTCGTACGACGTTTTCATCCAGTCCAATGGCAAATTTATCCGATTCAATATCGGTATAAAATCCGTATTCGTATTCTTTGTTTTGGAGTTCTTGCTCCAGTTCGTTTTCTGTATATTTTTTAGGCATAATCTACCTTTTTAAGATTGCAAAGGTACATGCTTTTTAATGATAATTATCATAAAATTAAACTTTATTTAGAATTATTCTTAATAATAATTGTGTTTGAAAATTCCATTTTGAATAATTGAATTTACAAAAAATATAAGTCGTTTCTACATTCAGAAACTCCAACGTAAACGGACATTCAAGATGTTTCGTTGCTCAATATTCGGTATATCGGCAAAGAAAGATTGCATAT
>CAYNFJ010000081.1:0-9655 GCA_964396505.1 uncultured Polaribacter sp. | reverse complement strand
ATCCGCAGCTCAAATAAAATATTATGGCTTTTTGCCTCATGCCGATGTGATCCCAAAACCGAAATCGACCATAGGTTCTTTGTTGGGATTTTTATTGCATCCGCACATATTCGATTCACTCTTAGGCTCTTCTTATGGAATATATTTTTGGACTCCGGTGCTTTTATTGTCTACTATTGGTTTTGTTTTTCTGATTCATCGCAGTCGGCGCGCGGGTTGGAGTAGCTTTTTCGCCTTTTTGTTAATTGTATACATTACCAGTCATGCCCGCAAAGCCGGCATGTCTTTTGGGGATCGATATTTAATTAAGGCAACGATTTTCTATGTATTGGGTTTGACGGCGTTTTTTGAATTCGTCAAACCCAAAATTCGAAATTTTGGTTTAGTTGCCATTGTTTTGCTTTTGGTATCCTGGAACGGTTTACTAATTGTACAATATTCCACAGGTCTTATTAATCGTCGGGGCTCAGTTCAATGGAAAAAAATGGTGACCAATCAATTTACGACAGCCCCAAAAATGCTTCTTCAAAAGCTGGAGCCTTTTTTGTTCGGAAGAAGCTCTGCCTATAAACGGTAAAAACACATGGGTAGCATATCATTTATGAGAACATCAGTAAAAGAAAAGTCATCTTTTTTCGTCTGGCTTTTATTGTGCATGATTGGTCTGATGTATGTTATTTTAATGAGTAAATTCTCTATCCTTCGTTATGATAGTTTTCATGCGAATATGTTTGACATGGGAATCAATATACAGGCCATTTGGAATACGATACATGGCCGGATTCTTACCGAAACAATTAATATGGGATTTCCCGTGCAAAAATTATGGTTTGGCCATTGGGAATTTATATTTTTACCAATTGCTTTGATTTTTGCACTTATTCCTTCACCCGATACTTTATTGGTTATTCAAAGCCTTTTTTTGGCTAGTGGTGCCATACCTATTTTTGAGTTGGCTCAACGGCAGTTCAAAAATAAGTGGTTGGCGCTCGTTTTATCTATTATGTATCTTCTTTATCCTGCTTTGCAAAATGCAAATCTTTTTGATTTTCACGGGTTAACACTTGCTACAGGGCCTTTGTTGTTTGCCTTTTATTTTATGGTTATTCGCAAACGAGGGTGGTTTTATTTTTTTGTATTTTTATCCTTGATTTGTCGGGAAGATGTTTCATTAATCATTATTATGTTTGGTTTTTACGATTTTTTGTTTTTAAAGAACAAAAAGGAAGGTATTGGACTCTTTTTGGTGGGAAGTGTTTGGTTTTTGGGATTCATTTTTCGTCCATATTTGTATGAAATGCTCCATTTGCCTCCACTGCCTGCCGTTGAACAAGCACCAGGTCATTGGGCACATTTGGGTTCAAATAGCCCTATTGGAATTTTGATTGCTATTTTCCAAAAACCATTCTATGTGTTGAAATTTCTATTTTCAAGAGACAATATAAAATATGTCATTAAACTGTTTGCTCCGGTAGGATTTTTGAGTTTTTTGAGTCCATCCACTATCTGGCTTATGTTTCCTACTCTGTTTATTAATCTTATGAGTAATTGGTCTCATACCAAATCCATAGAATATCAATATACGGCCACGATAACCCCTTTTGTCTTTGTGTCGTTAATTTATGGTTTGAGTTTTTTGAAGCAAAAACTATTTTTTGGGGAGAAAAGATTCGGAAAATCTGTTTTTTATTTACTATTCGCTTGTGTATTCGGACTTAGTTTGTTGTCTTTCCGATTTAAATCCGTCGTGTGGGATTCATATAAATGGCAGGTTACTCCGCATGATCAGATCGCTGATAGCATGGCCAAGTCTATCCCGCAAAGAGCTTCTGTTTCTGCAGAAACCTATTTGGGGACTCATCTTTCGGAGAGAAAAGCGATCTATCCCATGACGATGCACTATATGGAGGCGGATTTTGTTTTTTATGATTTTTATAAGTCCAATGTAAGTCTCTATACAAAACCCGGTTTTGATATGAGTCATCTGCCGCCCATAAATCCTTTTATTTTGTCTCTATTGAAAAATCGGGAATATGGTATTCGCTCCTTTCAAAATGGTATTGTGGTATTTCGACGAGGGTATAATTACGAAAAAGGTATTCAAGAATTGTGTTTTGGCAGAAAGAATGAAATTAAAAGTTTTATTCGAAAACAAGTCACTCCTAACCTTTTGCTTGTGGGCAATACAACTCGACCAAGAGTTGGAATAGATAGAAGTATTTTGCACTATACGTTTTTTTGGAAAAAAACAAAGCGGGACGAAAATAGCGTTTTGTTGACTTTCGTTATAAAAAATGGCAATTATTCTGCTTCGTTTTCTCATCACTTTGTATTTGGGCTATATCCTTATGCGTCTTGGCCGGTTAATCAAGTAATCCGAGATGAAATTTATTTAAAAATACCATATAAAATGCATTCTGATCACTACCAAATTTTCCTGAAAGTGAAAAATGCGGATGCGTCTAATCAAAAAGGCTCTTTTCTACTTTATCTATTCCAAGATTGAAAATTCTGTTTTTGAAAAATAGCAGGGGACAGAACCAATCGGTTATGTGAGAAAGAGGTTTTAATAATATGGATTGGTGTTGCAAAAAGGAAATTTTATCATTGTATCTATCTTGTCGAGGCGAATTTTTCAATTTGAAATTCTGTTTTGGGGATACAGGTGAGTGAAGTCTATCGAATAATAGTCATTATCCCTGCATATAATGAAGAGAAAAATATTTCTGCCATTATTGCAGAGATAAAGGAGTTTAGTTCTTCTATAGACATAGTGGTAGTCGATGATGGCTCATCAGATGATACATTTAAAATAGCTAACGCTTCAGATGTTAAGGTGTTGAAATTACCAATTAACTTGGGGATAGGCGGAGCTATCCAAACCGGAATGAAGTATGCGGCCGAGCACGGATATGATGTTGCAATTCAAGTTGATGCCGATGGCCAACATATTCCAGCCGAAATTGATAAATTGCTCAATGCTATTCAAAAGGGGTATGACGTCGTAATTGGTTCAAGGTTTTTAAGAAATTATAACTATAGGGCCGGTTTTGCCAGGAGGGTCGCAATCTGGTTGATTTCAGCTATCAATTCTATTATTATCCACCAAAAAATAACCGACAGCACCTCAGGGTTTAGAGCGTTTAATAAATCTACAATTCTATTTGTATCAAAAGTTTACCCGGTAGATTATCCTGAACCAGAAATTATCACAATTTTGGGAAGATGCGGATATAAATTAAATGAAGTGCCCGTTAGAATGCGTCAGAGGAAATTTGGCAAATCATCGATCAACTTCTTTGATTCCATTTTTTTTATGCTCAAAGTGGTATTGGCCATTTTAATAGATATTTTTAAAGAGTTTAAATGTTAGGATAGGTATGAGTGACAGAATTCAATATATTATTTTACTATCCAGTTTGGCTGTGATCGCCCTTATTTTTCAATTAGTTCGTAAGAACAAACTATTGGAACAATATTCTATTTTATGGTTCATATCTGCTATATTTTTGTTAATATTTGCTATTAATAGAAATTTGTTAGACAAAATGGCGTCGTTTTTGGGTATCTATTATGCGCCGTCGGTGCTATTGGTTATTATATTCTTTTTTGGGTTTTTATTGTTTTTACATTTTTCAATTATTATTTCAAAATTGACAAATAATTGTAAGGATTTGGCTCAGGAGCTCGCTATTCTAAGAAATCATATCGAGGTTCTTGAAAGCCGGGATAAATCTGCCGAAAATACTATTACGGACAAATAGTGGACTTCAATTTGTGATTAAACTTTTATCCTTAGCAAGCATTGAAGAGCCAATCAACATCCCCATTACGATTTCGGATGCTGTGGATGTAAATTTCGGATGAATGGATGCCATTGAAATTTCCTATGCTGATAATTATATGAGAATTAAAACAGCTACAGAGAAAGAAAATTGAAAAATTGGTTTATTGAAAAAATTGTGGGTTTTTTCTCAGCCAGAGAAAAAAGGTTGGCGACTCTGTTTCTTATTTTTTTATTAAGTTTAATGTTTCGTCTGATTTATGTTTTAAGCATGCCGAATACGCTGGTTTGGTATGACGAAATAAAATATAACGAAAAGGCAATGAATCTAATAGAAAATGGACACTATGGATCTATTGAATTTGCTCCCGGTGAGCCGATATTTTTATATGGCGTTTATAAAATTTTCGGCTTTTCTGTAACGAAAGCTAGAGTGGCAGAATCTGTATTGGGAGCACTCTCCTGCCTTCTGCTATTTGCTATAGGGAATCGCCTTTTTTCGTACCAAATTGGATTATGGGCAGCCTTAATAATGGCAATTTATCCCTTATATGTTTTTTCCGCAGGGACACTATATCCAATTGTTTTATTTGTGTTTTTTCTTTTGTTGCTTTTTCTTTTGCTTTTTCGACTGACCATATCAAAAAGCTGGGGGGATGCAATCCTTTCTGGAATTCTCATAGGTATAGAAACATTAATTATTCCGACAATAGTGTTTATGGTTCCGGTCTTTTTCCTTTGGTTGTTTTTGTTGCTGAAAAAATCATTTTTGGGGAAAATGGCCACGCTTTTGGCAATTCTCCTTAGTATGACGGCCATACTTTTTCCTTGGTCTTATTCAAATTCCAAAAAAATGGGCACGTTTATTCTTGTAACTTCTGAAAGCGGACACTCACTTTGGCAGGGAAACAATGAATTTTTCGATGGATTTAATCGTCCCGGCCCGGATGATATCCCATTACAAATCCGGAATCGGCTAAAAGGGAAAAATATAGATGAACAAGATAAAATTTATCGACAAGAAGCATTTCGATTTATAAAAGAACATCCCCGTAGATTCATTGTTCTTTATTTTCGCAAATTTATCAACTTTTGGAGAATATATCCAAAAACCATTAGCCGGAATAAATACACTTCTCCCAAAAATAAAATAATTAGTTTGTTCTCTTATGGTATTCTTTTTTTACTTTCTTTTGTGGGATTATACAAAACTCGAAAACGGTTTTTATTTCTAAGTGTCATGCCTTTGTCGGCCATAGCATTTGCTATGGGATATTCTTTTTTTCTTACGAGTACGCGATATAGGTTGCCCATTGATGTATTTGTGATTTTATTTGCCAGTATCCCGCTGAGTGAATGGTTTGAAAAATGGCTTTCTAAATTGTCTCAAAAGGAATAATTGTATATGAAAATTGCCATTATGGGGACTCGAGGAATTCCCGCCAACTATGGAGGATTTGAAACATTTGCAGAAGAACTTTCCACACGATTGGTACAAAAAGGCCATGAAGTTACGGTCTATTGTCGATCGGCCAATTATGATTACAAAAGCTTCCCCCAATATTATAAGGGAGTTCGACTGATTGTTCTACCTACTATTCGTCACAAATATTTGGACACGGTTTTTCATACCTTTTTATCCGTTTTGCGAGAAATTTTCGAGAAACATAATGTTATTTTGATTTGTAACTCGGCAAATAGTATTTTTTCAATCATTCCAAGAGCCATGGGGAAAAAAATAGTTATTAATGTGGACGGATTGGAATGGAAGCGCCAAAAATGGAATGTGCTTGGGAAGTGGTATTATCGGATATCCGAATATCTGGCAACTCTTTTCGCACATCGCATTGTCTCGGATGCCCAAGAAATTAAGAAATATTATCAAAAACGCTTTAAGCAAGAAACTTTTTTTATTCCGTATGGCGCTCCGGAAGGGCCGGTTTCTGGAAAGACTATTTTAGAAAATTTCGGTCTGACTCCCAGAAAATATGTGTTGTATGTCAGTCGTTTAGAACCAGAAAACAATGCGCATCTTGTTGTCAGAGCTTTTGAAAAAGTGAAAACCGATATGAAATTAGTGGTTGTTGGGGATGCTCCCTATAATACAAAATACATTCAAAATCTCAAGAAAACGTCAGATAATCGGATTATCTTTACCGGATATGTATTTGGGGAAGGTTATCAGCAATTGCAGTCCAATGCTTATTTTTATGTACAAGCAACAGAGGTGGGAGGTACTCACCCAGCTCTTGTAGAAGGCATGGGTTTTGGCAATTGTGTGTTGGCCAATGATGTTCCCGAGCACCGGGAAGTCCTTGGGGATGCCGGGTTATTTTTTATCACGAAGAAGCGAAATGATCTGGCAAATAAGATGCAATTTTTGTTGGATCACCCGGAAATAGTTAAAATGTATCAACAAAAGGCTCACCAGAGAGTGCGAGAAAAATATTCCTGGGCGCGAGTTGCCGATGCTTACGAAGAACTGTTTCGAAGTATCATTCTCTAAAAATTGACAAAGGAATATGATTTGGATTTAAAAGATATATTATTTATTTTTGGCTCTACTTTTATTCTTGCTCTCGGTGTTTTATTCAAAGACACCCGCCGCTATTATCTTTTTTTATTAGCAGCTTTTTTTCCTTTCCAAACAGGATTTATAATTTTCTATTACAACGGTATTTGGATTGTTGATAGCGTTCTCTTTGCGCTTTTGATTATGGGGATTGCCCAAAATAAAATCAGGTTCTATATTCCGCATATCAGTTTGCCTGCAATTATTTTTTTGATTATTGCATTTATTTCTGCTTTTTTTGCACCCCATTCTGATTGGGCTTTCAGTGAATGGACAAAGCATTTGCGAGCTTACCTTATTTTTATCGTTATCTATTCTATGGTTAGAAATACAAAAGATATTGATGCCATGCTGATTGCATTAATGGCAGGGATACTCTTTCAGGGTTTATTGGGTATGTACCAATGGCGAGTTGGACAATTGGGGCTTTGGTTTTTGGGAGAACCATTATGGAGAAGCTGGCGATCCTCAGGTACGTATGCTCATCCAAGCTATTATAGTAACTATTTGATCCTCTTCTTGCCTCTGGCTGCAAGAATGGTTATTTTTGCCAAGTCATGGAATATTTCAAAAAAATTGCTCTATTACAGTGCTCTTATTTTTGGAATCATTGGTCTATTTGTTTCATTTGCGCGCGGTCCCTGGCTGGCATTCGCTTTTGTATTATCGATCATGGCAGTGGCGTCAATTTTACAGCACAAACTTCGGCCTCGGAATAAATTTGCCGTTATTGTCGGCGTTATATTTCTTTTCTTCTTTGTCTATCATTATTCCTCCTCAATTCTTGTGCAATTTAAAAAGGGGACGGGACGAGATAAATCAACAGAAACTCGAATTCCACTGATTAAAGTTGGTTTAAATACCATGCGGCATAATTTGTTGCTCGGGGTAGGCTTGGCGAACTATGAGTACGTCTCATGGAAGTATATTGATGTAGCACTGGATTCTGGCATGGACCGAAATAACTTGCGCCAGATGGTTCACAATTCTTTTATCCTTATTGGGGCTGAAACAGGCATTTTTGGGATTAGTGCATTAATATTGTTTTTTATCATATTATTTAAACGTAGTTATCATATTATTCGTGGTAAAATACCCTTTTTGTCGAATATGGCATTTGGGCTTTCTATGGGCTTGTTAGCCATATTTATTTCGCTTATGGCAAGCCCTGACTATCATATTTACCAGATACTGTCGGCTATTTGGGTAAACGCAGGGCTTTTGCTTGCCACTGAAAAAATCTATTACAAATATATGAAATATGAAAAACTACAACGGTTAAAACTTAGTCTCGAACATCGACCCTTGCCTTTAAAAAACACCCATGGGCAGAGAAATACGTCTTTATGAGTCAGAGTAGCATTAAAAAAAATACCTATTTTGTTTTTTTGGGGCAATTTGTCCAGATGGCTTTGGCCTTTTTTCTGATGTTTTTTGCCGCCCGGTATTTGGGTGATGCCGGTTTTGGTAAATATGCCCTGGCTTCAACTATTATGTATTTTGTTCTCCTTGGGAATGACTTGGGAATCAATATTTACACAACTCGTGAAGTTGCTCGAAACCTTGACCATGCGCAACACTATTTCAAAAAGGCCTTGGGAGTAAAACTATTGATCATCCCGGCAGATTTGTTCGTACTTTTTTTGTTTTTGTATGTTAGCCCGTATGAGAAAAATACAAAAATGGCCATTATTCTTTTTGCCATTTATGGTATCCTCCAATCGGTTGTCCAACTGATTACCAGTATTTTTCGTGCCTATCAACGAATGCAATATGAAACCATTATTATTATTACCGAAAAAATCCTAACCACTAGTTTGGGGGTTTTTATTTTATTGCAAGGATGGGGACTTCTCCCATTTTGTGCTGTTTTTATCCTGGGGGGGAGTGTTAGTTTTTTCCTCAGCCGTTTTTTTCTGAAGCGAAAATTTTTCGCGCCGAAAATTTCATTGAGGCTGTCCCATGCAAAAACGCTTCTTTGGATTTCAATTCCCTTTGGCCTTTCCATGATCATTGCCAATATTTATAATAATGTCGGCACCTTAATTTTGTCTTGGTTCGAATCCGCACAGATCGTGGGATGGTATTCATCTGCATTTCGGTTGGTGAATTTTACAAATGTAATTCCGACGGTTCTCTCTATTGCTTTATTTCCTGCTCTTTCCGTGGAAATTACCCGGTCGGCTTCCAAATTTCGGGAACTTTATTCCCGTGGATTTAAATATCTCTTTTATGTGGCGCTTCCTATGGTGGTCGGGACAATTCTTCTGGCTGACAAAATTGTTTTACTTGTTTTTGGTGAGGAGTTTGTTCATTCTATCCCTGTCTTGAAAATCATGATTATTGGAGGCGGACTTATTTTTTTTAACACCTATTTTGCTTGGTTTTTCAACGCTACAAATCACCAAAAAAATTTGGTATATATTTTGATTGCCGCATTATTCATCAATTTATTTTTAAACTTCATTCTTGTTTTGGAATTTTCCTATATTGGGGCATCTATTGCAACTGTACTAACCGAATTGATTATTTTTGCTATTTGTTATATATATATTCGTAAGAGAGTTGTCAAAATGCAGGAGTGGTCTTTTGTTTATCGCTCTTTCCTTTCTGCGGTTTTGATGGCAGGTTTCTTGATAATTTTTCCATCCTTGCAAGTGTTAGTGGCGATCGGAATCGCTTCAATAATTTATTTGCTTAGTTTATATGGTCTTAGAGGGTTTACATTGGAAGAAATATTGCTGTTCAAAAACCAGCGAACAGAAGTGGTTGTAGAGGAATGAGCAAAGCCCTCAAAATATTGATGATCGACAAGTATTTTTTTATCAAGGGAGGGGCTGAGCGATATTATTTTGAGTTAAAAGATATTTTGGAGAAGCACGGCCATACGGTTATCCCTTTTTCTGTCAAAAATCCTCAAAACGTACGCAGTCCTTACAGTCCGTTTTTTGTGGATGCCATTGAATTTAACCATCTCAGCCCGGGACAAAAAATAGCTCAGTCCTATAAAATTGCCAGTCGCGTTCTTTTTTCTCGTCATGCCCAAAAGAAATTGGAGAACCTAATTGAGAAAACTAAGCCGGATGTCGCTCACATTCATATGATCGACCACCAAATTTCTCCTTCTATTCTGTTTACTCTCAAAAAATTTCGAATTCCCGTTATTCAAACGGTTCATCAATATAAATTGATTTGCCCGAATTATCGTCTCTACAATATGCGTACCGGACAAATTTGCGAGAAATGCCTGGACGGCCATTTTATCATCCTATCCTTGAAAAATGTCACAAAGATTCTTC
>CAYNFJ010000080.1:0-10004 GCA_964396505.1 uncultured Polaribacter sp. | reverse complement strand
GTCTCAATAAATCCATATTTGAGAATTTCGGCAAGACCGGAAGCCAGTTCCCGTTTGTCAAGTGTTTGTAAAAAAGCACTATTGATCCATAGCGCAATCGCATTTTGAAAAACCCCCACTTGATTTTTAAGTCCTTGAAAATCAATACCTGTTTTCCCTCCAATGGCAGCATCAACCATAGCGAGAACTGTGGTAGGGATATTAATAAAACGGATGCCTCTTTTAAAAGTAGCAGCAGCAAAACCACCTATATCTGTAATAACCCCTCCACCCAAATTGATAAGAATACTTTGTCTGTCGGCACCTAATAGTGTAAGTTGTTCCCAGATATACTGAACGGTTTTTATGTTTTTATGGCTTTCGCCATCCTTTATTTCGATGCGGTGATAGGGATGCTTATTGTGTTTGTCAAAAAGCGGTAAACAAAATCTCTTCGTTTTTTGATTGACTAGAATAAAGAGTTTACTATAAGTCTGTTTGTCCAAAAATTGGGCGAGTTCATCAAATCCGTTTGTTTCGTAAAATAGTACCGGTAAATTATTCTTCATTGGATGTTTAATATTTTTACAAAATAAGACAAAAATCAGTTTTAAACATCATATTTGTCCTTAAATTTGCTGAAATTTAGTAAGATAATTATGAAAAATAACTTATTTGATAATACTGAAGTAGCCTTTGCCGTAAAAACTGATGCGGAGATAGAACGGGCATATTTCTTGTTTAAGATTATACAAAGTGAACCGATGGTAAAGATAGGTTCTAAAATCACTCAATTTGCCCTTAAAGCCCATTTACCGGTTGAAGGCTTGATTCGTGCCACTGTTTTTAATCATTTTTGCGGTGGTGTTACCGAAGAAGATTGTATTCCGGTCATTGACAAAATGTATGAGAAGAATGTGCATTCCATATTAGATTATTCTGCCGAGGGGAAAGAAGAGGAAACACAATTTGATAAAGCAGTTTCTATTACATTAAGGGTAATTGATTTTGCCAAAGAAAAACCGGCTATGCCTTTTGCTGTTTTTAAACCTACCGGATTTGGACGCTTAGGAGTATATGAAAAAGTGTCGAATGATGAAGCACTAACTGAGGATGAGCAAGCAGAATGGGATAGAATCGTGGCACGCTATGATCAGGTTGCCAAAGCGGCATTTGATAATAATGTACCTTTGTTGATTGATGCGGAAGAAGTGTGTATGCAACAAGCCGTGGATGATTTGGTGGAGCAAATGATGGAAAAGTACAATAAAGAACAAGCCATTGTTTTTGGTACCTTGCAACTGTATCGACACGATAGAATGGATTATATTAAAGCACTACATCAACGCGCTATTCACAAAGGATTTCATATCGGTATGAAATTAGTACGGGGTGCTTATATGGAGAAAGAAAGAGAACGTGCTCAGGTGCAGGGTCTTCCCGATCCGATTTGTAAAGATAAGGCGACTACGGATAAAATGTACAACGATGTTATGAAATATATGTTTGACAACATTGATCAAATGGCTATTTATGTTGGGACTCATAACGAAGATAGCGCCAGACTTTTCAAAGAATTAATTGATAATTCCTCTCTAGAAAAAAATGATAAACGACTCTGGTTTGGTCAGCTTTTTGGAATGAGTGATCATATTAGTTATAATTTGGCAGCCTTAGGATACAATGTGTCCAAATACTTGCCATTTGGCCCTGTAAAAGATGTGATGCCTTACTTAATTAGACGGGCAGACGAGAATACATCGGTAGGAGATCAGACCAACCGGGAACTGGAATTGTTGAAAAAGGAAAGAGAAAGAAGAAAAATCCACTGATCCTATAGCCAAAGGAAACCCTAACTCAGGTGTGTAAAGTTTCCTTTGGCATAAAAAAATGAAATTATTGATCTTTTTTCTTTTTGCCACCTGTCATAAAGATAATGAGGGCAATGGTCAATCCCAAAAAGGCAGCAAACATAATAATGGCACTTAATACGCCATTACTCCAATCGACTAAAGGTAATAAATTAGCAAACATAAAATTGTAATTTTGGTTAATGAAGCGAAGTTACTATTTTTTTTTCAAAAAATAATGATAAATGTCAGATTGTAAAATCATCGTAAATTTTTTTGCTATTATGTTTCCAATTTAGAAGAAAATAGTATTTTTGAAAACTAATCAATTAATCGAATTATTAAAATGAAATTAGATTTCCCCTTTCGTAAGCCTTCCCAATCCATTGTTGTTTTTTTATTGAGTACTTTTTTATTAACTGCTTGTGGTAATGATAAGCCAAAGTCAAATGCAGTGACAACAAACACAAATAAAATTGTCATTAAACAATCTTTTAAGGATAAAATGGCTTATAAATCTACCGATTCTTATAAGTTATTGGAAAATACTTGTTTGTATTGTCATGCCATTGGCGATACAGATGCAAAGCCTGTGGCACCGCCTATGTTGGTGGTACGGGATGTGTACAAACAGAATTACCCGACCAAAGAAGCTTTTGTCAATGCTTTGGTGAAATTTACGGTTGATCCGTCAGAAGATAAAGCTATTATGAAAGGTGATTTGGCGCAATACGGTTTGATGGAAGATTCCGGTATTACCAAAGATGATGTGGAGGAGATTGCAGCATATTTGTACGACTTTAAACTGAATTAGCCATTTTTGGCGTATTTAATAGCGATGTAAAACCGTTAATTCTGTCAAGACCTTAAGCTCCTTTTTTTAATAAAACCACAAGGGATTAGCTGTCTTGATTATCAGATTTCTTTTCCTTCAATATACACTTTATCAATGAGTTGACTGCCAAATGAATAGGGTAGGTAAGTGTAAGAAGGGATTTCTTGAGTTAGGATTAAATTTGCTTTTTTTCCAATACTGATACTCCCCAATAAGTCCGATACTCCCATAGCGTAAGCCCCGTTGATTGTAGCGGCATTGATAGCTTCTTCGGGAGTCATTTTCATTTTGATGCAAGCCGTAGCCACAACAAAATTCATATTGCCACTTGGAGTAGAACCCGGATTGTAATCAGAGGCAATGGCTAGTGGTAATCCGGAGTCTATAATCTTTCTGGCAGGTGTATAGGGTATTCCTAAAAAGAATGAACAAGCGGGTAATGCCACCGGCATTGTTGCGCTCCCTTTCAATGCATCAAGATCTTCTTCGGTAAGAACTTCCAGATGATCCACACTTAGAGCATTGTTTTTTACGCCCACTTGCACGCCACCAATACTGTTAAATTGATTGACGTGAATCTTAGGAAGCAGACCAATTTTTTGAGCTGCTTGTAGTATGCGATGCGTTTGTGCTACGGTAAAATAGTCTTTTTCACAAAAAACATCTATAAAATCGGCTAAATTTTCTTTGGCAATCCGGGGTAAGATTTCTTCAATAATCAAATCTACGTAAGCATCGGGGTTTTCTTTATATTCCAATGGTATCGCATGAGCGCCTAAAAAACTCGCCTTGATAGTCAGTGGATAATTTTTTTGTAAATCACGGATTACTTTCAGCATTTTTAATTCACCCAAAACACTTAATCCATACCCCGATTTTATTTCAACAGCTCCGGTTCCTAGTTTCATAATTTCCTCAACTCGTTTTGAGGATTGGTGGTATAATGCTGCTTCAGAAGTTTCTTGTAATTTTTTGGCAGAATTTAAGATACCACCTCCTTTTTTTGCGATTTCTTCATAAGATAAACCTCTTATTTTATCGGCAAATTCACTTTCTCTATTTCCGGCATAAACTATATGAGTATGGCTGTCGCACCAGCTTGGCAAAATCATTTTTCCGGTACAATCTATTGTTTTATCTACGGTTATTTGACCTAAATCGGACATCTCACCAAAAGATGCAATGACCGTATCTTCTATTAATAAATAGGCGTTTTTTATGCTGGGAAGTATGGACATCTCTTTTCCGGACACCTTGCGCACAGAAGTATCACGTATTTGAATTAACTCTTTGATGTTTATAAAAAGTGTTCTCATAATCAAATTAATCTAATTTTGGAGATGATTTCTTCACCCAAAGCTTCATTTAACATTTTCATAATTTTATCCTTGCCATAGCTCAACTCTTCGCGCAATACCGATGAAGAAAGTTTTACGATCAACAAGTCATTTTTTAAGACAATTTTTTCGGTATAACTCATCACACCATTTCCCATTTGCTCTTTCCATATCTGTTCCATACGCACCTGTCTTAGTCCTTTAGCCAGGTTGTTTTCCTGAATAAAAACTTTGATTAGTTCCTCAATAGAATTCGCTTCGTTATGACGTATATTTTTAGCCATTAAATAGTGAAAATTTTATAGGTTTGATGTGTGTTTTTTACTACTTCTTCGGTTCGTTGGTAATGGGTGTCACTTATAAATAGCTGTCCAAATTGTTCGGTATGCACCATATTGATTAATTTTTGGACACGATCATCATCCAGTTTGTCAAAGATGTCATCCAATAATAAAATAGGAGTGCGTTTGGTCAATTGCTTGATAATATCAAACTGTGCCAGTTTCAATGCAATCATAAAAGACTTTTGTTGCCCTTGGCTGCCAAATTTTTTGATGGGAAATGTGTTGATCAAAAAGTCCAAATCATCTCGATGAACCCCTACACTGGTATATTGTAAAACGCGGTCTTTATCCAAATTTTTTTCTAATAAATCGGCTAGTGAACCGGTTGCTAATTGAGAATTGTAGGCTAAATCTACTTTTTCATCGCCATTGGAAATAGTCTGGTAGTGTGCCCTGAAAACCGGAACAATATTTTTTACAAAGGCTTTTCTTTTAGTATAGATATCTTTAGAAAAATGATCTAGTTGCTGGTTGTAAACTTCCAGATTATCAGCGTTGAAAGTCCTATTTTTGGCAAAATATTTGAGCAGGGCATTGCGTTGTGCCAACACTTTGTAATAACTGATAAGATGGTGCAAATATTCCTTATCCGATTGCGAAATGACATGATCCATAAACTTTCTCCGGATATCACTGCCTTCTACAATTAAGTCTCTATCTGCCGGCGAAATAATTACCAAGGGAATACTCCCTATATGATCAGAAAAGCGTTCATATACTTTTCCATTTTTTTTGATTATTTTTTTTTGCCCTTTTTTATAACTGCATACAATGTGCTCTTCTTGATGATTATCTGTGAAATTACCTTCTATCATAAAAAAAGATTCACCGTGTTTCACATTTTGAGAACTAATCGGGTTAAAGTAGCTTTTGGTTTGGGACAGATGATAAATGGCATCCAATATATTTGTTTTTCCAACCCCATTATTCCCAACAATACAGTTAATCTTAGCATCAAAATCCAAGGATTTGGCTGTGAAATTTTTATAATTGATAAGTTGAATACTCTTTAAATACACCTTAAATACGTTTTAGGCAAAGATACTATTTAATGTTAAAAAAAGATATTTTGGCTTATAACTTCTAAAAGGAGTGCTATATTGAGATAATTATCGAATATTTTACTTTATTAGATTTTAGTTTTCAGATAAATAATGTATTTTTGCGCCTATTTAAATTTATAAGCAAATGGCGACGTATAAAAAGAAAGATAAGATTGCAAAGCAATTACGCAAAGATCAAGCAAAAGTTAATGCAGAAAGCACTACCAAAGAAGTCTTTGAAGGATTGGATTCCGGTGCGAGTAAAGCAGAAGCTTGGATTCTTAAGAATCAAAAATCAATTTTGGTTGTAATTGGGGTTATCCTGATAGGTGTTTTAGCCTATATGGCTTATATGCGTTTTGTGCAAGAGCCGAATGAAATCAAAGCAGCCAATGAATTGGCATATCCTAAAAACTATTTTGATCAAGCACAATCTAATACGGTTGCTACCGATTCCTTATATACTTTGGCGTTGCAAGGTGCCGATGGTAAATATGGTTTTGAAGGTATTGTTGAAAAATACGGAAGTACTAAAGCCGGCAATTTAGCTAAGTATTACGCTGGAATTTCTTACCAAAAAATGGGTGATTATAAAAAAGCTATTGAATATTTAGATGGTTTCTCTTCGGATGATTTAATGTTAGATGCAGAAGCTAAGGCAAATATAGGCGATGCCTTTGCCAATGTAGATCAAGTAGCTGAAGCTTTTGATTATTATGAAAAAGCAGCCAATGATAAGCCCAATAATTTTACAACTCCTATTTATTTGAATAAAGCGGCAGAGGCAGCTTACAAATTAGGAAAATACAGTAAATCGGTTGAACTGTTTACCCGATTGAAAAATGAATATCCTCGTTCGGAATTTGCACAAGATATAGATGGTAAAATCAACAGAAGTAAATTTGCTTCCAAATAGATTTACTTCTTATAGTATATTTAAAAAAACCTTTCCAATCCGGAAAGGTTTTTTTAAGGGATTTTAGTAAGAGCCAATCGGGTTTCTTCGCGGCCTATTTGTACCAATTCTTTTGCTTTATAAAAGTCAAATGTCTGGCAGGTCTCTCGGGAAATATCAATAAGAATATCCGGTTTATACTGCTCAATTGTCATTTTTGCCATCTGATCGACCATTAAGGCAATGGTTTTGTTGAGTAGTGAAAAATACCCGAGTTTCTCTGTTTTAGGTTTGGATTGATTTAGATGCGTTCTAAAGCGTTTTATTTTATCGAGATAAATGGATTGTTCTTTGTCTGCTTGCTGTTTATCAAGCAGTAAGGGTGGTTTGTCGGCATTGACGTGAACAGCAACCAGCAAACTTCCCTGTTTTCTTTTTATTCTATTTAAGGGAATATTATTAACGACCCCTCCATCTACTAGAATACTGTCTTCTTCATATAAAGGGGTGAAAACAGTAGGAATGGCTATGGAAGCTCTAACCGCTTTAAAAATACTACCGGTGTTATAGACCATTTCCCGATTGTTTTTAATATCAGTTGCAATGGCTGTATATGGAATGGCTATTTCCTCTATCGGAGTATCATCGATAAATTCTTTCATCTTTTTGAATAATTTATCGCCTTTAATTAATCCATGTGAACTAAAACTAAAATCGATGAGTTTGAACACTTCTTTTTTGTCCAAAGTATAAATCCATTTTTTGTAGGATGGCATACTGCCTAATACATAGGTTGCACCCACTAAAGCACCCATTGATGTCCCTGCTATGGAATCAATGGTGTATCCTTGGTTTTCCAGTTCTTCTATTACTCCAATATGTGCAATGCCTCTGGCACCGCCACCGGATAGTACTAAAGCTATATTTTTTTTCATAAAGATGCCGTTTTTAGAGCCAGTTTTAATACACTTGCCGGATGTAATGATTTTCTTTTTGTCCCGTCCCATATTTGATGCCGGCAACTGGTGCCCGCAGCTACTACGATATTTTTTTGATCCAATTCTCTGATACGTGGAAACACGGTATCTTCACCTACTTGCATACTGAGTTGGTAATGTTCTTTTTCATAACCAAATGCTCCTGCCATACCACAGCAACCGGTCTCCAGCATGCTAGCTCGGTAATTTTTAGGGATATTCAACATAGTCAATGAGGCTTGTAATCCATCAATTGATTTCTGATGACAATGTCCGTGAATGTTGATATCTAAACGATAATCGCTAAAATCTTCTGGAGTAATGCGTTGCCGGTTGATTTCTCTTTCAAAAAAACCTTCGATAGTGTAGGTGTTCGTAGCTATTTTTTTAGCAGTATCCGGGTTATCTGCCAAACGGATATACTCATCTTTAAAACTGAGTATGGTAGAGGGCTCTATCCCGATAAGAGGTGTTTTTGAACTTATCAGGTCTTTAAATATTCGGATATTTTCATTGGCAATTTCCTTTGCTTTATCCAATAATCCTTTGGAGATATAGGCTCTCCCACTTTCGGCATGCGAGGTAATTTGTATTTGGTATCCCAACTGTGACAAAAGCGTATAGGTGTCTTTTCCGGCTTGGACATCGTAATAATTGGTATATTCATCTATAAATAGCCAAACGGTGCCTCTGGGTTTTTCAATGTTTTGTTTTTGTTGTTTGATCCATTTGGAAAAGGTCGTTTTAGCCAATTGGGGAATGCTTCTTTCTTCTGCAATTCCAATTATTTTTTTAACAAATTTGTTATTCAGAACAAAGTTGGTAAATGTGGGTGTTAAGCTCCCTAATTTATTCAATGAAGCATTTTTTGCAAACAGTTTGGATCGGAAAGGAACTCCGTTTTCTTTTTGGTATTGATATAGAAATTCGGCTTTTAAAGTAGCGACATCTACATTGCTGGGACATTCTGAAGCACAGGCTTTGCAGCTTAGGCATAGATCAAACACATCGTATAGTTCTCGATGATTAAAAGGATTTGCTTGGGTAGAATGGGTTAAGAATTCCCGTAAAGCATTGGCTCTGGCGCGGGTAGTGTCTTTTTCGTTACGAGTAGCTCTGTAGCTGGGACACATTGTACCACCGCTGGAATTGAGTTTGCGACAATCACCGGAACCATTGCACTTTTCGGTAGCCCTTAATATACCCAGGTTGTCTGTAAAATCATAAAGCGTGTTAATTTCAGGCTCTTCTCTGTCGGGTTTGTATCTCAGGTTTTGATCCATAGGAAGTGCATCTATAATCTTTCCTTTGTTAAAAATACCTTCAGGATCAAAGGTTTTTTTTATTTCCTTCAGTAGTTGATAATTTTTCTTGCCAATCATTTCGGGCAAAAAACCAGCTCTGACAATACCATCGCCGTGTTCTCCACTCAAACTTCCGCCGTATTTTTTTACCAAACGTGCCACCGTTTGCGTAATTTCTTTAAATAATTGTACGTCTTTACTCTTTTTAAGATTCAATACCGGTCTTAAATGCAATTCCCCTGCACCGGCATGCGCATAGTAGATAAAATGCTGTTTGAAGGGTTTCATCAGTTTGTTAAAATCGGCTATATATTGGGGTAGATCTTCAAGAGCTACAGCTGTATCTTCTATACAAGCCACTGATTTTTTATCTCCAATAATACTTCCCAGTAAACCCAATCCTGCTGAACGCAGTTGAATGGCTTTTTGTATATCTTTTCCTTTTAATTGGGGATAGGCGTAGCCCAATTCGTTTTGTTGAAGATCATTTATAAGTGAAGCAGCCAGAAAATGGCTTTGTTCCTCCGTATCAGATGCTACTTCTAGAAAAAGTATGGCTTGTGGATCGCCTTCTACAAAAAACCGATTTTTTGCTTGTGTCCGGTTTTTTTTCGTTTGATCCAAAATGGTTTTATCCATCAATTCACACATATACAAGGGGTGTTTCATTGCGACAACCACTGCTTGAAGTGATGTTTCAATCGAATCAAAATGTGCAGCAACCAGCAACTTGTGTTTGGGTGGAACTTCATCCAGTTGTAATGTGATTTCTGTAGTAAGTGCTAGGGTGCCCTCGCTACCACACAATAATTTGGAGATGTTAAAATTTTGGTTTGATTGGCTATTGAATAGGGTAGAATTTAATAAACTGTCCACGGCATATCCGTTGTTTCGCCGGTGAATGGATTTTTTGGGAAATTCACGTTTTATTTCATCTTGAATTTCTTTTTTAGACAATTGGCTGATCAATGTATGGTAAATCGTTCCTTCTAAAGTGTGTTCTTGACTTTTTTCTTTTATTTTTTCATTGGAAAGCGCTTCAAAAGTAACCATAGACCCATCACTCAGAATCGTTTTAAGACGAATGATTTTATCTCGTGTTACACCGTACATGATCGAGGTAGTTCCGCTGGAATTGTTCCCTACCATACCGCCTATCATACACCGGTTAGATGTTGATGTGTTGGGACCAAAAAACAATCCGTAAGGATGTAAAAAATCATTCAGTTGTTCTCTGATGACTCCGGGTTGAACAGTGACAGTTTTGTTTTTTTTATCAAGATGGAGTATTTTGGTAAAATGTTTCGAAAAATCAACCACTATTCCCTGAGTGACACACTGTCCTCCCAGTGATGTTCCGGCAGTTCTAGGAGTGAGAGTTAGTTTGTTTTTCTTAGCATAATCTATCAATTGAACGATCTCATCGGTATTTTTAGGATA
>CAYNFJ010000079.1:0-10371 GCA_964396505.1 uncultured Polaribacter sp. | reverse complement strand
GCGAACACGATTATGTAAAAGATATTGAAGCCCGGGAAGACTGTGGAACTCCCGGTTTTTTACAAACAATTAAAACCGCTTTGGCTATACAGCTAAAAGAAGAAATGGGGGTTGAAAATATCTTAGCCCGCGAACACGAAATAAATGAAATAGTGTTCTCCAAACTCAAAAAAATACCCAATTTAGAATTATTGGCAAAAAAACACGAAGACCGTCTTGGGATTTTCTCTTTCTATATTGAAGATGTTCATTTTAATTTAGTGGTTAAACTCCTCAATGATCGATTTGGCATTCAAACACGCGGCGGCTGTTCTTGTGCCGGAACTTATGGACATTTCTTACTGCATATTGATAATAAAACTTCACACGAAATAGAAATGCAAATCAAAGAAGGCAAACTTTTGGAACGTCCCGGTTGGGTACGTATGTCCATCCATCCTACTTTGACAAATAAAGAAATAGAATATGTGTGTGACAGCATTAAAGCCGTTGCCGAAAATCACCAAGAATGGGGAAAAGACTATCAGTATGTTTCCAAAATTAATGATTATGTACATATTTCTAATTCGACTATTGCCAAAACTATTGTAGATAAGTGGTTTTAGGAAAGTGTACTAAAAAAGCATCATAAAATTGATATTTATCATTTTTACCTGATATTTTTTAGGTACTTTTGTTACGTTATTTATTTCTATACATTTAGATATGAAACCTAGTTACATTTCGATGGATATCACAAAAATTTCAAACGATTGACTATCAATTATTTGAGGTTTTTTTAATAAATAGCACGCACCTATCATTAACTAAATACAAAGAATCCTATGAAGTTAGGTATCCTAAAAGAAACGGCCGAGGGCGAAAAAAGAGTAGCCATTACGCCCGGTATTGCCAAAAAACTGATTGAAGACGGCTATGAATGCCTCGTTGAAAAAGGGGCTGGATTTCAATCTCAATTTAAAGATGAATATTATCAAGAAGCCGGAGCAACAATCTTGGACAAAGACGCTATCTTTAAAGAGTCCGATGTTTTAATTAAAGTCAATGCGTTTGAGGAAGATGAATTAAAATACCTCAAGCCCGGACAAATATTGATTAGTCAAATGTACCACCGGTCTAATCCCGAATGTATTAAAAAATTGGCTACCAAGGGCGTCAGTGCCTTTTCATTGGATGCAATACCGCGGATTACCCGTGCGCAAGATATGGATGTGTTGAGTTCACAAAACAATTTAGCCGGATACAAAGCCGTCATTGTAGGTGCTTATGAAACCACCAAGATCTTTCCCTTGATGATGACTGCTGCCGGAACCATTACACCTTCAAGAGTATTGATTTATGGAGTTGGCGTTGCCGGTTTACAAGCCATTGCCACCGCTAAAAGATTAGGAGCGATTGTAGAAGCTACCGATATTAGACCTGAAACCAAAGAACAGACGGAATCATTGGGCGGAAAATTTATCTATGTAGAACCCGACGAAGGAGAAACCTCTGAAGGCGGCTATGCCAAAGAGGCTTCTGAAGATTATAAAAGACGCCAAAAAGAAGCAGTAGATGCTTCTTTATTCAAGGCCGACTTGGTGATTACCACCGCTATGGTTCCCGGACGTAAAGCACCTCTGTTGATTACCGAAGAACAAGTAAAACACATGAAAAACGGTGCCGTAATTATAGATTTAGCGGCGATGCAAGGCGGTAATTGTGAATTGAGCGAACCAAACAAAACTGTTATAAAGCACGGTGTGAAAATCATTGGAACCACTATGTCTCCATTAAGTGTTTCAACCAATGCCAGTGATTTATTTGCTAAAAACGTCTATAATTTCCTATCACATCTATCGGATAAAGACGGATTTAAATGGGATTTGGATGAAGAAATTACAGATGAAACCTTGATTATTCAAGACGGAACAATCAGAAAACAATAAAACTAATTAAATATGCAAGAATTAATATCATTTATTTCAGAAAACCTACAGATGATTTACATCGTTGTATTGATGATCTTTGTAGGAGTAGAAGTAATCGGACACGTTCCGGCTGTACTTCACACCCCCTTAATGTCAGGGGCCAATGCGATACACGGCGTGGTTATTATAGGAGCCATTTTGGTCATGTTACACGCCGATCCGGAGAATATCTTGGCGCTTTCTTTGGGATTTGTAGCCGTAGTCTTCGGAACCTTAAATGTAGTCGGTGGTTTTGTCGTTACCGACCGAATGTTAGAAATGTTTAAAAAGAAAAAATAATGGACTTTACACTTGATATCATATATTTAATCGCATCTATAAGCTTTGTAATTGGTTTAAAGATGCTGGGACATCCCGAAACTGCCCGACGTGGCAACCTGATAGCTGCCGGTGGTATGACATTGGCTATTTTAGGAACCATTTTCCTTTTTCATAAAGATGTAAGTAACCGGGTTTATCTCTTAATAGGAATAGCCATTGCGCTAGGAGGTGTGATTGGATGGGTGGTTGCTAAAAAAGTGGCTATGACCAAAATGCCTGAACTGGTTTCTATGTTCAACGGGATGGGTGGTGCCAGTGCCGCACTGATTGGACTTATTGAATTTCCCCATTATACCGGACAACCATTGCAAATAGCGGTTATTTTAGCCGGTATGATTATAGGAAGTATTTCCTTTGCGGGAAGTGTGATTGCTTGGGCAAAATTAAATGGCAGTATGCGTAAACCCATTCGATTACCCAAATACAATATCTTGAACAACTTAGTCATTTTGGCTATCATCGGATTTGCCGTCTATTTTGTGTATTCCGGCTCGGATAATTACGCCCTAATTTTTGCTTTATTTGCCGCAGCCATTATATATGGAATCTTATTTGTCATTCCTATTGGTGGTGCTGATATGCCGGTTGTAATCTCATTATTGAACTCTTTTACCGGTCTTGCCGCAGCCTTTGGCGGATTTTTATATCACAATATGGTCATGTTAACCGGAGGTATATTGGTAGGTTCTGCCGGTACTATTCTTACGCTTGCTATGTGTAAAGCGATGAACAGACCGCTGTCCAATGTCATTTTTGGCGCCTTTGGTGGAGAAGAAGCTACCGGCTCATCCGGATCAGCGACAGGAGGTACTATTAAGAAAACCAATCCTAGTGATGCAGCCATTCTGATGAATTATGCTTCTAAAGTAATCATTGTACCCGGATATGGTCTGGCAGTGGCACAAGCCCAACACGTCATTCACGAATTAGAAGAATTATTAATCAGCAGAGGAGTAGATGTAAAATATGCCATTCACCCGGTAGCCGGTCGTATGCCGGGACATATGAATGTACTACTGGCAGAGAGCAATGTAGATTACGATAGATTGGCCGAAATGGAAGATATCAATCCTGAGTTTGCCAATACCGATGTAGTATTGGTGGTCGGGGCTAATGATGTTGTGAATCCGGCAGCACACAATGACCCCAGCAGCCCTATTTATGGTATGCCTATACTGGATGTTGAGAATGCTAAAACCATCATTATCAATAAACGTAGTATGAAGCCCGGTTATGCCGGTATTGAAAATGAATTGTTCTATAATCAGAAAACATCCATGCTTTTCGGTGATGCCAAAGAAACATTGACCAAAGTATTGACAGAATTAAAGAATATGTAATTGCATTGACATCTGTTAAACTGTCCAAAGAAATACCATTTACACAGTAGATGGTATTTTTTTGTATCTAGCATTAGGTTCGCTTTCAAATTTTAGTAGATTTGCCAAAATCTAAAAAACAAACCCATGGCTATTACCCTAAAGGGAGATAAAGTTATCAATGTAACCCCCACTATCAAGCAAAAAGCCTTACGTATAAATTTAAATGAAAATGTGTACGGCTCATTTTCCGAAATCGGTGCAGGGCAAGAAACCGTACGGAATTTTTTTAGAGCAGGAGGTGCTTCAGGCACTATTGCCAAAGCAATGAGTGCTTATGATAAGGTTTTCTCTGATGCTATTTATGGAGTAGAAGATGACAAACGTTATGTGACCGAAATGCGTTTAAAAAAAATGCTGGTTCACGAAATCAATTTACTCGAAGAAAGATTAAGTCGTAAAGAACACCCGGACAAGATGTTTTTTTCGTACGCCAACACAGTAACGACTATAGATTTTGCCAAAAAATTTAAAGGACACGGTTGGGTGGGTATCAAATTTCAATTGGACCCGAAAGAAAGTTATAGTGAAATTGTATTCCATGTCCGGTTTAAGGAAAATGATGTCCGATTGCAACAAGAAACCCTCGGTATGCTGGGAACCAATTTAATTTACGGCGCCTATTATCTCAATGACAATCCCAAAGAATTACTCTTATCTTTTTATGACAATATTGACAAGGACAATATAGAAATTGATATGATTAATTTTTCCGGCAAACGCTTTGAACAGGTGGACAACAGATTGATGAGCTTATATCTGGTCAAATACGGTATGACCGATGCGGTTATGTTTGGTCCTGACGGCAACAACCTATTGCCTGCACAGGTTTTATACAAAAAAAATATCTTGGCGTTCAGAGGAAGTTTTCGTCCGGTAACCAAAGTAAATATTGATATTTATAAAAAATCACAAGCGCTGTTCTACCAAGAGAAAAAAGTAGTGCCGGAAAAAACAAAAATTCTTTTTGAAATAACACTCAGCAATCTACGATCTACGCATGAAGCCGGAGATATAGATGAACGAGATTTTCTGGACCGGGCAGAACTCTTGTGTTCATTGAATCAAAATGTCTTGATTACCAACTTTAAAGAGTATTATAAACTGGTAGAATATTTATCTGAATATACCAAGGAACGCATGGCATTGGGAATGGGTATTTACAATCTGATACAAATATTTGATGAAAAATATTACCGTAATTTGAGTGGCGGTATATTAGAAGCCTTTGGAAAACTGTTTTATAAAGATTTGAAAATCTATTTGTATCCTTTAAAAAATCATCAAACCGGTGCCATCACAAACAGTGATAATGCCACAGTTCACCCTAGGATGAAAGAGTTGTATAAATTTTTCAAACACAATGGCCGTTTTATAGACATTACCAATTACGATTCATCAATATTGGACATTCTATCCCGAACTGTTTACCGAATGATTAACGATCAAGAAGCAGGTTGGGAAAGCATGTTACCCGAAGGGATTCCTGAGTTAATTAAAGATAAGAAACTATTTGGATATAAATAAACATTTCCCCAAAAAGCAGGTAGTAAAAGCCCATCGAGGAAATGAGGGGAGAAGAGGGGGTAAAGGCTGTGTCTTATTTTTTATTTCTTTTTAAGAAATAATCGACACTGAATTTTCCGGAACCAAAAGCTATTAAAACCAATAATAAAACGATGTAAATGACCGGAAATTCCATTCCATTGTTCAGAATTACAAAACTACCTTTGGCGGTTAACCAATCATAGTTCCCATTTGCCATAAGAATATCTTTTGCTTTTCCTAAACGTTCTGCAATTTCAATATTTTCTGAAGAGGCTATTGCCAACCAACCATGATCCATATGTACCGTTACAATAGCTACTAACATAACGATTATGAGCGGTAAGGATATAAACTCTGTAGCTAAACCCAAGGCTAATAATATAACCCCTGTTACTTCAGTAGCTGTGGCCATATAGGCATTGAGGGTTGGCAAAGGAATCTTCATATATGTAAACCATTGTACAATGGCATTGATATCTTTTAATTTCATCATAGCCGGACCAGCAAATCCTATTACTAGTAGGATACGAGCCCCCAAAAGGGCAACATCCGGCACATATTTTTTTACAAAACGAATGTATTGATTTAGAATTTTTTTCATTTTTATTTACTTTTTAATTGTTTGATTAGATGTTGCATACTAAATTTACCGGGACCAAAAGCCACTAGTAAAAGAGCCAAGATAATATAAATTACGGGAAACTCCATTCCGTTATTTAAAATGACCAAATTTCCTTTGGCAGTGATCCAATCGTAATTGGCATGTTCCATCAATAAATCTTTAGCTTGTCCCATTCTTTGGGCAATCTCAGCACTTTCTGAAGAGGCTATTGCCAACCAACCATGATCCATATGTACCGTTAATATAGCTACGAGTAGAATAATGATTAATGGGATAGAGATAAATTCGGTTACTAAACCCAGAATCAGTAATGCCATTCCTATCAATTCGGTTCCGGTAACTAAATAAGCGGTAAAGGTAGGAACAGGTATTTTAAGAAATTGAAACCATTGGGCTACGGCGTGAATATTTTTTACTTTCATCATAGCCGGACCAAAAAATCCAACGGCCAACAAAGCTCTTACTCCTAAGAGAGATACATCCGAGATGTATTTTTTGACAAAAGTAAGATAGGTATGAACTATTTTTTTGAACATCATAAATAGGTTTGGATAGTTGAAACGGTTCGTTCCAAGTTGTTTATAAAAAAGGGTGAGACCTGCATCCCACCCTCAATAAACTAGTTAGTAGTAAGGGTTTATAGGGATTAGCTGTTAAGCACCGCCACATTTACCGGCACCACATCTAGTTTCGGTAGCTTTTTTAGCTTCTTTTTTGTCATCGCCTCCACATTTACCGTCACCGCATTTTTTAGCGTCTTTTGCTTCTTTTTTAGCATCGCCTCCACATTTTCCGGCACCACATTTTTTGGCATCTTTGTCTTCTTTTTCAGTATCGGATCCGCATTTGCTCTCAGAAGATTCAGTTTCTTTTTTTGCGTTATCTTTCTTATCTCCTCCGCCACATTTACTGTCTGTAAATAAATTGGAATGGTTCCATGAGAGCTGTACTTGCGCATCTTTATTTAAGTTGGCCTCAAATGAAGTGTCATCTTTGGATTGAAAACTCAATAAGGCAAAGACACCTATCAAAAGAATTCCAAGACTTAATAAAATTTTTCCAGTTGTTTTGTTGTTGCGATTTTTGCATTTGTTACACATAATGTAAGATTTTAATAATTAATAAATTGAACTTGTTTGCCTGTTTAGACGAAGGGAATTATAAACCTTACAAATGTTTTGAAAATTTTTTAAGTTAACGCTACCTTTAGATGGATTCTGTCAGGATAAAAGGAGTCTCAAATCTATAAAAAAAGCTTTCTATAAACCTGAAAGCACCTTAATATTTATTAATCGGAAATTCGAGAATATAGAAAATTTGACACTGATGATAACTAAATTAGAATCGGTTTGTCAAACGATTATGAATGCTTATATTTCAAAAACAATCACATCAATAATTTCCTACAAGCCATCTTGTAGTTTTTTCTTCATCGCTTGTTTTTCTTCATCGGAGAGGGTTTTATCCTTATGAGAACACTCTTTTGCCTTTACCTTTAAGACTTCAGTAAGTATAGCGTTTTGCTCCGGATACACTCTGCAGTTTTTACAGATCAGAAGATGGTAACTCAATTTTATTCGTTCCCATAAAGTAGCTTCCTTATATTGTTTTTTATCACAGATAAGGGTTGCATCATCACATGTTATAAAAAAGTTTTTCATTTCAATCATTTATTAAACCAGTTATCTTCCAAGCATTTTCTCAATTGCGTTCTAGCACGATGGATTAAAACCCACAAGTTAGACGTGCTGATATCCAATTCCTTACAAATTTCGGCAGTTTCAATGTTCTGCAAGGTTCTCATCTTAAAAACCATCGCATATTTTTCGGGTAAAAAATCAATACACAAGTCTATAACACTTCTTAATTCTTCTATTTCCAAAGCATCCGGTGTATGGGTTTCCCAATCCTGCGGAACACATTCTTCCAACCATTTTCCTTTATTTTCTCCTGTTTCATAAAAGCTCATCTTAACCTCAGCGCGCCCTTTCTTGGAATTAATTTTGCGGTAATAATCTACAATTTTTCGTTTTAATATAGCTATCAGCCAAGTGCGTTCACTCGCCTGCCCCTTGAAATTCTCCATAGCTTTTAAAGCCGAAAAGAAGGTTTCTTGCACCAAGTCTTTTGACATTTCAGAATCACTAATCCTACTCAAAGCATATTGATATAGGTAATCCGAATACAGGTCAATCCATTTTTCCGGATTTAATATATGCTTGGTTTTTTCCATTATTTGTGAAATGCTGTAAGTTTTATAGCAGACCGGAGTCTAAGAGAACATATCAGGAACCAAATTTATAAAAATTTATACAGTTATCTTATGAATTTGTTAAAAATTGGTTAGACAAACACAAGAAATGTTTTTAGAGGCGTTTACTCGCTAAAATAATCGTAATTTTGATTGAAACTTTACGTAAAGTAAAACCATAATAATCTATGAGAGCATTAGTAATATCAGGAGGGGGCAGTAAAGGGGCTTTTGGCGGTGGAATTGCTGAGTTTTTAATAAAAACCCAAGGAAAAAAATACGACCTGTTTGTAGGGAGTTCCGTGGGCAGTTTGTTAATCAGTCAATTGGCATTGGGCAATATTTCCAGACTAAAAAACACCTTTACAACTGTTAGAAATAGGGATATTTACAATATATTTCCATTCTCTGTTATTAAAAAAAACGGGAATATTACCACCAAGATAAACCACTTTAACACCCTGAGGGCTTTTATAAAAAAAGCAGATACTTTTGGCGAAAGTAAAAACCTAAGAAAGTTAATCGAGCGCACCCATCCCAGAGATGATTATCAAAAGCTTAAAACGGCGCCCGAAGTGGTTTTTACGGTATCCAACCTGACTAAGCAACGCGTTGAATATTATCACGCCAAGGAATGTTCTTACGAAGATTATTGTGATTGGATGTGGGCATCTGCCAACTATGTGCCCTTTATGAGTTTAATGACCAAAAATAATTTTCAATATGCCGATGGTGGGTTTGGCAGTTTTATTCCGGTGCGATATGCCATTGAGTTTGGCGCTACAGAAATAGATGTGATCGTGTTAGATAAAGAACTTCACGATGACAAATTGGATGTTTTTTCCAATCCTTTTGAATCTTTAATGGGGGTTTTTAGATTTATGTCCAATCAAATTGGATTCAAAGATATGCTCATTGCCAAACTAAAAGGACATCAATCTCATGTAGATATCAGACTTTGGTTTGCTCCGGAAGATTTAACCGACAACCCACTCTATTTCAATAAAAAACAAATGAACGAATGGTGGAAACAAGGCTATGAATATGCGAAAAAAACCAAACCTAAATGCCATTGTTTTACACCGGATGGAACCATCATTGATTCTTAAATTATAACTCTTTGTATGCCTAAAACACACGATCATCTTCACAAACAAATATGTACTCCTACTAATAATCTTCCTAAAATTGTAATTATCGGTGCCGGTTTTGCAGGAATTAGCCTGGTCAAACACCTCTTGGATAAGCCGGTTCAAATTATTTTATTGGACAAACACAATTACCATCAATTTCAACCCCTGTTGTACCAAGTAGCCATCAGTGGATTGGAGCCGGATGCTATTGTATCTCCTGTAAGAAAACTATTTCAGAAACACGCCAATTTGATATACAGAATGGCAACAGTAACGCATATTGACCCTACAAATCGTAGCTTACATACCGATATCGGCTATATCAACTACGATTACTTGGTCATCGCTACAGGAAGTAAAACCAATTATTACAACTCAAAAAATATCGAAAAGTACAGCATCGGATTAAAAAATATCAATGATGCTATCAATATCAGAAGTTGGATGTTACAAAATCTGGAGCTTGCTGTAGAAGGTTGTAATCTGGAAGAAAAGGATGTGTTGACCAATTTTGCTGTGATTGGTGGGGGTCCTGCCGGAGTGGAAATGGCGGGATCTTTGGCTGAATTTAAAAAATATTTACTCAAAAACGACTACCCTGAAATAGATCCTTCAATGATGAAAATATACTTGATTCAATCATCCGATAGGATTCTGCCGGCTATGTCTCAAAAATCATCTGACCAAGCATTGAAGGTATTAAAAAAACTGGGAATAGAAGTTTTATTGAAACACCGCGTACAAGATTACGATGGAGAGACCATCCGCATTAGTTCGGGAGAAACAGAGAAAACACTCAAAGCCAAAACGATGATTTGGACTGCCGGTGTTATTGGAAATATCATTGAAGGGATCGATAAAAAAAGTGTTTTCAAAGGGCGTTATCGGGTAGATGCTTACAATCAAGTACTCGATTACGAACGTATTTTTGCTATTGGAGATATTGCCTTAATGCAAAACGATTCCCATCCCAAAGGGCATCCTATGGTTGCTCAAGCAGCCATTCAACAAGGTAAAAAATTAGCACTCAACATTTTAGCTAAAGTAGAGAAGAAACATCCTTTGGAAGCCTTTGAGTACCAAGATAGGGGTTCTATGGCAACCATCGGAAAAAAGAATGCCGTAGCCGATTTAAAAATCGCTTTTT
>CAYNFJ010000078.1:0-10525 GCA_964396505.1 uncultured Polaribacter sp. | reverse complement strand
GGTAGTTTCATAAATAAATGCAGGCGAAGTCGGGTCCCAAGCGGTATAACCACGAGCTTCAAAGGTATTTCTAATCCCACCATTGGGAAAACTGGAAGCATCCGGTTCTTGCTGTACCAATTGGCTTCCATCAAATTTTTCAACCGCCTTTCCATTGCTTAAGGTTTCAAAAAAAGCATCGTGTTTTTCTGCAGTAGCACCTGTTAGGGGTTGAAACCAATGCGTGTAATGGGTCGCCCCTTTTGCCATAGCCCAATCTTTCATCGCACAAGCTATTTGATCGGCTACGCTACGGTCTATTTTTTTACCCAAATGAATAGCATCTTTGACACTTTGATAAGCCTCTTTGGTCATGGTTTGAAGCATGGCTTCATCATTGAATACATTGACTGCAAATAAATCAGAACGTTTGGCTGTTTGCTCTTTTACTTCAACAGGTTTTCTACCCATTGATTGTTCAAGGGCTTTAAATCGAATTGTGGACATATTTTTACAATTTTATAACAAATTAAGGGGTAAAATTAATAAAAAAATGCAAAATATAGCCACTAACCCTATTTTTTTTAGGGGTAAAAGAGATGAAATACTATTTTTTGGAAGCAATTTGAATTTTATACAAATATTGATTGATTACATTTTCTAATCCCATATACAAGGATTCTGCAATAAGTGCATGTCCGATAGATACTTCATCAATAAACGGAATTTGTGCTATAAAATACCGGATATTATCCAAGCTTAAATCGTGTCCCGCATTGATTCCCAATCCACTTTTTCGCGCCATTTCAGCGGCTTTAACATACGCTTTTATACTATCCCGATTCCCTTTGGCATATTCTGACGCATATTGTTCTGTATAAAGCTCTACTCTATCTGCTCCGGTTTTTGCAGCCGCCTCTATCATCTTTAAATCGGTGTCGATAAAAATGGAAGTACGAATGTGATTCCTTTTAAACTCGGCAATGACTTCTTTTAAAAAGGCTTGATTTTCAATGGTATCCCATCCGGCATTGGAGGTGATGGCATCTTCGGCATCGGGTACCAGAGTTACTTGATCAGGCCGTACGCTTAAAACCAAATCTACAAATTTGGGAATGGGGTTTCCTTCAATATTAAATTCTGTAGTGATTATAGGTTTTAAATCCAACGCATCTTGATACCTAATATGTCGTTCATCGGGTCGTGGATGTATGGTAATGCCCTGCGCTCCAAACTCTTGAATTGCTATAGCCGATTGTACAACATTGGGATAATCACCTCCTCTGGCATTGCGCAAAGTGGCAATTTTATTGATATTTACACTTAATTTTGTCATAATTTCACATTTCTTTTCAAAAACAAAATTACCATAAATAAATGAATATTAAAATGCAATTCTACACAATAAATGGTATGGATTTTGACTAAAATCTAGTATATTCGCAACTTATGAAGATAACAGCATACATCACGAACGATTATAAGGCTTTAAACCTGTCTATGACGGTTGGCGAAGTTAAATTGTTTTTTAAAGATTTGCCTTTTACTCATTTTCCCGTAGTGGCAAAGGGTAGATTAATCGGTATGTTGGCGCAGATGGACCTGATTCACTATCCGGATGATCAAGCCATTTTAAAAGATTTGCAACATCTTTTTGAACACTACAATGCCTCTGTTCCAACTCATTGCATTGATTTATTGGCTTTATTTGCACAAAATGATTCGGATATTGTACCGGTTGTGGATAAAAATTTTCAATATTTAGGTTATTTTGAATTGGATGATATCCTACAATTATTTTATGAAACGCCTTTTTTAAAACAAAGTAGCACTACATTAATTATTGAAAAAGAAAAAAATAATTATTCGATGAGTGAAATTGCTCAAATTGTAGAGTCCAATAACATTACCCCTTTAGGTATTTATATCTCAAAAGCTTCCGGATCGCACCACCAGATTACTTTACGACTAGAGTCAAAAGATGTCAACGAAGTTATCCAGAGCCTGCGAAGATATGATTACCGGGTATTAACAGAAAATAAAGACGATTTGCTAATAGAACAACTCAAAGAAAGATCGGAATATTTACAAAAATATTTAGATATATAATTGTAACTTTGTAATTCTAATAAACTAGACGTATCCTATGAAAATAGCTGTATTTGGTCAAACATATAAAACGGAGAGTCTTCCGTATATTATAGACTTGTTACAGTTATTACTGGCTAATAAAATTGAAATTACATTATTCAATGAATTGCAAGAACTTGTAAATCAGAATATTAGCATCTCTTTTGACAGCTTTAATTCTTCAGACGACTTATCAGCCGATATCGATTTGATGATCAGCGTAGGTGGAGATGGTACTATGCTACAAGCTGCCAATATCATACAGGATGCTGCTATTCCCGTTATTGGGATCAATACCGGACGCTTGGGATTTTTAGCAACGGTTCCAAAAAATGCCATTCAATCTGCCGTTGAACAACTCATCAGTGGAGATTATCAAATAAAGAGACGAAGTCTTTTGCAAGTCACTACCGGAGAAAATTCCAAAGCATTTTTTGCCTTAAATGAAATAAGCGTTAGTCGTAAGAACTCCACAACAATGATTACCATTGACACCTATATCAATGACCAATATCTCAACACCTATTGGGCAGACGGGCTTATTGTAGCAACACCCACGGGTTCCACCGGTTATTCATTGAGTTGCAACGGCCCCATCATAGCGCCCGATGTACAGGCACTATCAATTACCCCAATTGCCCCACATAACTTGAGTATCCGGCCATTGATTATCAGAGATGATGCGCAGCTGAAATTACAAATTAAAAGTAGAGAAAATCATTTTCTATTGGCGATGGATTCACACGTGGAAAGCATCCATACCCATTCAGAAATTTATATACAAAAAGCTGCTTTTGAACTGCAAATGATAGAATTGCCCAATCAATCATTTTATAAAACATTAAGAGAAAAATTACTTTGGGGAAAAGATAACAGAAATTAATAAACAATTAAAAACAGATAGAAAATGGGTAGAGCCTTTGAATTTAGAAAAGCTAGAAAAATGAAACGCTGGTCAGCTATGGCCAAAACTTTTACCAGGATAGGAAAGGATATTGTTATGGCCGTAAAATCCGGAGGGCCTAACCCGGATACCAATGCCCGCTTACGTGCCGTTATTCAAAATGCCAAAGCCGCCAATATGCCTAAGGCTAATGTGGAACGTGCCATCAAAAAAGCCACTGAAAAAGATACTGCCAATTACAAAGAAGTCTTATTTGAAGGCTATGCTCCTCACGGTATTGCTATTTTGGTAGAAACTGCTACCGATAATAACAACCGTACAGTCGCCGATGTGCGTGCCGCATTCAATAAATGCGACGGCAATTTCGGCACTTCAGGCTCTGTTGTCTTTATGTTTGACCACACATGCAATTTTAGAATCAAAAGTGATGAAAAGGAGATTGATTTGGAAGAATTGGAATTAGAATTAATTGATTTTGATGTAGAAGAAGTCTTTCAAGATGATGATGGAATCCTGATCTATGCGCCCTTTGAACAATTTGGTGCTATTCAAAAATATTTGGAAGAAGCCGGCTTTGAGATTCTATCGTCCGGTTTTGAACGCATCCCAACCAATACGACCGCTTTAGAAGGTGAAGCCAGAGAAGATGTTGAAAAACTCTTGGAAAAGCTGGAAGAACTGGACGATGTACAGCAAGTCTATCACAGTATGGTTTAATACTCTTAAAAATGACAAAGAAGACAATCACACATATCAAAACAAAGAAATGGAGCTATCTCATTGCCCTATTTACACTCTTGTTCTTTGTCAACTGCACCTTCGATATCAATAAACCCGTGGTTGGCGACCGGTATGTGATGCCCTTACCCAATCACAATTTTACAATCCTTAAAATCACGGCGGTTCAGAGAAAAAAAATCAGTTATTTACAAAATGATTTGTACGTCAGCGAATTGAAATATATAGACAGTATTGATGTAGATACAAACTACACCGACTCACCAAAAACCATTCCGTATAAGGCATTTAAAACCTTACCCCTCACCTATCACAACCCAAAACCCACTAAAAAATGAAAAAAGTAATTGTATTAGTCTTAGCAAGTTTCTTTTTACAAGCCGGATTTGCTCAAAAAAAATTAAAAGGAAACAAAAATGTAGTAACCCAACACAGAGATGTTGCCAGTTTTAAGGCGATTCTGATTAAAGATAATCTAAATGTACAGATTAGCGAAAGCCCCAATTCAAAAGTAAGTGTAGAAACAGATGAAAATCTGCAAATGGCCGTAGAAACACGTGTAACCGATGGGGTTTTGGAAGTTTATTTATCTCAAAAAATCGGAAAAAAGAAAAAACTAAACATCTATATAGGTGTCACCGATTCCATTCAAAAAATAGAAGTACGCGACAATGCCCGCTTGGTAGGTGAAAATGAAATTCACGCAGATGATGTAAACCTGTTGGCACAAGACAATGCCACGGTAAAAATGAAATTTAGGTTAAATCAATTAACAGCCACATTAGATGACAGAAGTGATGCAACCTTAGAAGTCAGTGCACGAGATGACCTGATTATTTCCTTGGATCACAGTGCTAGTTTAAAACTCAATACAACTTGTGACAAACTCAGTGTAAATCTAGCGGAATCTTCTTTTATGAAAGTCAGTGGTAATTGTAAAGATTTAGAGATTATCACCAATGACAACGGAACATTCAAAGGTAAAGATCTGCTCACCGACCAGGCGATTGTTCAAGCGACCGATCGTACGGACACCTATGTAAATGCTTCTAAAAAATTGAGAGTAAATATAGAAAACAATGCTGAATTGTATATTTATGATGAACCGGAATTAAGTATTGAAAAATTTTCGGATAAAGCCACACTTTTTAAAAAATAAATCCCTTACAGCCTATGCAGCCCCGTGTTCTCATTATTGATTTTGGATCGCAATACACACAACTTATCGCCCGAAAAATAAGAGAACTTCAAGTGTATAGTGAGATTCTTCCATTTAACAAAATACCGGATAATTTACTACAATATGAAGCTGTAATACTGTCGGGCAGCCCTTTTTCTGTCTATTCCAAAAAAGCCCCTAAAATAGCTATCAATTCAATTCGGGGAACATTACCCATATTAGGCGTTTGCTATGGGGCGCAATATATGGCTTATGATGAAGGCGGACGTATAGAACCCTCCAAAGTAAGAGAGTTTGGCAGAGCCAATCTCTGCAATATCAAAAAATCAGAGCCTTTATTTGATGGAATACCTGAAGGCTCTCAAGTATGGATGAGCCACGGTGATACGATTATGGAACTTCCCAAAAATTTCACTCCTATTGCCGGTACTGAAAACGTAGAAAATGCAGCTTTTAAAATCAAGGGAGAACCTACCTATGCGATCCAATTTCATCCGGAAGTATATCACAGCACCGATGGAGAAAAATTATTGAGTAATTTTTTAACCAAAATAGCGCAGGTCACTCAGGAGTGGACACCGCAACATTTGGTTGAAGAAATTGTAAGCGGATTAAAACTAAAATTAGGCAATGATCCGGTAGTACTGGGTCTTTCCGGTGGTGTGGACTCTACAGTTGCCGCTGTATTACTTCACAAAGCCATTGGAGACAAGCTGCATTGTATCTTTGTCAATAACGGTCTATTACGGCTTCACGAATACGAAACCGTGTTGAATCAATACAAAGGAATGGGACTTCAAGTTCGTGGTATAGATGCTTCGGCACGCTTTTTGAAAGCCTTAAAAGGACATAAAGATCCCGAAACTAAAAGAAAAATAATTGGTAAAGAATTTATACACGTGTTTGACGAAGCAGCTCATAAAATAAAAAATGTAAAATGGTTAGCCCAAGGAACCATCTATTCTGATGTGGTAGAATCAGCGGTGGTTGATGGCCCTACAGCCACCATTAAATCGCATCACAATGTTGGAGGATTGCCCGAAAAAATGCACCTAAAAGTAGTAGAACCCTTACGAATGCTTTTTAAAGATGAGGTTAGACGTTTGGGAAAAACCTTAGGAATCAAAGAGGCTCTTCTGCAAAAGCATCCATTTCCGGGACCGGGATTAGGAATCCGGATATTGGGCGCCGTAACACCGGAAAAAGTGGCTCTTTTACAAAAGGCCGATCATGTGTTTATTGAAGCCTTAAAGAAATGGAATTTATATGATAAAGTGTGGCAAGCAGGCGTTATCCTACTGCCGGTACATGCTGTGGGCGTAATGGGCGATGAACGCACCTATGAGCAGGTAGTAGCCCTCCGTGCCGTGAGTTCTACCGATGCGATGACAGCCGATTGGGTAGATTTGCCATATGCATTTTTACAAGAAGTATCCAATACCATTATCAATACAGTCAAAGGAATCAACAGGGTGGTGTACGATATCAGTTCCAAACCCCCGGCAACCATTGAATGGGAATAATAAAATTCAATAAAAACGTTTATAGATAGTACAATTTAATTAGTATATTTGTTTATTAAGATTTATATAAAATGAAAAAAATAATCCTCCTTATCGGATTGATTCTAGTCATAGGACTACAAGAAACTTTGGCACAAAATGCCAAAAAATACACGACCTATATTGTAAAACAAGGGGAAACACTACGAAGTATTGCCAAAAAAATAGGTTGTAAGGTCCGAGAAATAAAAAACTTAAATCCGGATATTGACAAAAGACCTAAAGTCAATACAACCTTGGTGGTTCCTAATAAGAATTTTGGGAAAATTAAACACATTTCACACAGTAAACCCAAAGAAAAAATTGTAGTCCATCTGGTGCAACCCGGTGACACCTACTTTGGTATTGCTAAAAAATACAATGTAACCATCCAATCCATCAAAGATGCCAATCCGGCCATAGTGACCGATGGCTTACATCCCGGACAAAAAATACGCATCCCTAACAGAACTGAGTTTACCCTACAACCCAAAGCCGGAAAAGTGGTATTGTATCAAGTACAAAAAGGGGATACCAAATGGCGTATTGCTACGATGCATCAAATTACCGTTGCCGAATTGGAAAAAATGAATCCACAGTTACAAGGCGAATTAAAAGAAAATGATAGCATCTGGGTGCCGGCACCCGAACCTACTCCCGATGCTGTTAAGGATACTTTTAACCAAAAACAAGATACGATTCACATATACCATCACGTCAAACCGGGTGAAGGTTTGTTTCGAATAGCCGTTATGTACAATACGACACAAGACAAAATAAGAGCACTCAATCCGGAAGCAACCAAAAAATTAAGACCGGGAATGTTGCTTAAGATTCCCGGCAAAAAAAAAAATAAGTTTTTAGTACACGAAGTTGTCAAAGGTGATACGTTTTTTAGTCTGACCCACACCTACGATATAAGCAAAAAAGAAATGCTACGCCTTAACCCCGAGTTAAGCGAGGGATTAAAGATAGGTATGATTCTAAAAATCAAAGAATTACCTAAAATAGATACGAGCTTTATGACCGATAGTATAGCTCCGGACAAAACCATTTATCTGAGTTTTCTAATGCCTTTGATGAGCGATAAAAGCATTCATCTGGATGAGAAAAATGCAGCCACCCGATTGCGAAACATCTGTACCGATTTTTATATGGGTGCAGCTTTAGCAATAGATACATTACAAAAAAAAGGTTTACGAGTAGCATACCATGTGTACGATACTAAAAACGACCCGACACAAATCTATAAGCTATTACAAGATGAAGCATTGAAAAATTCGGATGCTATCATAGGTCCTTTCTTTTTTGATAATGCCCAAAAAGTTGCCGGTGAACTACCTGATATTCCTGTTTTTTCGCCATTGCACTCCAAAAAACAAACGACCGATCATCATAAAAATTTGATTAAATCGGTAAGTGATGATGCTTTATTGGAAGGACTAAAATCGTATCTTAAAAACCATTACACAAAACAAAAAGTAATCATAATCTATGATGATGTAAAAGAAAATATTGCCAAAGGGAAACAAATTGGAAATTTTTTAAAAGCACAGGACAGTCTTTGCAATTTACAATATATCACACCTACCCATAATAAAAAGCATCCGGAAGATATTTATATGGACAAAAAAGAATTGGAAGAAAGTATCACAGAAGACAAAGATATATGGGTACTCTTATTCAGTGATGCACGTATTATCACATCCGATGTGGTAAACACGTACGGAGTAATGGCAAATGAGCATCCCATACGGTTATTTACACCCAAAGAGTTTGATGATTTCGGCTACTTGGATTATCGTTATTTATCGGAATTAAATTGGACATTTCCTTCCACACAATTTAAGTTATTAGCATCGGATGCCAATCAAATATTTCAAAAAAAGTATCGAAATATAAACCACAGCATCCCATCCACTTACTCCTACAAAGGTTATGATATTACCTATGATGTATTGATGCGATTATCAGGTTACAATTCAATTATTGACGGGATAGAAGCCGGAAAATCCAAGAGATTGGGACAAGGATTTGATTATATACAAACCCCTAAAGGAGATTATAGGAACAAAGGCGTGCTCTTAATTCATTTCAACAAAGATTTGGATTTTGTCCTTGCCGAATAGTTCTTTTATTGTTATATTTGCGGTAGTATAAAATCTTCATTGCTATGAATACGATTGTATTAAGTGTATTGGAACATCGCAATGCCACTCAACTAGGGATTTCGTTTCCGTATGATGCTCCGTTAAAAAACTATGTATTAAAGTTTGAAGGATGCCGTTGGTCTGCGACACATAAGCTGTTTTATATTCCATATAGTCCTGATAATTATCACAAACTAACTTTGTATCTTAGTGAATTTCCGGTTCAAGTCAACGAAGAAGAAGTGGAAAAGCATCTTGCACAAGAAAGCATAGACATGCAGTTTATACTCAAGTATGATGCGATCATCAATGCTTTTGGTAATTGGTTGGCACAGCGCCGGTATTCTGATAATACAATAGCTACTTACACGAATCTGATCAAGGTTTTTTTACGAGAATATCCCAATAAGAATATGGATGAGATTGTAGAGAAAGACATCATCCGATTTAATCAAGAATATATTCTAAAGAAGGGTTATTCTGCCACTTTTCAAAACCAATTAATGAGTGCTTTAAAATTATTTTATCAAAAGTATCAGAACAAGCATTTGGATTTAGACGCCATAGAACGGCCTAAAAGAGCCAAACGGCTTCCGGAGGTATTAAGTATTCAAGAAGTAGAAAGCCTATTAAATCAAGTAGGAAATATCAAGCATAAAGTGTTATTGAGTATCATTTATTCAGCCGGATTACGGATTGGAGAAGCCTTAAATTTGACCTTAAATGACATCGATTCCCAGCGTATGCAAATACGTGTTACACAAGCAAAAGGACAGAAAGACCGGTATTTACCCTTATCGCCCAAGTTGTTAGTATTACTGACAGAATATTACAAATTGAACAAGCCCGAACAGTACTTAATTGAAGGCAAGAACGGGGGGAAATACTCACAAAGCAGTGCCCGAGCCGTTCTAAAGCAGGCCTTGAAAAAGACTAAAATAACCAAGAAAGTTACCTTACACACCTTACGCCACAGTTATGCCACACATCTACTGGAATCCGGCACTGATATACGTTATATACAAGAATTATTAGGGCATAACAGTCCTAAGACCACTATGATTTATACACACGTAAGTAACAATAGTTTACGAAATATTAAAAGTCCTTTTGATAAGTTAAAAATTTGATTTACATTTGAAAAATATAAAAGCATACTTAATTACGCTTTGTCCCTTAGATTGGGGTGTATATGTGTAATGGAGTTGTGTATATAAACAAGTTGGGCATCATACCATTAAAACTTTGTGCTAACTTGAAAATCCCACTTTTTATTTAAATTTTTACTTGCCAGAACGAATTTGATACGGGGAGTTTTATTCGTGAAAAATTAATCTTATAACCGAATGATTAGCGACTGAATTCCAACTGAATCGAAAAGCGAAAAATCGGAGCTGAAAATCGGAACTTATCGCCGAAGGCGAAATTTTTTGTGAATATTGGATAAATTCCGGAAAAGGCGAATCGTAAAACTGAAAAATCAAATCGGAAAGATCAAAATCGAATTGAATAATGAAAAATGAAAAGGGCGAACCCCTACACGACCGAATTTGTAACGTGTAAATGTAAACTTGAAAAAATTGGAATTAAAAGGAATTGGAAAAAAATACTGCCAGACCGAATAAAAATCTTGCGAATTAAAAACTAATAAAGGAAAACGCAATAGAAAAAGGACAATGAATACTCGAAAGACAAGCACAATGGAAAAGCGGAACGTGATGCTACGCTGCCCAACAATGCATATACCCAATGGCTTGTTAAGTGCTTCTTAATAAATTTATTGCAAAAATTTATGTTTTAAATTTTTTTAGTAAATTTGTGCTTCAGAGTCGCCACTGGGCATATGCTGAACGTTAGAGTGTATGGCATTGGATGTTTTGTGCTAGCTTGAACAAACTGCTTC
>CAYNFJ010000077.1:0-10559 GCA_964396505.1 uncultured Polaribacter sp. | reverse complement strand
AATAACTATTTTGTTACGCACAAGTGTTTTTTGTGCTTTTTTTGAAGAAAAAAAATTTCTTTAAAAAATCGGTTTATAATTACTGAAATTGGATAGGAAAATAATCCGAAAATATATAACAATTCACAACAATATATGAAATAATAACAATAATAAACTCCGGATAATATGAATTCTGTAAAAGAGAAAAAATAATCTTTTACAGGTATTTATCGTTTAATTGTGATGAAATCTCCTTTATTTTTGGACAATTCATCAAAATCAAAGTTTAATTTACTCTCTTGACGTTCCAATTTCATATCATTAAAAGCTCTTTGAAGGATATCTTCAATCAAATAATCTTCTTCTACAGACTCCGGATGATACGTTGTCTTGAGTGAAAGTTTAAATAAACCGGCCATTTTTTGATACCAAAAGGCTTTCCAACCGCTTCGTAAATCTTTTACCATATCAAAAGCGGTTACACCAGTCTGGCGATGTATTAATTTAATAAGGATACGCCCTTCTGTTCGTGTGAGTTTTTTTAATTGATCTGTAAATTCATTTTCAAAGTACTTTTGTAAGCGTCTGGTATATTTTTTTCTCTTTCGTTTGGATTTAATCGTAGCCAATCGCTTATTGATAACTGCTAATTTTTCTTCAGCCATCTTGGCATACGGATAGGCTTTTAAAACTTTTTGACGAAACCAATAATAGTAACGTCTATCATAACTACTCTTAAATTTCAATTTTTTTAAAAGATGTACCTCATCCAATTCTACTACCAATGTGTCTCCTTCGAAAATGATATAATCACCATAATATATATAGGACGAATCTTTCTTTTGTCCGGTTTCTTCTTTCTGAGAAAAAACAGTTAAAGAATGAAGATTAAACAGTAAAAAAAACAGACTATATATATAGGTGTGTTTATTCATATTTTTTACTTGTCTTTTTTTATCAAAAAATGATAGATCCACATCAATGTAAAAGTGGGAATTATATCTAAGCCCGGTAAAATTTCATCGACAAAGGTAATCAAACCTCCGATTTTACCTTCGGTTCCTTTGTACATTTTATATATTAAAAAAGAAGCGATCGGTGCCCACACGACATCACTAAACTCTCCCACCCCGGGAATAACAAAGGACAGCATACCAATAGCGTCAAACAGGATTCCCAAAAGCAATAACGAATATTTGTTTTTCATTTTTTCTAGTCAGATTGATTGTTTTCTACTTATCAGCGGCAATAAATATGCCAATTATAAAACATCCGGTTGCTATTTTTATTATAATTTTTTCATATTCTAAATATAACACGGTATTTAAGAAAGTATCTGACAATCGTACTAGAGAATAAAGAGATTGAAATAGAGAAAAAATTTAATTGTTCAATATATTACTAGTGTGGGGTTGGGAATCCTGCTGAATGGAATGGGTTTGTGATTCTTGCTAATTGAAATGTTTGATGGCAATAGAAATCAGGCTTTAACAATAATAATTTTGATATTACCCCTACTCTCGTTATATTCGCAACCAATATGATGATACAAGCTACTAATTTGTCCAAACAATACGGTTCTTTAGAGGTGTTAAAGGGAGTTTCTCTTCAGGTTAAAACCGGAGAAATAGTCGCTATTGTAGGTCCTTCCGGCGCCGGCAAAACAACTTTATTACAACTGCTTGGCACACTGGATAAACCTACCCATATCGATAAAACTACCATTACTATCAATGAAACCGATGTATTACAATTAAAAGATAAAGAACTTGCCCAATTTCGCAATACACACATCGGATTTATCTTTCAATTCCACCAATTATTACCGGAATTTACCGCTTTGGAAAATGTCTGTATCCCTGCTTATATTGCCGGAAAAGACAAGGAACAATCCGAAAAAAAAGCCGCTGAATTGCTCCAATTTTTGGGATTATCCGATCGAACACATCATAAACCTAATGAATTATCAGGAGGGGAACAACAGCGGGTCGCCGTGGCCAGAGCCCTGATCAATGACCCCAAAGTGATATTTGCCGACGAGCCCAGTGGAAACTTAGATTCTGATTCGGCCACTCATCTACACGAGTTATTCTTCACCTTGCGCGACACATTTGGGCAAACCTTTGTAATTGTTACACACAACAAAGATTTGGCAGAAATGGCAGACCGAAAAATTGAAATGATCGATGGGAAAATTATTAATTAACTTATAAAACTACTGACAGATGTTTAGATACCATCAATTAGGGAAAATACCCCATAAAAGACATACCGTTTTTAAAAACAAACAAGGGGGGCTGTACCAAGAAGAACTTTTTGGCACAGCAGGTTTTGCCGGAAAATCATCTTTGATATACCACTTATACCCTCCAACTGTGGTATCGGAAATTAAAAGAATCAAAGACCTTACACCCAAAATAGCTATACAAAAAAACATGAAAGCCTTAAGTTTTAAAGGCTTTTCCTTGCAACCGGAGTCCGATTATTTGGCTAGTCGTAAAACCTTGTTTGTCAATAAAGACTTGCACATTGGACTAGCGGCTCCTCAATCTTTTTCAAAAGATTATTTTTATAGAAATAGCGATGCCGATGAAATGCTCTTTATTCACATTGGAAGCGGGGTTTTAAGAACCATGTATGGAAATCTGGATTTTAAATACGGTGATTACCTGATTATTCCCAAGGGAACTACTTACCAAATTGATTTTGATACAAAAGAGAACCGGATATTGTATATTGAATCATTTAACGAACTGACCTCTCCCGCCCGATATCGAAATAATTACGGGCAATTTTTGGAACATGCTCCTTATTGCGAGCGAGATTTTAGATTGCCCAAAGATTTAAAAACTCACGACGAAAAAGGACTTTTTAAAATACTATCCAAAAAACAAAATATCTTATGGGAATACACCCATACCAATCATCCTTTTGATGTAGTAGGCTGGGATGGTTTTAACTATCCTTATGCTTTTTCAATTTTTGACTTTGAACCCATTACGGGACGGGTACACCTGCCCCCTCCTATTCATCAACAATGGGAATCATCGGGCTTTGTCGTTTGTTCCTTTGTTCCTAGAATGTACGATTATCATCCGCAATCTATTCCGGCTCCTTACCATCATAGCAATATAGATTCTGAAGAAATTCTGTACTATGTGGATGGCGATTTTATGAGTCGTAATAATATCGAAAAAGGACAAATTACCTTACATCCCGGAGGAATCCCTCACGGACCCCATCCCGGTGCCATAGAACGCAGTATTGGAAAGACAAAAACAGAGGAACTGGCTGTAATGATTGATCCTTTTAGCCCTATTTCTATTACAGAAGAAGCCCTACAATTAGAAGTAGATGATTATTATAAAAGTTGGCTTACAGATTAAACAAGACAAAAACTAGTAATTAAATTATGAGTGATTTAACTAATATCAAAGATTACAGCTACGGATTGGAAAAAATATTTCCGGAAGCTGCAGATTTTTTACCACTTTTAGGAACCGATTATGTAGAATTTTACGTAGGAAATGCCAAACAAGCTGCACACTTCTACAAAACTGCTTTGGGTTTTCAATCCATGGCATACGCCGGATTGGAAACCGGGGTCAAAGACCGCACTTCGTATGTAGTGGTTCAGGATAAAATACGATTGGTCTTTACTACTCCGATGCCCAATACTGATCATACTGAAATATTTGACCATATTAACCGCCACGGAGATGGTGTAAAGGTGATTGCTCTTTGGGTAGATGATGCCACACAAGCCTGGGAAGAAACCACCCGCCGAGGGGCCAAATCCTATCTGAAACCTACCTTGGAAAAAGACAGCCACGGCGAAGTAATTCGTAGTGGCATTCATACTTATGGAGATACGGTTCATATTTTTGTGGAACGAAAAAATTATCGAGGAACTTTTTTACCCAATTTTGAAAAATGGGAATCACACTACAATCCTACTGACTGTGGTTTACGTTATATAGATCATATGGTAGGCAATGTAGATTGGGGGCAAATGAATGTATGGGCACAATTTTATACCGATGTGATGGGTTTTGCCAACCTGATCACATTTGATGATAAGGATATTTCTACAGAATATACCGCCTTGATGAGTAAAGTAATGACCAATGGAAATGGTCGTATAAAATTTCCGATTAACGAACCGGCAAAAGGAAAAAAGAAATCACAAATAGAAGAATATATCGATTTTTACAAAGGTGCCGGCTGCCAACATATTGCCGTAGCTACTAACGATATTGTCTTTACGGTAAGTGAAATGAAAAAAAGAGGCGTCGAATTTTTATATGTTCCCGGAAGCTATTACGATACAGTTTTGGATAGAGTAGGAACTATTGATGAAGATATTAATCTCCTTAAAAAACATGGTATAATGGTAGATCGTGATGATGAGGGATATCTATTACAGATTTTCACCAAACCCTTGACCGATAGACCGACCCTGTTTTTTGAAATTATCCAACGTAAGGGCGCTAATTCCTTTGGAAAAGGAAATTTTAAAGCCTTATTTGAATCGATTGAAGCCGAACAAGAACGTAGAGGAACCCTCTAATCATACAAGTATTATATGAAAATTATAGCAAAAGAAACTCAAACTTCTCATCTGTTCAATTATATAATCAGTACGGTTACTCCCAGACCTATTGCCTTGGTTAGTACCGTAGATTCTAAAGGAAATGTCAATTTAAGTCCTTTTAGTTTTTTCAATGCTTTTAGTATGGATCCGCCTATCTTGATTTTTTCTCCTTCGCGTAGAGTTCGTGATAATACGACCAAGCATACCCTGCAAAACGTATTGGAACACCCGGAATGTGTCATTCATCTAGTCAATCACAAGATAGTGGAACAAATGTCATTAAGCAGCACAGAATATGATAAAGGGGTCAATGAATTTATCAAAGCCGGCTTTACCCCAATAGCTTGTGACCAAGTCTTGCCTCCCAGAATACAAGAAGCCCCTGTGGCATTTGAATGTAAGGTAAATGAAGTAAAATCACTGGGAGACAAAGGAGGTGCCGGAAATCTAGTGATTTGTGAAGTCATAGCCATTCATATAGATGATGCGATATTGGATGAAAACCAAAATGTCGATACCTTGCAATTGGATATTGTATCGCGCTTGGGTGGAAATTGGTATGCTAGAACGGTACCGGAAGCTTTGTTTGAGATTCCCAAACCCATTCATTCCAAAGGAATCGGAATAGATCAACTTCCGGAGTCTATCCGAACGAGCAAGGTATTATCCGGTAATGATTTGGCTAGATTGGGCAATGTCAGTCAACTGCCTTCCAAAGAATCGGTGCTGGCTGATACAAATCTACAATTTTCTAAAGATGTATCGCAAGTACACCAACAGGCAAAACGTTTATTACAATCCAATGAAACCAATGCAGCACTCAGGTTACTGCTGTACAACGAATACTATAAGGATTAATTATTTTTCAAAAACAACTTGATCATAAGGAATCCTAAAACGTCCACCTCTGACCCCTTCAGGAAGACCTTTTCCAACAGCGATAGCCATATTTATTTCTGCTTGGTTCGGTAGTTTTAAAAATCGTTTCATCCGCTTGGAATCCAGTCCTTCCATAGGTAAACTGTCATATCCTTCGGCAGCAATACTCAACATAAAAGTCTGTGCAGCCAATGCCGTACTCTTTTGGGCAACTACCGGTACGTGTTTTGAAAACACATCCTGCATAAAAGGTTTTTGACGACTTTTATTCCATACATAGAAACGTTTTACCAAATCACGGATACAAGCAAATGAGGTATCATAAAACATCGGAATCACCCTATTGTAATAACTGAATTCACTATTGTCCAATAATTTATTCTTTATATGTTTAGTGGGACTATTTTCAATCCGTTTTAAATGAACAGCTTGGCGTTTTTTCCACAAATCCGGACGTGCTACAAACACAACAATCTCTGATGCTGTTTGGGCTCCGGCTTGACTCAAACATATTTTGGCAACTTCCTCCTTGGCTTCTTTGGATTTTATTCTATAAAACTCCCACAACTGCATATTACTGCTATTGGGTGATTTTATAGCGCGTTCTAAACTCTTAGAAACCACAGATTCCGGTATGATAAAATCTTTTTGAAACAATCTATACGATCTTCTTTTATCGACAATTTTATCAAAGATACTTGCTGGTGTATTCATATTTTTTTATTAATTAATTATTTTAGCTATTTCAAAATCGCATTGACGATGCAAACTCATACGATAATCTTTACCTCAGAATTGGAGCATTCAAAGCCATCTCTATCAAACGATTCCTGATTTATTTAATTTAAAATAACAAAATAAAGCTATTTTATTTACCTGGAAGGCTATTTCAATTTAAAATTAAATATCGGTTCAATAAAAATTAAAATCATCAGAAATTCGTTACCTTTGTTGTAATTATTTACAATAAAATATATTATTATGACACGTACTGCAGAAGACATCTTAAAAGAAGCTATTTTATTAGAAACCAGAGGAAAAGCTTTTTATACAAATGTTTCTAAAAAATCGGAACATCCTGCCGCTCAAAAAATTTTTAAAATGATGGCAGAAGAGGAAGATGAGCATATTAAATTTTTAGGGAAGCAGTTTGCCCATTACACCAAAAAACATGAATTCTTAAGACCCGATGTCCCAAAAGAAGATCCGGAAGAAACAGTTGTTCTAAAAGTATTGACCGAACAATTAAAAAAGGAAATTCACGCAGCCAGTTTTGAAGCCGCCGCTATCTCATTGGCCATTGATTTTGAGATGAATGCCGTCAATTTGTATCAATCACGAGCCAAAGAAGCAACCGACCCGAACGAAAAAGAACTCTATCAGATACTAGCGGCTTGGGAAGGGGAACATTCTAAGATGTTGGTAGAATTGGATAATGCGCTTCGAGAAGAAATATGGAATGATAATAATTTTTGGTCATTCTAGTTTTAAGTTCTCAAATAGGTAAAAAGTTATTCTATTTCTATTAATTGAGATAAACAACCTGTAATAAAAACAAAAGCTTCTTTTATTTACAATGAAATAAAAGAAGCTTTTGTGTTAATAGGTCCAGAAATTCTTTATTTCTTTCCTTTTTTCTTGAGTTCCTGTTGTTCTTGCGCTTGTTTCATCGCATCGTCCAATCGTTGGCGGAAAGCCGATTTCTTCTTAGGAGCTTGTGCTTTTTTCTTTTGAACCATCGCATGTACCTTTTGTTCATCAATAACCCAAGTTTTGATTACATACATAATGGTTAAGGTCAATACATTGGAAATAAAATAATACAAACTCAAACCACTACCGTATTGATTAAAGAAAAACAACATCATAATAGGTGAAATATAAAGCATTACTTTCATCATTTTTTGCATATCGGGCATGCCTTCTTGTGCAGGAGGTTGCATATTGGCTTGTTGGCTTTGACTCATTTGCATATAAAAGAAAATGGCAATAGATGCAAGAAGCGGAAATAAGCTGACGTGTGATCCATAAATCGGAATATGGAAAGGCAGGTTCAATACATTGTCATAAGCCGATAAATCATCTGCCCATAAAAAACTCTTTTGACGTAAATCAAAATTGGAAGGAAAAAAGCGGAATAACGCAAAGAATACCGGCATCTGTAATAAAGCGGGAATACAACCGGAAAGCATACTTACACCGGCTTTTCGTTGTAATGCCATCGTTTCTTGTTGGCGTTTCATCGCATTCTCTTTTCCGGGAAGACGTTTGTTGATCTCTTCCATTTCAGGTCTTAGCACTTTCATCTTGGCACTGGATAAATATGACTTATAAACCAATGGAGACATAATAATCCGCACCACCAAGGTCATCAAAATGATAATCAATCCATAACTCGCAATACTTCCTTTTAGAGCATTGAACACCGGAATAATCAAATACTGATTAATCCATCTAAAAATACCCCAACCTAAATTGATAGAACGTTCAAAATGCTGGCCTTTATAGGTTTTTAACAGATTGTAATCCGATGGACCGAAGAAGAAATTATAATTTTCATTCAATTCACCATTTTGCGGCTTCAATGGAATAATAGATGTAAAATGTTTAGTGAAAACAGTGTCCTTTTCTTCATCTTCTACTAGATTTTTTGATATTACTTTTATTTTCTCAACCGGTGTTTTAAAATTGAGAATTGAGGTGAAAAATTGTTGTCGGTAAGCAATCCAATTAACTTGGGTCAATTCCTTTTCTTTGGATTTTGCCATCGGACTTAAATTATTAAATTCATCACCTTGCATTCTATACTCCAATGTAGTGTATTGATTCTCATATTTAACACTCTTTTCAGTATGATATGTTTTCATATCCCATTGTATATCAATAGGTTTTGAATAATCTAAAACACTTTGCATGCCTTGAGAACGCACACTAAAATCTATCAAATAATCATTGGGTTTAATCGTATAAAGGTATTCCAGATATTTATCCGCTGCTACTTTTAACTTCATTGATAATTGAGTTCCTCCTTCTTTATTTTTAGATAAAGTAGGTTCAAAAAACAGCTCTTTTGTATTAAGTACTCTATTATCTTTTGTAGAGAAGTTGATTTGGAATTGGGCATTACCACCTTTTACAAGATACAGCGGTTTTTGATTGTAGGTCTTGTATTTTTTTAATAAAATTTCCTGTATCTCACCACCTTTATTGGATACCGATATTTTTAATAAATCATTTTCCAAAACCGTCAATTGATCAGTAGCCGATGGTAAATTGGCAGCATACGCAAAAGCACCAAATTGCGATTGGGCGTTAAGTAGTGCCAATGAATCTATTTGTTCAACAGGAACGGTAGTCGCAGTGGCGTTTTGCTGCGGTATGGTATCAATTACTTTGGTCCTATTCGGATTGGCTTTTTGAATACTGTCTTGGATAGCGGCTTCTCTAGCTTTTTTTTCTTGTTCTATTTTGGCATTTTTAGATTGATTGTAGAACATCCACATCAATATAGCTCCCATTAACAAGAAACCTATTAAACTATTCGGGTCAAATTTTTTATCTTCCATTGATTATTCTTTATTGTCAAATTGTCATTCTCTTACTATTCTGTCATAAAAATGAGGGGCAAAGGTACTAAAAGCTTTAAGGCTGTTCATTCAAATCACATATTTTTTTACTACACCTATTGTATTTACGACATTCACTCGTTATGTTCTCTAGTACTTAGTCAAAGAGTATTCCAAACTCGCCCGGATAAAACTCACAAAAAGCGGATGTGGGTTAATCACAGTACTCTTATATTCCGGATGGTATTGAACTCCTACAAACCACGGGTGATCTACCAACTCTACTATTTCGACCAAATGGGTATCCGGATTCATGCCACTGGCATACATACCGGCTGCTTCAAAAGCTTCTAAATAGGTGTTGTTAAACTCAAAACGATGCCGATGTCGTTCACTTATCAACTCTTTATTATAGATTTTTGCGGCATTGGTATTGGGTTTTATGGCACAATCCCAAGCCCCGAGACGCATTGTACCTCCTTTGTTTATAATATCTTTTTGGCTTTCCATTAAATCTATAACCGGATATGATGTATCGGCGTTCATTTCTGTAGAATTGGCATCTTTTAATTGTAATATATTACGGGCAAATTCAATGACAGCCATCTGCATTCCCAGACAAATTCCCAAGAATGGAATTTTGTTTTCACGAGCGTATTGAACAGCCTTGATTTTACCCTCAATCCCTCTATTTCCAAAGCCAGGCGCTACGATTATACCGTTTAAATTATTCAATAGTTCAGGAATATTCTTATGTTCCAAATCTTCAGAATGTATCCATTGGATGTTTACTTTTACATCATTGGCTGCACCTGCGTGAATGGTACTTTCCACAATAGATTTATAGGCGTCGTGTAACTCTACATATTTACCGATTAAACCAATACTAATGGTGTTCTTCGGATTTTTAAATTTGATTAAAAATTCATTCCATTTGCTCAAATCCGAAACACTATTGTACGGCAATTGTAATTTTTTTAGAACGACCGTATCCAAGCCTTCTTGTAACATCAAGTTGGGTACATCGTAGATGGTTTCTGCATCAATAGATTCGATAATGGCTTCTTTTTCGACGTTACAGAACAGTGCCAATTTATTTTTTATCTCATCATTCATAGCATGTTCTGTTCGACAAACCAATAAATCCGGACTGACCCCACTTTGCATTAAGGATTTGACAGAGTGTTGAGTGGGTTTGGTTTTTAATTCTCCGGTAGTCGATAAATAAGGTAAAAGCGTCAAATGTATTACCAATGCATTGGTATGACCTTGTTCCCACAACAACTGACGTACCGCTTCTATATAGGGTAAAGATTCAATATCACCTATGGTTCCACCTATTTCGGTAATAACGATATCGTACTTGCCCGTATTGCCTAATAATTGAATCCTGTATTTTATTTCATCGGTTATATGTGGAATAATTTGAACTGTTTTTCCCAGATATTCTCCATGTCTTTCCTTATCAATTACCGATTGATAAATACGACCGGTGGTCACATTATTGGCTTGCGATGTCGGGGTATCCAAAAAACGTT
>CAYNFJ010000076.1:4807-10932 GCA_964396505.1 uncultured Polaribacter sp. | reverse complement strand
TATCAAGAAAAAATAAAAAAAGTAATTAGTGAGCTATACTTTTTAACTATGGGTGCCTAGGGTCGAAGACAGGAGGCATTGCCTACGCTTTTTTAATGATGTTTAAGAGTAACTTGAAAAAATGAATTAATCCATCATATAGTAAAAGTCCTCTTTTTCTTATGTTCGCTGGTGTTATAGCGTTCCAAGCATTTATCTAAAATATTATAGGCTTCTTCGGCATTTCCCCAACCCCCTACATCTACTTTTTTATCTTCCAAATCTTTATAGACTTGAAAAAAGTGTTCAATTTCCTTGACCTGATGAGGGTTTATATCTTCAATATCATCCAATTGATTCCAGATAGGATCGGAAATCGGAACACAGATTATTTTTTCATCGGGTCCTTTTTCATCGGTCATATGAAAAACTCCGATAGCTTTGACTTCCATTACACACATCGGAAAAGTAGGCTCACTACCCAATACCAATACATCCAAGGGATCCTTGTCCAGCGCCAAGGTTTCCGGAACAAAACCGTAATCGCCCGGATACATCATAGAAGAAAATAACATTCTGTCAAATCGTATTTTATTCAGGGTAAAATCATATTCGTATTTATTTCTACTGCCTTTGGGAATTTCGATTAATACATCGAAAGCTTGTTTTGTTTTAGAACTCATCAGTTATATATTTGGAGCAAAATTACGCAAATCCAAGGGAACAAAAATCAATACAATTAATTTTTTACTATGCACGCATAATAAATTGAGAGTTTTTTTGTATTTTTGTAACCAATTCACTTAAAATGCAATAAATATGAAGATATTAGTATGTATTAGCAATGTTCCTGATACAACATCCAAGATTAATTTTACGGATCAAGATACTAAATTTGATACCAATGGTGTACAATTTGTAATTAATCCGCATGATGAATACACCTTAACACGTGCGATGTGGTTCAAGGAAAAACAAGGAGCCAGTGTTACCGTAGTTACAGTAGGAACACAAAGCGTAGAACCCACCTTGCGTAAGGCCTTGGCTATCGGTGCCGATGATGCCATTCGTGTGAATACAGAAGCCACCGACGGCTACTATGTAGCACAACAACTGGCGGCTGTTGTAAAAAACGGCAATTTTGACTTGGTCTTAGCAGGTAGAGAGTCTATTGACTACAATGGCGGGATGGTTCCGGGTATGTTAGCCACTTTTTTAGGATTTAATTTTGTCAATGCAGTCATCGGAATTGAAATAGCCGATACACAAGTAACGGTAACCCGCGAAATTGACGGCGGAAAAGAAATTATGACCTCTGAATTGCCTATGGTGTTGGGTGCTCAAAAAGGAATTGTACAAGAAAACGACTTGCGTATTCCCAACATGCGCGGCATTATGATGGCTCGTAAAAAACCGCTAAGTGTAGTAGAACCTGTAGAAGCTACTACAGCTACACAAAGTATTCATTTTAAAAAACCGGCAGAAAAATCTGCTTGTAAAATTGTAGAAACGGTAGATGAATTAGTCGATTTATTACACAACGAAGCCAAAGTTATTTAAAAAAAACCATTTTGATAATTTCGGTTGATTTCAGTATGTATCAACCGGTAATTTTCAATTATAAAACCACATAAAGATATGTCAGTATTAGTTTTTGCCGAATCATCGGAAGGAAAATTCAAAAAAGTTGCTTTGGAAGTAACATCCTACGGAAAAAAATTAGCCGAACAAATGCAAACCAACTTGGTTGTAATTACCGCATTTGTAGAAGACACCACTCCATTATCCAATTATGGAGCCGAAAAAATAATAATAGCCAATAGTGATGCGTTAAAAACATCCGATGCCTTTGTTTATGCCGATTTATTGGCCGCTGCTGCCACACAAGAAAATGCCGATGTCATCGTGCTGGATTCCAGTGCCAATGGTGCTTTTTTAGCACCGGTAGTCGCTGCTAAATTACAAGCGGGTTTTGCCTCAAATGTAGTGGCATTGCCCCATTCGTTCAGTCCGTTTGTAGTAAAACGAAAAGCTTTTTCAAACAAAGCTTTTAACGATACGGAAATAAAAACAGCAAAAAAAGTAATTGGACTGGCCAAGAATTCTTTTGGATTATTTGAAAATCCGGTTACAGCAAGCGTTGCAAGTTTTTCTCCGGAATTAAAACAGGGAAACGTCCAAAGAGTGTCTGTTGAAAAAGCCTCGGGTAAAGTAAGTATTGCTGATGCCGATATCGTCGTATCAGGTGGTCGGGGTATGAAATCGGGTGATAATTGGGCGATGTTGGAAGAACTAGCCGATGTGTTAGGAGCTGCCACGGCTTGTTCCAAACCGGTAGCCGATTTGGGCTGGAGACCGCATGCAGAACACGTGGGACAAACCGGTAAACAAGTGGCATCGAACCTGTATATAGCCGTAGGTATTTCAGGTGCTATCCAACATCTGGCAGGAGTCAATTCTTCTAAGGTAAAAGTCGTAATCAATACCGACCCGGAAGCCCCGTTCTTTAAATCGGCTGAATATGGTATTGTAGGAGATGCGTTTGAAGTTGTTCCTAAGTTAGTTGAAAAATTAAAAGCTTTTAAAGCGGAAAATGCCTAATTTTTTATAAATTGTGCCTCATTAAAGGGCTGTCTGATTACCGGATGCAAAATCCTTTAATCAGACAGTTTTTTTTAAATCAATTTTAAACGGAAAATAGTGGGTTTGATTCAACTAAATATACACGGTATTTCTACCAGCCAATCGCGTAGTGGAGCCTATGTATTAGTCCTTAATGAAATCTCAGGAAAGCGGAGTTTACCGATTGTTATCGGAGCGCCGGAAGCACAATCTATTGCTATTGCCATCGATGAAGAATTGATTCCACCCAGACCCCTGACGCACGATTTGTTCAAGTCGCTAGCCGATACTTTTTTGATTCAAATAAAACAAGTTATAATCCATAAGCTGATAGACGGTATTTTTTATTCCAGTCTAATCTGTGAACGGGATAAAGTAGAAGAAATAATCGATGCGCGAACCTCTGATGCCATCGCTATTGCCATTCGGGTCAATGCTCCTATATTTACCTACGAAAATATATTGGATAAAGCCGGAATTGAAATACAAAATGACTCCTTTGTAAGAGAAGAACCCTTGACCGATGAAGATACTGAAATGCTAGAAGAAATGTTTATGGAATTGGAAAATTTGACAGCTCCTTATGAACAATTATCTACCGAAGAATTACAAAAACAATTGGACGAAGCTGTGGAGAATGAGGACTATGAATTGGCTGCCCGATTGAGAGATGAATTAGAAAAACGCAGTAAAAAATAAATCAATATACCATTATTATGAATATAAAATTTCGCTTGACCGTATTAAATTTTTTAGAACTTTTTGTTTTTGGTGCTTGGCTCATTTCGCTAGGGGGTTATCTGGGAGGACAATTGCATTTTGAAGGAATTCAAATCGGAAAAGTTTTTACCACGCTAGGGATTGCTTCATTGGTAATGCCCGGTATTGTGGGAATCATTGCCGATAAATACCTGAATGCTCAAAAATTATTGGGTTTATTGCATTTAATCGGTGCCGGTTTTATGTTCTTTTTGGCACAGACTCAAGATTACGATACCTTTTTTTGGTTGATGCTGGGTTATTTGACCGTTTATATGCCTACCTTGGGCTTGGCAAATACCGTTTCGTATAGTATTCTAACAGATCATAAACTGGATGTAGTAAAGGTCTTTCCCAAGATACGTGTTTGGGGAACCATTGGATTTATTGTAGCAGAGGTTGCTGTAGGTACTTTGGGTTGGGCGCAGACAAACATGCAGTTTTATTTTGCGATGTTTATTTCTATAGTAATGGGAATCTATTCTTTTACCATGCCGAATGTACCCCTATCTACTTCAGAAAACAAATCTTTATCCGAGCGTTTAGGTTTAGATGCCTTTGTGCTTTTTAAAGAATACAAAATGGCTGTGTTTTTTATCTTTGCCACCTTGTTGGGTGTTGTATTACAGATTTCCAATGCTTGGGCATCAGAATTTATGCGAAGTTTTACCGCTGATTTTCCGGATTCATTTCCCGTAAAAAACGCCAATTCATTTATTGCTTTTTCTCAAGTTTCCGAAACCTTGTTTATTCTGACCATTCCTTTTTTCCTAAAACGTTTTGGTATTAAGACTGTGATGATTATGAGTATGTTGGCTTGGTTCTTACGTTTTGGTTTTTTCGGTATAGGAAATCCCGAAGGTATTGGTTTGGGCTATTTGATTATGTCTATGATTGTATATGGAGCGGCTTTTGATTTTTTCAATATTTCAGGTTCCTTATTTATTGAAACAGAAACCGACAACAAATACAGAGGAAGCGCCCAAGGTTTATTTATCCTGTTGACCAATGGAGTAGGTGCTATTCTAGGAGGAATAGGAAGTGGTTATGTAGTTCAAAAATTCTCTACTTACGCCAATGGAGAAGTAGCCAGCAGAGATTGGTTTAGTATTTGGATGGTTTTTGCCGCTTATGCGCTGATCTTGGCTATTCTGTTTATGCTTATTTTTAAATACAAACACGACCCCAAAAAAATAGGAGATATCAAGCATTAATTAAAACCCGGGTAGCTAAAAAAACACGATGAAACAGTATTTGGATTTATTGGACTATGTGACTAAAAACGGGGTTCAAAAAGGAGACCGTACCGGTACGGGTACTACCAGCGTATTTGGCTATCAAATGCGTTTTGATTTGTCTGAGGGTTTTCCTTTGTTAACTACAAAAAAGTTACATTTAAAATCCATTATTTACGAGCTATTGTGGTTTTTAAAAGGCGATACCAACATTCAATATCTCAACAAACACGGGGTGCGTATTTGGGACGCTTGGGCAGATGAAAACGGTGATTTAGGACCCATTTACGGTTATCAATGGCGGAATTGGAACGGCGACGGTATCGATCAAATATCCGAATTGATTCATACAATTAAAACCAACCCCAATAGTCGCAGAATGTTGATTTCTGCTTGGAATCCATCGGTATTACCGGATAATTCATTGTCTTTTGCAGAAAATGTCGCTCGTGGTAAAGCCGCCTTACCGCCTTGTCATGCTTTTTTCCAATTTTATGTCGCCGATGGTAAACTGTCTTGTCAATTATACCAACGCAGTTGCGATATCTTTTTAGGTGTTCCTTTTAATATCGCTTCATATGCCTTACTGACCATGATGATTGCACAGGTAACCGGCTTGGAATACGGTGATTTTGTCCACGTCTTGGGCGATGCCCATATTTACAACAATCACAAAGAGCAAGTTGCTTTACAAATGAGTAGAACTCCTAGAGATTTACCTACCATGCAGATCAATCCGGATGTAACGGATATTTTCAAATTTACTTATGAAGATTTTACATTGTCGGGATATCATCCGCATCCACATATTCGTGGGAAAGTATCTGTGTAATTAGAAAAAATAAAAAGCATTTTCCAGATGCTCCAGATGTTGGTATTTGCTGTTTTTAACAATAGCAATAATATCAAAACGTACCTCCACGTTCATATTTTTGGAAATGACATATTCATTGGCTGCTTGAGTCAGGAGCTTAATTTTCTTTTTACTGACAAATTCTTCGGGATTGCCGATAAAATTATTGGTACGGGTTTTTACTTCAACAATAACCAAAGTCTCCGGATCTTTTTGAGCGACAATATCAATTTCTGCTTTCAGATACCGCCAATTTTTATCCAAAATGGTATAACCTTTTTTTTGAAGATAGGCTACTGCCATCGCTTCGCCTTCTTTTCCTAATTCATTGTGATCTGCCATTTTTGTGAAAAATTTAGTTTACACAGAACGAATACAACTGACAAATTCCCCGACATTTACAGTAATTTTTTCGCCTAAAATCAGACAATGATTATTGGGAATATGCCCGGAAGGTACATCAAAAATTACCGGAAAATCGTAGCTTTTAACCCGTTCTAAAATCAATTTTTGAAAAGAATCTGTTTGATTATTTTCCGGATCCATATCTGTAAAAGAACCAATAGCCAAGGCGGCCAAGTGCTTAAAATAGCCCGCCAATTCCAAACTCATCAACAAGCGATCTATTTTGTAAAGCGGTTCGCCTACTTCTTCCAGAAATAAGATTTTATCTTTGG
>CAYNFJ010000076.1:0-4707 GCA_964396505.1 uncultured Polaribacter sp. | reverse complement strand
TCTATTTTGTAAAGCGGTTCGCCTACTTCTTCCAGAAATAAGATTTTATCTTTGGTATTTATTTGATAAGGTGTTCCCAGTAAACTTTCCAATAAGGACAAATTTCCTCCTATCAATGTTCCAATGGCGCTTCCTGTTTTGTTGTTTTTAGAAGCCGGAATCACAATTTCCAAGGGCTTTCCAAGTAAGCTGTCATGCAGACTGTCGATAGCTTCCGGTTGGGCTACTGAATTCAGGAGTTGTACCGGCATCATCGCATGCAAACTCTTCAATCCCAGTTGATGTATTTTATTATGAAGTGCTGTGATGTCAGAAAAACCAATCAGCCATTTGGGGTTTTTAATGAATTTGGTAAAATTGAGTTTTGCCAGAATACGCATACTTCCATAACCCCCGCGTACAGCCCAGATAGCTTTTACCTTTGGGTTGTCCAATGCCTCTTGTAAGTCTTGTAAACGCTCAGGGTCTGTTCCCGACAGGTAGTTATTGGAGTGCAACAGGTGTTTCCCTCTTACCGAGTTAAATCCCCAAGACTGTATTAATTCCTCTGCCAACAGGACAGGCTCCTCATTTTTCAAAGGACCCGCCGGAGTGACCAGTGCCATTAAATCTCCTTTTTTTAAAAATGCCGGTGTTTTCATGCAATTAGGTTTTTCTATAATTCGGCTTTGGAAGCGCTGACACTTCGGTCTATTTTTCGCATCAATCCGGTGAGTACTTTTCCGGGACCTATTTCAATAAATTCTGTTCCGCCATCGGTGATCATCTGTTGGATCGATTGTGTCCATTTTACAGGAGCGGTCAATTGAGCTATCAAGTTTTCTTTGATTACATCCGGATCGCTAACCCCTTGAGCTACTGCATTTTGATATACCGGACAAACCGGTTTTGACAATCTTGTTTGTCGAATGGCTTTTGCCAATTTTTCTCTGGCAGGTTCCATCAAGGGCGAATGAAAGGCGCCTCCTACCGGCAGTACCAATGCGCGTCTGGCTCCTTTTTCTTTTAGTGTTTCACAGGCTTTGTCAATGGCTGGCACAGTCCCTGAAATAACCAATTGTCCCGGACAGTTATAATTGGCAGGCACTACGATTCCGTCGGTTTCTTGACAGACCGATTCTACTATCTTGTCATCCAATCCTAAAACAGCCGCCATGGTAGAATCTTGTATTTCACAAGCTTCTTGCATCGCTAAGGCACGTTGGTACACCAATCGCAACCCGTCTTCAAAAGATAAGGCACTGGCACTGACCAATGCAGAAAATTCGCCCAAAGAATGTCCGGCGACCATCTCGGGTTTAAAAGCATCTCCTAATAACCGGGCACTGATAACCGAATGTAAGAAAATAGCCGGTTGGGTTACTTTGGTTTGTTTGAGATCTTCGGCGGTTCCGTGAAACATGCTGTCAGTTATTGAAAAACCCAATATTTCATTTGCTTTTTCAAACAGTTCCTTTGCTTCATCGGATTTTTGGTACAAATCAGCTCCCATTCCTTCGTATTGTGCTCCTTGTCCGGGAAAAATATATGCCTTCATTGAATGTGTTTTTATGAATTAGTGATTGTTCGACTTTCTTTTTCTACTTGTTATTCTTTACAAAAGTAGTTAAATTATTATTTAGTACTTCTACTCGTTATACAAACAGCCTTTTATAGACATCCTCTACTTTTGAGATAAAGATAATATCTATGGTATAATTTTGAATACTTATTTTATTAAATTTAGAGATAAAAATCCGTTTAAAGCCCAGTTTTTCAGCTTCGGATATACGTTGTGCTATTTTAGTAACCGGTCGTATTTCTCCCGCTAATCCCACTTCGGCAGCAAAACAAGTATCTTGTGGAATGGGTGTGTTTTCATTGGATGAGAGTATGGCTGTAATCACCGATAAATCAATAGCCGGGTCATGGACTCGAATGCCTCCGGCAATATTTAAAAAAACATCTTTAGCTCCTAATTTAAAACCGGCTCTTTTTTCCAAGACCGCCAACAACATATGCAATCGTTTGATATCGTAACCTGTTGAAGAACGTTGAGGGGTTCCATAAACCGCTGTACTAACCAGTGCTTGCACTTCAATCATCAAGGCTCTGGCTCCTTCAATGGTTGCTGCAATAGCGGTTCCGCTTAAATCCTTGTCTTTTTGAGAAATTAGCAATTCCGATGGATTTTCAACCACTCGTAATCCGGCTTGCAACATTTCGTAAATACCTATTTCAGCGGTGGAACCAAAGCGGTTTTTTTGTGCGCGCAATATCCGGTAAATATGATTTCTATCTCCTTCAAATTGCAGTACCACATCGACCATATGTTCCAGAATCTTAGGTCCGGCTATCTGTCCGTCTTTGGTAATATGACCGATGATAAAAACAGGAGTAGCGGTTTCTTTGGCAAATTTAATCAGCTCGGCGGTCGTTTCACGAATTTGTGAAATGCTTCCCGGAGAAGCTTCAATTGTATTGGTATAAAGCGTTTGAATGGAATCAATAATCAATACATCGGGTTGTATGTCGGTAATTTGTCTAAAGATTTGTTGCGTGTTGGTCTCGGTGAGTAGCAGACAATCGGAATCTAGTTTATCCAGACGTTCGGCGCGCATTTTAAGTTGCGACTGACTCTCTTCGCCTGAGATATACAATACGTTTTGAGGCATTGATAAGGCTACTTGAAGTAAGAGCGTGGATTTTCCAATACCCGGTTCCCCGCCCAATAAGATTAAAGATCCGGGTACCAAACCTCCTCCTAAAACGGTATCCAGTTCAGTGTCCAATGTTGTCAGACGCATTTCAGTATCCAGAGCTATTTCAGAGACTTTGAGCGCTTTGTTTGCTTTTTTTCTAGCGGTGGCGCCTGTTTTCCAAGCACGTTTTTCTTCTTTTTGAATCACTTCTTCTACAATGGTGTTCCACTCCTGACAAGATTGGCACTGTCCCATCCATTTGGGATATTGTGCCCCGCAGTTTTGACAAAAAAAAGTGGTCTTGGTTTTCATTTTTATTTCATTCTCAAAAGAGTTGGGAAACTACATTTCTAATAGCTCCTCTAGCAAAGGCATTGTTTAATAAACCGCCTTGAATTGTTCCAAAAATTTTACATCATTTTCATAGAACATACGAATATCCGGTATTTGATACAACAACATAGCAATACGTTCAATACCCATTCCAAAGGCATAGCCCGTATATTTTTCGGGATCAATACCCGCATTTTTTAACACATTGGGATCGACCATTCCACAACCCATAATTTCCAGCCAACCGGTTCCTTTGGTAATTCTATAATCGGTTTCTGTTTCCAATCCCCAATAGATATCCACTTCGGCACTGGGTTCAGTAAACGGGAAAAAAGAAGGGCGCAATCGTATTTTTGATTTGCCGAACAACTCTTTGGTAAAGTACAACAGGGTTTGTTTTAAATCGGCAAAAGAGACATCGGTATCGATATACAAGCCCTCTACTTGATGAAAGATACAATGTGCACGTGCCGAAATATCTTCATTTCTAAAGACACGTCCCGGAGAAATGGTACGAATAGGCGGTTTGTGATTATCCATATAGCGCACTTGTACCGAAGAGGTGTGTGTACGCAGTAACATATCCGGATTTTTTTCGATAAAGAAGGTATCCTGCATATCCCGAGCCGGATGGTATTCCGGAAGGTTTAAGGCAGAAAAATTATGCCAATCATCTTCGATTTCAGGCCCTTCGGATACGGTAAAACCAATGCGTGAAAAAATTTCGACAATTTTGTTTTTGACAATTGATATAGGATGCCGTGCGCCTATTTCAATGGGTGCTTCCGGACGGCTTAAATCGCCGTATATACCGGCTTCACCCAGTTGGTTCTCCAGATTTTCCAAAGCCGTTCTAACCTTGTCGGTAGCCGCATTTTTCAATATGTTTAAAGCCTGACCGACGGCTTTTTTTTGATCGTTCGGAACTTTTTTAAAATCGGCAAAAAGCGATTTGATAATACCTTTACTCCCGATAAATTTTATTCGGAAAGCTTCTATTTCATCGGCTCGAGTCGCTTGAAAGGCCGCTACTTCATCTCGGTATTTTTGTATGGTATCTAACATAGTTTATAACAAAAGATAAGTTGCAAAATTACATATTTTTTTGGGAAGCCCATAGCTTTTATAAAAACTCCTTTTTTTGACTTTTATAAGTGCTTCTGAAGGGCTTAAAAATACGTTTTTAGTCGAAGCGGAACAATGTAGGTTTGATATTTTTATAAAGGATTTTAGGGCAGTATTGTTACCAAATCATTAAGTTTAGAAAAACTTGCAAACGAGGGCTTGTCTTTTAAAAATAATTTTGTTATTTTGTAACACGTTTACTGTTAAAGATATAGACCGATGAAAATACCCAAATTCCTATTGATATCCGTTGGGATTTTGATGTTCCATGTTCCCCTATGGGCGCAGACCACACCACCTAATCCCAACCCACCGCCACCGGGATTACCCATTGACGGATGGATAGGTATGGCACTGGTCATCGCCCTGCTGTTTGGTGGGTATTATACCTATCATACAGCACGTATGCAGCAGTCTAAAGAGGTAAAAAACAAATTAAACAACCCAAAATAATACCAAAATTATTATGAAAAAACTACTTTTTACTTTTATTTTTAGCCTTAGCTTTGTTTTGAGTTGGGGGCAAGTAACATTATCCTTTAATGGAGCTGAATCATCGGGTAGTACA
>CAYNFJ010000075.1:0-11099 GCA_964396505.1 uncultured Polaribacter sp. | reverse complement strand
TCCAAAGTTTCCATCGCCACCATAGCAAATTCTTGTGCTGCTGGGTTTCCACAATTAGTAGGTCCATAAGGATTATTAGTGTCGCTAGGAGAATTTAAGAAAGTTGCAATAGCTCTTACGTCATTAAAACCTGCTGTGGCAATCCACGAGCCATAATTAAAATCGGTAGTATTTACGTCTTGTAAACCCAAGCAGTCTAATATTTGTTGTTGATAGGTAACATCATCGGTTATACCAATATCAAAAGTGGTTGTAAAAACAGCCTTGCCGCTACTAAGGGTGCTTATTTTATTAGCACGCTCCGTTTTATATAAAATATATAGTGGACAAAAAAGTCTGTTTTGATTCATTTTTCAATTTACTTGTTAGAAAACAAAAGCGGTTTAGGTTTTTATTAAACCGCTATTGTCAATCGTTTCATGTTATGGTTTGTTAACAAATAATATCAATATACATTTTAAGATCATAATTCTCAATTCTTGCCGTTTTCTTTGTTTAGAAAGAAAGGATGACCTTTATCTGTTTCTCTTTTTCTTATATTTGCACAAAAAAATGATATTATCTTATGCTCATCAATAATATAAAACCCTATTTCTGTTGAGTCTGCAACCAAAAAATAAATATTCTTGTAATTTTTAGGGAACTCTACTTTTTCTCTACGTATTATATTTGAATCCATAAACTCTTTATAACTAAAGATTTCGAAATTACCTTTATTTATTAAGTCTTTTTGTTGAATTTCTAAAAAGTATGTAATAAACTCTAGTCTTAATTCTTTTTTATAATCAAAAAGGGTTATAAATTCCTCAATACCGTCTGTAGATAATTCAGTATTATTTATTATATATTTCTTTACAAAATTTTCGATTAATAATTTATCTTTTGATACTTGGCACGAAGTAAAACAAATTATTATCATGCTGTAAGTTATAAATGTTTTCATTTGTCAATTAGATTAAAAGTTTAACAGTCTTTATGGTTCTTTGGAGCCTTACCGCCAGTTGTATTTGTTGAGTAATTTGAACTACTAGGTAAGTCTCTAATAACTTCACCTAAAACTCCTGGATTTGAACCACCACCTCCAATCCAAGTACCATCGGCATTAGGAAGTGCTAGACCACCAATATTTCCAATCTCTATCCCAAAATCAGTACAATTGTAAGTGTTTAAATTATATACAGTAGGATAATTGATTGAGTAATCAATAATATCAGTAAGTTGATCTGGTGAAATAGAAGTTGTAATGCTTACATCATAACCATGTTCTTCATTATTAATTAATTCACTTGGATCTTCAGGTGCAAAAGGATTTACCCAATCACCCTGAGGATAAAAACCAAAGACAGCAGTATTAAACCCTTGTTTAATTGAAATAAATGTATGCCCAACATCTCGATTATAACTTGTAACTGAAGACCCCGAAAGAGGTTGTTCGACGTAAATAGTAAGGGTGGCTGCTTGATTTAAATCAAAACATTCTAACATATCAACAATATCTGTATCTGTAGTTTGTTCAGGAACTTGAACTATTGGTATATCAGTAAAACTTAAGTTTGGATTATTACTCAAAGTTTCCATCGCCGCCATAGCAAATTCTTGTGCTTCGGGATTATCAGGATATTGATTGAGAAACGCTAAAATATCTGTTATTTGTTCAGTTTTAAGATGGGCATAGGTGTTATTATACCCATCAAAAAATGCCGGAGTAGAGGCTTTAGAATCTCTTACGAGCGCATTTACCACCGCACTGGTATGGTGTAGTGGTCTATAGGGCTGATAACTGCTATTTTGATTCATCTTTTTTATTTTTTTTTCAAACCCCAGCGGTTTGGAATTTTTCACCCAAACCGCTAGGGTTGGTTGTAATGGTTAGGGTTTGTTAGTTTCAATCCATTCTTTTAGATCTCCAATTTTTTTTTCAACAAAAGTTCGCCAATAAATTCTGTTATTTGTTGATGCATATCTTAAAATATCGTGTTTCCAAATAATGCTATGATTAGTAGCTATTTTTTCTAACCCATCAACATACCACCGGTTGTAACCAAAAAACACGATACTATAAAAATCCGGAAATTGGGTGTCTTTTGTCCATTTTTCATCAATATCTTTAATTATATCAGGAATAGAATAATTTGAAATTGGAATTTTTTTCCCTGATTTTAAATTGTCAAAATCAATTACAAAAAGAATATCATATTCTAGCATTTTTTTGATAATATTGATTGTTTCTTCTTTTATTTCTTTGAAATTTATCTTTTCTTTATTGCTTTTTACTACACCAATTATATCATGTAAATATTCTATATAATAGGGGAACAATAAATTAATGTAATTATTTGAAAATAAATTTATATTTTTCATTGGAATTTTAATTTAGGTAAATTATTGCCAAACAAAGATACATAGTTATATTCTAATGTCGCTGAAAAGCCACTACCAGATGCAGTAGCATTTCTGTACGTAATGTAATTACCATTACCCATATTTGCAACCCTCACACCAGAACTTGGATAACTAATTGATATTCTATCTTTAGTTAAAGTAGTAAATAATGCTTCTGCTTGTATAGATGAGCTTTCAATTATTCTTATATGAGGAGAAGTTCCTTCAATTCCCATAGTAGAAGTGTGAATTAACATCGCTTCAAGTTTCTCCCCTCGAGTTACCCAAGCTAAAGGAATCTTAGAGAGTAATGGTAGAGCAACACCTAAAGAAGCATCAATCACAGCATATACAATGAAAGGATAGGCAGCTTCTGCTATAGGTACAACAACAGCAAAGAAGTACATTCCTTTTATATATAGGTATTGGTTTCGGGTGATATTATATAAATCAATAACATCACCCAAGGGAAAAGAATTAAAATTAGGGTCATTTATTATGCTATCTATGTAATCAGCAAAAGGTACATATTCAGGATTTCCCCATACTCTCATCCAAGATGTCATGCGTTGTATTTCTGTTTTGTAATCAGGAAGTTGAACATTTGTGACTAATGGCGTATTGGTTTGTAAATAATCTTGTACCTGTTGTTGTTTTGTTTCTACCGTTTCATTAGTATTGAGAATATTCAAGATTGCTATACATTCTGCAAAAGCAGTTGATGACCCATTAAAGGCATTTATGTAGTTTTGGAAATTTGAAAACTGTTCTGATGTCAGATTTTGATTACTCAAAGTTTCCCTCGCCGCCATAGCAAATTCTTGTGCTTCGGGATTATCAGGATATTGATTGAGAAACGCTAAAATATCTGTTATTTGTTCAGTTTTAAGATGGGCATAGGTGTTATTATACCAATCAAAAAATGCTGGACTAAAACAAGACGTATCTCCCGGTTGAGCAATATCTAAAGCATAAGCTAGTTCCATAACATAGTCGGGGAGTGTTACTACCATTCCGGTACCTGTATAGGATGTGGAGTCAGAAGAAGATGAATCTTGATTATTTGAGGCTGTTTGTCCTCCGTTATTATTCGTATTATAATTAGAGCTGTTGCTATCTGTGCCTGTTTCTCCTGAATAATATCCACCACTACCACCTGAATTGGTACAAGAAACCATCAAAACCTCACTTGTAACCCAAGTGTCTTGTGAACTGGATGGTCTACCACAAACCCAACAATCATCAAACACACCGGAGTAATCATGTGCAATTCCGGTACAATGATGCGTAGTCTCAACAAGAACATAGATACAATCCATACGTGATGTTTGAGAACTATTCGGGTTATAATTAATGGGTTGCAATGTTATTGCACCTTCATAGGATTGTGGTAAATTGTTCTGAAAATTGTTTATCCATTGCGGTGTTGGGTTGTAAGAGACAATCGAAGCTTTTGGAGTACCCGTACTATCAATTTCTATCAATAAATTTTCGACAAAACTGTTATTGGGGGTATCTCTATTGATTTTCATAGTATAAGAGACGTAGTTATCAGATTCCAATTCTAATACGTTTGTTGAATCAATGGAAAAACCGTATTCATCTTCCATTATTGATCTAGATGTGGGTGTTTTAGTATTTAGGATTTCTATTGCTTTTTGAAAAATTGTTTTTTTTCAAAAAATTTTAAAGTAATAACTTTTGGTTTAAAAGAAATAGTTGTATTACTTTGCTTATCTTTTATAAAAACATCCTCCTCTTTCTTACAATTTTGTAGTATAATAATTGCAAAAAAACCAATGGTTAATAGCTTGAATATATATTTTATTTTTTTCATTATTTTAAGTATTTGTTGTTAAACATTTGTCAGTTATTTATTAAAAAAACTTCTCAAATCTATGCTTGAGAAATTACAAACTATCTGTAAATAGTGAAGTTCTCTCTAAACCTAGGGATTATGAATTCACAAAAATGTAAAACAACATAGTGTATAGCAATAAATAAATTGATATCTTTGCTACTGCTAGCCATCGGTTTAGCTTTGTAGAGGGGCTGTTGTATTTCTCGTACGGGCTCCTCTCTTTTTTATAGTTGTATAATGTTTGGGTAGTTGCGCTGTACGCACTACTTCATAGGCGGTTGGTTTTGAGTAATAATATAAGAATACCTTGCCGTATCAGGGTAAAAAATACGGGTTATACATACATTTTTATCGGGTAGCATCATAGTTTATTTCGGGTAAACGTTTCTTCTTTCTTTTTACGCTACTAAGATATAAAAAAAATTGAAAAAATCTGTTTTTTTTGAATAAACTGATAACCAGCTTGTTGCAGCTTAGTTCTTTTAGGTTTTATCACCGGTGTGTTTTAGATGTCCTTAGTAAAAAAAGGTAAAAAGTACCAGATTAGAAATAAATACGAATAAAAGGTGTAAAAGGACTGTCATACACACTCTTGTCTTTATCATACAGTACATCATACCTAAAGCCAAAGGCGGCATGACGCCGCATTGAATAGGCTATACCCATATACCACGCAGGAATCCAATAAGGATCCAGACTGCTGTTTCCTGTGACACTGATATGCATCTCTTCAAACTCGGTAGATAATTGAAGCGGCTCTAACGGATTGTATAGAGCCAAAGCACTCAGCCCTACGACTTGATATTTTAGATCGTACAATTTGTTATTAGAATAGGTGTAACTCACGCCCAATCCGGAAGAAAATTGATCTGAAAATTCATAAATAACAGAAGGGCTAATCCCAAAACTGGTATAAGCATTGCTCACCCCCAATTGGATGCCACCGCCAAAAAATATTTTGCGTTTTGCTTGCGCAGTATCTTTCTTTTGCTGTGCAAGCATAGAAAAACTCAGAAATAAAAAAAAGCTGATAATGATGGATTGAAACTTCATATAAATAGTTTTTATGGTATGACAAATGTAACAATTTCTTTTTTGTTACTTTTACCCTATGAAATTTAAACGTCTTTCTTTACAGATTCGTATCTTTCTATCTATGTTGGTACTGGTTATCATTGCATCGGCATTGATTATTGGTGTGACGGTAGAACAGTATAGGGAGCAGGCGTTGGATTATCATATTAAGCGCTTGCAACGTAAAGAAAATGCCATAAAACGTGATATTGAGTACGAGTTGCGAAACACCACTTGGACCGTTGAAACCAAACGATTGCCCAATATTTTTAGAGATAAAATTTATGAAATAGCCGATGTGCACGGAATGGAAGTTTACCTGTACGATTTACAAGGAAAGTTGTTAAAAACATCCAAAGCCAGTTTTATCAGGGATACCACTCTAAAACCCATTCCCAAACCCATTCTTACCGAGCTGCAAAACGGGGTGTCACATCGTGTGGTAAAAGATTTAATTACCAGTGGAAAAACCTATAAATCATCCTTTTCTTATATTTATGATAATAAATTCAATGCGATTGGTATATTGAATATTTCCTATTTACAGGAAAGTCTTTTTTTTTATAAAGAGTTAAGGGAATTTTTGGCGAGAATTTCCGGTGTTTTCCTACTGATAATAATACTTGCCATAGCATTGGCTTATTTTTTATCACGTTATATCACGCATCCTATTAAGACAGTTATTGATAAGATGAATCGCATCCATTTTTCCAGTAAAAACGAAAAAATAGCTTTAGAGGGTGGGAGTGTAGAAATCAATAACTTGGTCTATGCCTTTAATAGTATGATTGATCAATTGGAAGAAAGTGCGGTAAAATTAGCTCGAAGTGAACGAGAACATGCCTGGCGTGAAATGGCCAAGCAGGTAGCACACGAGATAAAAAATCCGTTGACTCCTATGCGTTTATCGGTGCAGAGTTTTCAACGTAGATTTGACCCGAACGATCCCGATGCCAAAGAAAAAATAGCGGAGTTCAGTCATACGATTATCCAGCAGATAGATACGATGACTTCTATTGCATCTGCCTTTTCTGATTTTGCCAAGATGCCCACAGTACATAAAGAAGCGCTAGATGTAGTAGATGTGGTAAAACATGCCGTGGATATCTTCTCTGAAGATTATATATCTTTTTATAGCGAGAAAGAGATTATTATGGCTCAATTGGATAAGACTCAATTGGTTCGTGTAATTACCAATCTGGTCACCAATGCCAATCAAGCCTTGGAAGATTATCCCCATCCCAGAATAGAAATTCGTGTAAAGGATTTGGGTCAATTCGTAGAAATTACGGTTACCGATAATGGTAAAGGGATTCCGGATACGGTAAAAGAAAAAGTTTTTGAACCTAAATTTACTACAAAAACCAGCGGAATGGGCTTGGGTTTACCGATGATAAAGAATATTATCGAAGCCTATTCCGGAACGATTTCTTTTATCTCTGAACCGGACAAAGGAACCGTTTTTATAGTAAAATTACCCAAAGAATAAGAGTTTACGGAATACTTATTTCACCTCTGAGGGAGCTTTCAAAAAGGGCTTTTATATTTCCTTGTGTTTCATCAATACTCAATAAATATAACAATTTGCTGATAGCTGCTTCGCTGGTAATATCATATCCATTAATCAAACCTAATCGTAGAAGTTCTGCACTGGTTTCGTATTTACCCAACATCACACTTCCGGCTACGCATTGGGTAATATCAATAATTGGGATACCCCGTTCCAAGGTTTCTTTTAGGAGTTGGATAAACCAAGAGTCCGTCGGGGCATTCCCGGATCCATAGGCTTCTAAGATGATGCCTTTGAGGTGGGGCGTGTTAAAAATGTAGCGAACACTTTCTTCTGTCATACCCGGAAAAATTTTAAAGAGAACAATAGGGTGTTTCTCTATTTTTCGATAGATTAATTCTGTAGAACTTTTAACTTGTAACAGGGCTGATTTATTAAATTTCAAATGTACCCCACTCTCTGCCAATTCCGGATAATTGGGTGAGGTAAAAGCTTCAAATTGTTCGGCACTGGTTTTGGTCGTTCTGTTGGCACGATAGAGTTTGTATTCAAAATAGATGCAGACCTCGGCTACTTTGGGCTTGCCATTTTTCTTTTGAGCGGCTGCTATCTCTATGGCAGTTATCATATTTTCTTTGGCATCGGTGCGCAAATGCCCGATAGGAAGTTGTGATCCGGTAAAAATAACCGGTTTTGACAAATTTTCAAACATAAAGCTGATAGCAGATGCCGTATAAGCCATCGTATCCGATCCGTGCAGTACTACAAAACCATCTACCCGTCGGTAATTTTTTTGGATAATTTGAGCGATTGTTTCCCAATGAGTCGGATTCATATTGCTGGAATCGATGGGTTTGTCAAATGAGATACTCTCAATACTACAGTTCAAATGATTGAGCTCCGGAATGCTTTTATAGATATGTTCAAAATCAAATGCACGTAATACATTGGTTTGATAATCCCGTATCATACCGATAGTTCCACCGGTATAAATGATTAATATATGTGGATTTTTTGCCATTTTGTCCTTTTTTAAAATATGGAATAATTTATGTAGTAAAAGTAATGAAAATAAAAACTTTTTATACATTTATACAAAATTTTAAAACACAAAAAATATGTTATTTGGATATGTAATTTTTGGACTCATCGCTCTAGCGGGTTGGTTGGTACAAAGTAAATTAAAGAGTAAGTTCAAGCAATACTCAAAGATAACCTTGCAAAACGGCATGTCGGGTAAGGAAATAGCCGAAAAAATGTTGGCAGATAACGGGATTACCGATGTCAGGGTAATTTCGGTCAAGGGTCGCCTAACCGATCATTATAATCCTGCCGATAAAACGGTCAATTTAAGTGAAGCGGTATATAATCAAAGAAATGCGGCAGCTGCTGCGGTAGCGGCGCACGAAGTAGGGCATGCGGTACAGCATGCACAAGCCTACTCTTGGTTGCAGTTTCGATCTAAAATGGTTCCTACGGTCAATGTAACCGGTAAATTGGCTCAATTTGCCATTTTGGGAGGAATCTTGTTGGTCAACAGCTTTCCACAATTATTGCTGCTGGGGATTGTCTTTTTTGCCTTTTCGGTACTTTTTACTTTTGTCACATTACCGGTAGAATACGATGCCAGTAATCGGGCTTTGGCTTGGTTAGAAAGTGCACATATGTTAGCACCCAATGAATATGACGGCGCCAAAGATGCCCTTAAATGGGCAGCTAGAACCTATGTAGTTGCTGCCGTAGGTGCCTTGGCAACGCTATTTTATTATGTGATGATTTATATGGGTAGAAGATAAAAAAACAAAGGGCGTATCTGAAAAAGATGCGCCCTTTGTTTTAGGAATAAGCGTGTTTGTTCCGCTCTATAATGTATTATTGAAGTGCTTTTTCGGTTTCTATTTGCATTTGAATTTTTGCAATCTTTTGTTTTCCGGCATCCAAATCAGCTAAAATCTTATTTTTAATATCCTTAAAAGCATCCTTGGCATCCCCAAACATTTTTTGGTAATACAGTACTCCTTCGTTGAGATTTTTAGCAAAAGTTTGTAAATACTTTTCTTGCTTATCCGACATCATAGTTTTGGTTTCTTCCAATTGATTTTTAAGGTAATCAATATATAGATTTAGTTCTTTGATAAACATATTCGGTCGTTCAGAACGGCTTATGTTTTGTTTACCATAAATATGTTGGACCATTTCGGTAAGGCTTTTAATTTTAGAAAAATAAGCCATATTAGGACCCGGACATACTGATACACCGGTACCTTCTATTTTTGTTTCAATTTGATTAATCAATAGAGCAGGAGTCCCTAATCCTACACAAATACAGGCTTTATCAATAATTTTTTGATACTTTTCTTGATAGGCATCTTCAGATAAATTTTGTGCATCTAATTCCTTTATCTTAAGTCGTTGATATTGACGGGAAGCGGTACAAATAGCTTTTTCTGAAAACTCATTATTGGATACCAAAAACTCTTTGGGACACGAACTACCCGGTCGTCCATTTTGAGCGGCTTCCAGTTTCTCCACATCCTTGGTATTGCCTTTTAAGCTGTTAAACGGAACCCCCAGAGGTGAGATGTTACTCAGATATAAATCTTCTTCTTGTGCTTTGGCTAGCTGTTGCAGGGTGGTTTCATCTACCGTAGTGGCTTCGGGAACCAATAAGAATGGAGAACCCCAACCCACAGAATCCAGTTGGTAATGATTCATTAAGAACTGATGTTCTTCGTGTGTACCTACTCCGCCTTGAGCTGTTATTTTCAGCGCTAGTCTTTTAGTAGGAACCACCCGGTTCTTATATTCCAAAGCTTTGTTAAGAATACCGCCAACTTCTTGTATCAATTTTTCTTTATTATCTCTAAATTCAGCTAGAATAGGTCCCATCAAATAACCATCTGTAGCAAAGGCGTGACCTCCACAATTTAATCCGGATTCAATGCGGTATTCAGAGACCCACAGACCTTTTTTTGCAAAGAATTTACCTTGTATCAAAGCCGATCGAAAATCACTTACTTTTAATACGATTTTCTTTTTGATAAAACCGTTTTTATCCGGATAGAAATCGTCAAATTGTTCAATATATCCATATAGTCTGGGACTCATTCCTGCCGATAATACAACAGATGAAGTTAAATTACTTTTGGCAAAACCTCTCAAGGCTGCATGAGCATCATTGAATTCAATAGGAAGTTTTTCACCGTTTAAATAATTGGCTTTATCAACTTTGGTCATAATGTTTACGTCAATACTTCCCATGGAAAGATTGTCCTGTAACCAAGTTTTTATCTCAGAAAAATCAGGAATTTTTTCGACTAAATTGATAAATTCTTGTTTTATTGAGGATGTGTCCGGTAGCATATTAAAATATGTCATCAGTTCTTCACTTTTTTCGGATGTCACGTTTTTTAATGCTTCAAATTTTTGTTCTGCAACTTCTTGAATCAAATTCAGGTAAGAGGTAATTCTTTTAGCTCTAAAGTCTTCAATTTTAGTTGTAATCTCTTGATAAGGGATCTCAAATTTTTCTGAATATACCTTGCGTAATTTTTCAAGAAGTATATCATCTACCAGTGAAATAACGGAATCTATACCATATTGAGAAACCTTTAAAGGAGTGTCAATAGTATAGCCAATGCCCATTACCGGTATGTGAAATGAATGTGTTTGTGCCATAATTAAGTATGCTTATTTGGTAATAATTGGTTATATTTCTAAATATAGAAAGAAATATAAGTGAACGAAAGTACTAAAAAGAACCATACCAAACCTTAAAATGAATAAATATTATACCGCTAGATGTTTAATTGTGACGGTATAAGGTTCTATTTAAAGTTTATGATGAGGTGCTATAATAAATATTAGTTAGAAAAGGGGGAATCTTAGATGGGAATCTGACGGTCTATTTGTTGTTCCAATGAAATAAACGTTTCGGTTCTGGAAACGCCCTTAATTCCTTGAATTTGGTTGTTGAGAACCTTCATCAAATGTTCGTTATCTTTACAAAGTAATTTGATTAAAATACCATAATTACCGGTTGTATAATGACTTTCAATAACCTCGGGAATTTCTTGTAAACTCTTGATGGCTTCTTTATACTTGCTGGCACTATCCAAAAAGATTCCTACAAAAGCCAAGGTTTTATAACCCAAAACTTTCGGATTAATGATGAATTTGGAACCTTTTAGCAAACCCGATGCTTCTAATTTTCGTAAGCGTTGATGGATAGCCGCTCCTGAGATGCCTACTTCTCTGGCAATACCCAGAATG
>CAYNFJ010000074.1:0-11184 GCA_964396505.1 uncultured Polaribacter sp. | reverse complement strand
TTTGTTGATCAATGTGTTTTTATATTGTAAAATTTTGTTTAGGATTATGGCTAACTCACGTTTATAATTCAATGATTTTGTTTTTGATAGCAAACTTGACCAATTCCACGGTATTGTGCAGGTCTAACTTATTCATAATACTGGTTTTGTGCGTTTCTACCGTACGCACGCTTATATTGAGTTCTTGTGCTATTTCGGGATTCTTCATTCCTGCTACAACTTTGCGTAGCACTTCTTGCTCTCGTTGGGTAAGGCTTTCCAGTTTATTATCACTGATAGTATTGCCGTGTTTAGCCGATTTTACGTAGCTTTTTAAAATGGTATCAGCGATATTTTTACTAAAATATTCTTTGTTATCACAGATAGTATCTATGGCTTGTAACAGCTCTTTTTGAGTCGTGTTCTTGGGTAAATATCCATTGACTCCCGATTTTAAGGCATTGAATATAAAATCTTCAGAGGTGTACATAGACAGGATTAATTTTTTTATTTTGGGAAATTCTTTGGTTAAGATTTTAGAAACTTCTATCCCTGACATATTCGGGAGTGCGATATCCAGAAGAATGATGTCCGGCGTATGATTGTTCAGCAGTTTAAACAATTCATAGCCACTGGAGGCTTCTCCTATGATTGTAATTTTTTCATTTTTGGATAATAGAGATTTAATACCATCTCTTACAATTTGATGATCATCAACCAATATAATTTTTATTGTTTTCATAGTGCTATTTACGAATTGGAATGTGGATGTGAATGTGCGTTCCTTTATTTTTGTGGGATACGATTTCTATCGTACCTTGTAATAGCGATACGCGGTCTTTGATATTGTTTATTCCATTGGAATTCTTTTTGGGATTTTCCTGAGGATTATAACCTATTCCATTGTCTGATATGCTCAGTTTTATATTTTTTGTACTCTGGGAGATTAGCAACGAAAGTTTGCTGGCTTGGGCGTGTTTCAATATGTTTGTCAGCGCTTCTTGTATGATACGAAACAAATAGATTTTTGTTTCCAAATCCAATGTTTTTAGGTTTCCTTTTGTGGTTAATTCTACTTGAATGTTTGTGTTTTCCGAGATATCGTTACACACATTTCTAATGGCTGTAGCCAAACCGAATTCTTCTAAAGCCGAAGGCATTAAATTATTAGAAATACGGCGGGTTTCTTCTATGGTTTTGTCAAATAATTCGCCCAATTCTTCCCTATCGGTACTGGCTTCGTATTTCAATTTTAGGGCTATTAGCAATTGCCCCAAGCTGTCGTGAAGCTCTCGGGAGAGTCGTTGGCGTTCTATTTCTTGTCCGTCTATCAGGGAGCGTAAACTTTTGATACGTTCACTTTCCAATTCTTTATTTTTATGCTTTAATTCCTTGGTCATCAGGTTAAAAGTATGGGTGAGTTCACCTATTTCATCATCATTTTTATAGTGTAATTTTACATCTAAATCGCCTTGACTTATTTTGTGTACCGCTTCGTTGAGTTTTTCGATAGGCTGAGTTATTTTTTTGGAAAGCACAATCACGATAATAAGCACGACCAAAAAAATAAAGATACTGATAAAAATAATCTCATAACGAATCTTAAAAATAGGAATGGTCGCTTCTTTATAATCAATTTCTGCTAATAGGACCCAATTCAAATTGGGAATATTAATTTTTCCAAAAGAACTCAATACCGGGACACCGCGGTAATCCTTGACTATTTTTGACGAAGCATGCCGGGTAAATGCAGTTTTGACTGCTTTTGTTTGGACGGTAGTTTGTAACACCGATTGTTTGGTAAAACGGGAGCTACTGCGCATCAACCGATCGGCACCTACCAGATAGGATTCGCCACTACGTCCCAAACCGCTGTCTTGACGTCTGTTCAGCATAATCGTATCTATAGCTTTTGGGTTAATTTCAAACACCAAAACTCCTAACTTTTGTCCTGTTTTATCAATTATAGGATTGTAAGTACTGACCGGTTTTAGTCCGGCACGCAGACTTTGATAATCTGTCCAGACTAAGGGGGGGATCGTATCAAACCCTTTAACCACTTCTTTAATATAAGATGCTGAATAACCGGATTTATAGGGTTTTATAAACAATACATTTTTGTTTGTTGTAATCAGATATATGGCTTTGTAATACGTATGAGACAGCTTTTTGTAAAAGTCAGATTGTATGTTTTTTTCAGCTTGTACAAATCCATATTTCTTAAGAACGCTTTGAGTGTTAATTTGCTTTGCCAAGATTTGAATATCCGTTGAATTGGTTGCCAACCGGATATCATTTTTGCAATTATCAAAAAAACTTTCGAGTAACTCAGTTTTGATATAACGTACAGAATTTAATTGGCTAAAGGTACGGTCCAGAATAGCATGTTTTGCTTTAAGAAAAGAATAGGAAGCCACTATGACAATAATAATCATACTTATCACAAAAGAAGCGATGATAAATTTGTCAGTAATGGAATATCGTCTCATTTATTTATAATTCCAATCTTAATTTACTGCACTGATAATGCCTTTCAAGAATCTGTTAAAGTCAAATACAGAACCGTCGGTCAGTCCCATTCGTACCACTACCAAATCTTTAGAAGGAATGATAAAGACCCGTTGCCCTTGATATCCGTTTAATGAAAACAGATCTTTAGGAACATCCGGATATTTTCCACCGGCATTGAGCCAGAAATGGCCGCCATACACACCGTTGGAATGCCCGCAAGGGGTTTTTACAAATTTCACCCAAGACTTGTTGAGTATTTGAGTACCATTCCAATTGCCTTCGTGTAGATATAAAACACCCATTTTTGCCCAATCACGTGTAGTGGCCCACCCGTAGGATGAAAAAACGTAGTTGCCGGACAAATCCAATTCTACGGAAAAAGAGCGCATGGCTAATTTATCGTAGAGTTCCCGCACCGGAAAATCCAGATAATCTTGGTATTTATAAAAATTAGTACGCATATAACGAGACAAGAGATTGGTTGTCCCCGAAGCGTAATTCCAATGAGTTCCAATGGGGTATTGTAAAGGCTTGTTTCGTTGAGCCAGGGTCATATCTTCATCCAAAAACAGCATTTTGGTCACATCGCTTATTTTTTCGTAGTTCTCATCCCATTCCAATCCACTGCTCATTTGTAATAAATCTTTCAATGATATATTGGCTCTTTCATCGTGCTCCCATTCCGGAAATAGATGGGTATCATTCAGGTGAATTCTTCCTTGTTTTTCCATAATTCCCAATAAGGTAGATAAGACGCTTTTGGTCATAGACCAGCCTAAAATTCTGGAATCTTTGTTAAAACCTTTTAAGTATTTTTCTGCAATAATATGGTCTTTATAAAGCACCAAAACAGAACGCGTTTTCAATTTATTTTCACCTTCCGGGTCAAAAGCTTGCTCAACGGCTTGTTGCAGTTTTTTATAATCTATATTTGAAAAAACGGTATCTTTTTGCGCTTCGTGACCATACGGATATGGTGCCGGTGGCGGACAATTATGAGGTGCCGGAAAGGGTGAAGCCTCACTGTATTTGTTATTATTTTTGAGTAATTGACATCCCAAATCTTCATTGTAAACCGCTTTTCGTTTCATCAATCCAAAAACCGAAGCTGTCACGGTTTTAGACGTAGTATCTATTTGATATTCAGCTATATCAATAGGTGAAAAATTAGTGTCCGTTTGTTTAATATCCTCCGGGTTGCGATGCCCTTCGTACATACAAGAGCACATATCTTTGGCCGCATAGCCTGAGATGATGTTTAAGCGTGGGTATTGCCAATAAACAACCCCTGCTATAATAATAAAAAGAACCAAAAAGATTTTGAAAAACCGTTTCATATTTATGTTTTTGAAATATGCACAAATATATAATAAAAAAAAGGATGTTGAAATAGGAATGTTCAGAATAAAATATCCGATACATTTCAATTACACTTCTTTGTTATTTCACATAGCATAAAGATTAAATCCTCATCTGTTTTATTATGGGAGTTCCGCTAAAGTGTGTACTTTTGTTCATAGCAAATGTTTGTTGGTGAAAAAATATTAACCCTAAAGTGGGATTTCCTGCTTTTATAATAGTTTACGGGGACACCATTATTTATAAAAATTTTCATAAAATGAATTTATCACATATTGAACACATCGGAATAGCCGTAAAAAGCATAGCAGAAGCTAAAAAATACTTTGAAGACGTATTGGGACTGGAGTGTTATGCCATTGAAGAAGTAAAAGACCAAAAAGTAAAAACGGCCTTTTTTAAAATAGGACAGACAAAAATTGAATTATTGGAACCCATTTCTGAAGATAGTCCGGTTGCCAAATTTATTGCCAAACGGGGTGAAGGAATCCACCACATTGCTTTTGCAACCGACGATGTCAACCAAGCATTGAAAGAAGCGGAAGAAAAAGGCGTGAAACTTATTGACAAACAAAAACGCAAAGGAGCCGAAGGCTTGAATATTGGATTTTTGCATCCGAAATTTACCTTTGGAGTCTTGACTGAGTTTTGTGAAAAACCTTGATAATTATCATAAAAGTAGAGCCTCTATAAAGTTACATTTGTTACCAATTACTAAAGGATAGAATTATGAATTTTAAAACAATAGTTAGTCCGAATTATCTCTTTGAAATTGATGAGGATAGCGTCAAGCAAAAAGATATTCTGACATTAAGTGATAATCAATACCATATCATTGAACAAGAAAACAATTATCTGGTAAAAATTGATAAAAAAGATTTTAAAAATAAAAAATACCGCATTGTCGTCAATGGGAATCCGTATGAAGTGGCTATTCAGGACCAATTGGATATGTTGATTGACGAAATGGGACTATCGTTAATTGCAGAGGAAAAAGAATCGGAAATCAAATCGCCTATGCCGGGGCTGATTCTTTCTATTGAAATTAATGAAGGAGACCAAGTCAAAGAAGGGGATAACCTGTTGGTATTGGAAGCCATGAAAATGGAAAATATGTTGCTTGCACCCGCTGATGGAGTAGTAAAAAAAATCCATGCGAATAAAGGAGATGCTGTAGAAAAAGGCGTTGTATTGATTGAAATGGAGTAGAAGAGTCGAAAGTCATGAGTATGAGTCAAAAACAATTAAATTCCGAATTATCGGGACTGCTTATGGCAATAAACTATTAAACAGATAAATGATTTGACAATGAAAAAAAATAAAATAAAAAAAATATTAGTAGCCAACCGAGGCGAAATAGCCATTCGGGTTTTTACAACGGCAAAAAAAATGGGCATTAAAACCGTAGCGGTGTATTCCACTGCCGATAGAAATGCACCCCACGTCCGATTTGCCGACGAAGCCGTATTAATTGGTAATGCTCCTTCTAACGAATCCTATTTACGAGGCGATAAAATCATAGAAGTTGCCAAAAAATTACACGTGGATGCCATTCATCCGGGCTATGGTTTTTTAAGTGAAAATGCCGATTTTGCTAATAAAGTAAAGGAAAATGGTATCATTTTTATCGGTCCCGATGAAAAAGCTATCCAAACAATGGGTGATAAATTGGAAGCCAAAGATGCCGTTAGCCATTACGATATTCCCATGGTGCCCGGTGTGGACAGAGCCGTTGAAGATGTTGAAGAAGCCGTTAAAATTGCCAAACAAGTAGGTTTTCCGATTTTGATAAAAGCAGCTGCCGGTGGTGGTGGAAAAGGAATGCGAGTCGTCGAAAAAGAAGAGGCAGTCAAAGAACAAATGCAACGAGCTATCAGCGAAGCCAAAGCAGCCTTTGGCAACGGAGCGGTTTTTATTGAAAAATATGTGCAATCGCCCCGACACGTTGAAATTCAGGTTTTGGCAGATAAACACGGTAATGTAATACATCTGTTTGAACGAGAATGTAGTGTGCAACGCCGACATCAAAAAGTGGTAGAAGAGGCACCCTCTGCTGTATTGACACTCGGAATCAGAGAAGCCATGGGAAAAGCAGCGGTAAATGTTGCCAAAGCTTGTGATTATGTAGGAGCAGGAACGGTAGAGTTCTTGTTAGATGCCGATAAAAATTTCTATTTCCTGGAGATGAATACCCGTTTGCAGGTAGAACATCCTGTAACCGAGTTTATTACCGGATTGGATTTGGTAGCACAACAAATTAAAATTGCCGAAGGCGAAAAGTTATCAATCAAGCAAGACGATTTACAAATAAACGGACATGCCGTAGAATTAAGGGTTTATGCCGAAGATCCGCTGGATAATTTTGCTCCGAGTATTGGAAAACTTTCAACATATCAAGTACCAAAAGGTGAAAATATACGAGTTGATAACGGATTTGAAGAAGGGATGGAGGTGCCGATTTATTATGACCCCATGTTGGCAAAATTGATAACTTTTGGAAAAAATCGGACGGAAGCCATCCGGAAAATGATTGAAGCCATTGACAAATACAAGATAGAAGGAGTAAAAACAACTTTGCCTTTTGGAAAATTTGTTTGTAAACATCCGTCTTTTGTGTCGGGAAATTTTAACACCCATTTTGTAAAGGATTATTATACAACAGAAGCAATTGACGATTTTTATAAACCCGAAGCGAAAATTGCCGCTACCATCGCACTAAAAATGTATTTGGATGAAAAACGCAAACTAAAATTAGGCACCAATTCTATTAAGCCGGCAGTAAAAGTCCCTTTTGTTAAATAACCCATTTCCAAAAAGAAAGAATCATGAATGACAAGATAAAAACATTACAAGAAAAATTACAACAAGCCTATCAGGGCGGCGGTATCAAACGTATTGAAAAACAACACGCCAAGGGAAAATTAACGGCAAGAGAACGTTTGGAATACCTGTTTGATGACGGCACTTTTGAAGAAGTAGGTGCTTTGGTAACACACAGAACCGTTGATTTTGGTATGGATAAACAAAATTATTACGGCGATGGTGTAGTAACCGGTTTTGGTTATGTAAACGGGCGATTGGTGTATGCTTTTTCACAAGATTTTACCGTTTTTGGAGGTTCATTGTCAGAAACCAATGCCGAAAAAATTGTAAAGATTATGGATATGGCATTGAATGTAGGGGCGCCGGTTGTTGGACTAAACGATTCGGGAGGTGCCAGAATACAAGAAGGGGTGCGTTCGTTGGGTGGATATGCCGATATTTTTTACAGAAATGTATATTCGTCAGGAGTGATCCCGCAAATATCTGTTGTGATGGGACCTTGTGCCGGCGGTGCGGTCTATTCGCCTGCTTTAACAGACTTTACAATTATGGTAAAGAACACCAGTTATATGTTTGTAACCGGACCTAATGTCGTAAAAACCGTAACCAACGAAGATGTTACATCCGAAGAATTGGGTGGTGCAACGACCCACGCCACCAAATCAGGGGTTACACATTTGACCGCTGTAAATGATATTGATGCCCTTGAAAAAGTCAAAACACTCTTGAGTTATTTGCCACAGAATAATAGAGGAATCAGCAATCCCTTGCCCTATAAATTAGGTGATGAAATTCGTGAAGAATTGGAAACCATTTTACCCGATTCCAGCAACAAGCCTTATGATATGAAGCAGGTCATCAATGGAATTGTCGATAGAAATACCTTTTTTGAAATTCATAAAGATTATGCTGACAACATCATCGTAGGATTTGCACGATTAGCCGGAAAAAGTATAGGAATTGTTGCCAATCAACCTATGAGTTTGGCCGGTGTTTTAGATGTACATTCGTCCAAAAAAGCTGCTAGATTTGTGCGTTTTTGTGATGCTTTTAATATTCCTTTATTGGTATTGGAAGATGTCCCCGGATTTTTACCCGGAACAGACCAAGAGTGGAATGGAATTATATCACAAGGGGCGAAATTGTTATATGCTTTTAGTGAAGCAACGGTACCCAGAATCACGTTGATAACCCGCAAGGCTTATGGCGGTGCTTATGATGTAATGAACTCAAAACACATCGGTGCTGACCTGAACTATGCTTGGCCATCAGCCGAGATTGCCGTAATGGGTGCCAAAGGAGCCAGTGAGATCATTTTTAGAAAAGAAATTATGGCAGCAGAAGATAAAGCAGCAAAACTCAAAGAAAAAGAAGCCGAGTATGCCGAATTGTTTGCCAATCCGTATTCAGCTGCTCAAAGAGGTTTTGTCGATGAAGTAATTCTGCCAAAAGATACCAGAAGAAAATTGATTAAAGGATTTTCAATGTTAGAGGGAAAAGATGTGGATAAACCCAAACGAAAACACGGGAATATTCCGTTGTAGTATCAAATTTAGTTTATTTTTATGAAGGGATCTTCTAATACCGGAAATTGATTATTGAATAATATGAATAGGGTTGTGTTTCAATTGATACGGAATTTCCACATTATTATTGTGAGTTAGATCTAAAATTCGTAAATTTTTTAATGCAGCAAACTGATACGGTATTTCTTTTATTTCATTATAACCGGCATATATCTTTTTTAAATTAGTCAATCGTGATAGTTGGTAGGGCAGTTCTGTTAAATAATTATGACTGATGTCAAGTAGTTTTAAATGAGATAATTGCGATATTTGATAGGGAAGAGCAGTCACGTTATTTCCTTTTAAAATCAATATTTTAAGGGCCTTTAACTCCCCGATTTGGTAGGGAATTTCATCTAATGAGTTATTAGAAACATCTATAATACGAAGTTTGGGCAATGAGCATATTTGATAAGGCAAGGCTGTTAATTGATTATTTTTTAAAACAAGTACTTCCAATTGATTCAACCGGCTTAACCGGTAATCCAACTGCGCTATATGTTGATTGGATAAATCTAAAATAGTTACTTTTTCAGGATTTTGCAAAGCACTTTCAATGGAATAATATACCCCATTGGTTATATGCCCATACTCATTATTATAATGCGAATAGCTGTAATCAGGTGTGTTGGTTTGAATACATTGCCAATCATTGTTTTGTGCTTGGGATACAAAAACGACTGAACCGATAAGAATAAAAGAAAGAATTGTTTTCATCTGAAGTGGTTTTTTATCTTTTTACGAGTTCAAATTCTATGCCAAAGGCTGAAGATTTGTAGGTATTACCCAATTAATTTAACCAAATAGTTAAATATAATATCCTAATAAACAATTATTTAGATAATAATCTATACATTTTTACCTGTAAAACTTGTACGGTAAAAAAATGCATCTTACCTTTGTCAACCAAATGGTTAGATAATATGGTTAAAATAAATAGTTAAAAATGGCACATCATTCAGACACCGAACAAAAAATATTAAAAGCCGCGACCGATGTATTCCAGACCAAAGGGATGAGCGGTGCCCGCATGCAAGAAATTGCTGATAAAGCACAGATTAACAAAGCGATGCTACATTATTACTATCGCAGCAAGCAAAAATTATTTGAGGCGGTATTTAAAACAGCAGTTTCTATTATGGCACCAAAGCTAAAAGAAATTATTGCGAAAGACGAACCGCTTTTTGATAAAATACGGCATTTTACTGATAGTTACATCGATTTAATCAGCAGACATTCGTATATCCCGACTTTTATCATAAATGAGCTAAATCGGAATCCCGGGTTGATTCAAGATACTTTTATCAAAGAATTCGGCGATAGTTTTAGTCGTATGCGTACACAAGTACAAGAATTGGTTGATCAAGGGAAAATCCAACCCATTCAACCGGAACAACTTATATTAAATGTGGTTTCGATGAGTATTTTCCCTTTTGTCGCTAAACCACTATTACAATCGATCTTACAAAAAGATGAAAAAGCCTATAAATTGCTACTAAATGAACGAAAAACTCATGTAGCCGATTTTGTTATTAACGCATTAAAAATGAACTAAAATGAACCGAACAATCACAAGGATATTTTTGCTGATTCTGTTTCCTTTTGTCAGCGTGCAAGCACAGGAAATACTCACCTTGGATGCGTGTTATCAAACCGCCGAAGAGAATTATCCGTTACAAAAAAAATCGGATTTGTTATCCCGTCAAATGGATATCGAAAAAGGAATTTTATTTACACAAAAATTGCCCAAATTAGAATTGGCGGCACAAGCCACCTATCAATCCGATGTGATTAGTTTGCCCATTACCCTTCCTAATATGTCTCTAGATATTCCCAATCAAGAGCAGTGGAAAGCAACTGTAAATGTAAATCAATTACTTTATAATGGAGGAGTTATTGGGTTGAAATCCAAACTAAAAGAAGCAGAAACACAAAGTGAAAAACAAGTGATTGCTGTTGCTTTTCACAATATTAAGCAGCAAATCAATCAATTGTATTTTTCCATATTGCTTATTGATAAAACACAAGAATTGTTACAAAATAACAGGCAACAACTTCGAGAGAAAATAACTGAAATACAAAAACGAATAGGACATGGTGTAGCCCCGGAAAATGCTGATGGTCCTTTACAAGTCAAAGTCTTGGAATTGCAACAAAAAATAGTAGAAAGCAGTGTTCGGCGAACACAACTTATAGATAAACTAGGTTTGCTATTAGGTAAGAAAATACCTGAAAACACAGTGTTTGAACAGGATCTCTCGACCTCAAAAAGTTTGCAAGTGCGTCCGGAATTGCAACAATTTGAGTTAAAAAGAGAAATCATAAATCGCAATGAACAGGTGATTCGCAAAAAAAATTACCCGAAAATTATGGCTTTTGGTACGGCAGGCATTGGTAATCCGGGATTGAATATGCTCGACAATTCGGTACAAGATTTTTATATCATCGGTGCCAGACTGCAATGGAATGTTTTTGATTGGCATAGTGCCAAAAAGCAACGACAAATTTTGGAGATAAACAAAGAAGTTGTCGATAATCAGCAAGAGGTATTTGAATGGCAACAAGAGATAGCCGCTAAGACCTATCAATCTGATATTGACAAATACCAACAACTTTTACATTCAGACAGGGAGCTGATTGACTTGCATAAAAAGAATGTGCAAACAGCCGAAAACCAATTAAAACACGATCTCATAACTCCGGCAGCATATACCGCAGCAATGAATAAAATGCTACAAGCAGAAATCAATCAAAAAATTCACGAAATTCAATTACGATTAGCTCAGGCTAATTATCAAATCACTATGTATAACTAATCCAATTATTTTACAAATAATTCAATAAAACTTCATCCGATGAAAAATATAATCCTACTGATACTTTCCACATTTCTAGTTACTTCTTGTTCAAGAGATACAACTAAAGCCGATGCTTATGGAAACTTTGA